>DDSR01000290.1 GCA_002343455.1 Deltaproteobacteria bacterium UBA2385 | reverse complement strand
GGCCACGATGGACCACGCCCCGACCCCCGCTCAGCCCTGGGCTGGCCTGCAAGGCGGCCAGATCCGCCTCGTGATCGGCGCGCCCAGCGGGCTGGTGGCAGCGCCCGAGGGCTGGTGGACCGTGCGGGTGCGCTGCGACGGGCCGCCGCGGATGCTGGGCCCGGTGCACGAGGCCCTGCGCCAGGTGGCGCGGCTGGTGGGCAGCCGGACGCCGGTGGTCGAGCTGGCCGCCGACCGGGTGCGCACCGGCCTGAGGCGGCGCCTGCTGGGCGAGGAGGCCGAAGGGACCTGGCCCAGCGACGGGGACATGGTCACCGAGCTCAACCGCCTCGCCGACTCGGTAGACGGGCCCTCGGCCATCGTGATGGAGGCCGCCGAGGCCGCCGACGCCGCCACGATCGCCTTCCTCTCGCGGGTCGTGGCTCGCCCCGGCTGGCTGCGGCCGGCCCTGATGCTCAGCTTCGGCGCGGCGCCCACAGCGGGCAGCGTGGCCGCCCTGGTCGCCGCCTGCGAGCGCGCTGGCGCCACGATCCTCCGCTTCGAGGCCCCGCCCGCCGCCGCCCCCGAGCTACCCTTCATGGACGCCGGCACCCGGCTGGTGCTGCGGGCCGCGGCCGTCGTCGGCGAAGGCTTCGAGGCCGAGCTCGTCGCCCGCCTGCTCGACCGCGAGCCGATGCAGATCCTGCTCAGCCTGCAAGACGCCCGGGACGCGGGCCTGCCGGTCGAGGACCTGGGCGAGGGCCGCTTCCACCTCCCGACCGTCCTCGTCGAGCAGCTCCGCGGCGAGCTGCTCCCCAGCCTCGCCAGCGCCTGGCACCGGCGCCTCGCCGGCCTGCTCTCGACCCCTACGACGAGCGAAACCGAAGCCCCCGAGGCCCAGGCCGAGGAGCCCGCCGCCATGGACCCGACCGCCAGCGGCCGGGCGGCCCGCCACTCCGCCGAGGCCGGCGACGTCGATCTCGCCGTCGAGCGCTACCTCGCCGCCGCCCTGGACCTCGCCGAGCGAGGCGCCAGAGATCAGGCCCTGCACTACGCCCAGGCCGCCTGGGAGCTGCTCGGCCGCCTTCCGGGCACGCCCACCCGCCGGCACCACGCCGCCCAGGCCATGGCCATCATCGGTCGCCTGCGCTGGGAGTCCGGCAGCGGCGAGGGCGAGACCACCCTGGCCGCCGCCCACAAGGCCCTCAGCGAGGCCCTTGCGCTCATCGTCGACAGCGAGGACGCCAGCCTGCGGGCCGAGATCCGCCGCCTGCGGGCCAGCGTCGCCTTTGACCAGGGCGACGCCGAGCACCTCGACCAGGCCCTGGCCGACCTCGTCGAGGGCACCCGCGAGCTGCAGCGCGCCGGCGAGTCCCGGGCCGCCGCGCGGCTGCTCAACGACCAGGCCAGCGTCCTGGTGGCCATGGGCGACCCCGTCCGCGCCGCCCACCTGCTGGAGGAGTCGCTCAGCACCTTCCAGGCCCTCTCGGCCCGCGCCGCCCGCGACGCCCGCCGCGACGGCCGCCCCCTCACCGCCGAGGAGGCCATGGACCGCCGCGAGGTCGCCGAGACCCGCCACCTGATGGCCCGGCTGCCCCTGCACGTCGCCTCCCGGCCGGGCCTGGAGTCCGAGGCCATGCAGCGCGCCATCGAGCACGCCATCGAGGCCGAGGAGATCTTCGAGAGCCTCAACCAGCCCCGCGAGCTGGCCCGCGTCTGGCAGACCCACGGCCAGCTCCTGGGCCGCGCCGGCGAGGCCCCCGCCTGCCGCGAGATGCTCGGCCGCGCCGCCCGCGCCCAGCTCAACCTGGGCGACGCCATCGGGCTGGCCCAGACCACCCAGGCCATGGCCGCCCTGCTCGGCGAGCGCGGCGAGCACGCCGACGCCTTGCGCTTGTTGGTGGACAGCGTGCGGCTGAACCTCGGCAAGGGCAGCCCCCGCGGGCTGGCCTGGAACCGGCGGACGCTGGAGTCGCTGACCCGCGCGATGAACGAGCGGCAGCGGCAGGAGCTGGCGCCGATGATCATGGCCGTCCGGCGGCAGATCGAGGCGGCGGAGGCCAGCCTGGGCAAGGTGGAGCTGCCGCCTGTTACGGGGTGAAGAAGTGCTCCTGACGATCACCACCACCACCGCCCCTGCTACCGATCTCGGCTACCTGCTGGCCAAGAATCCGGGGCGCACACACTCCTTCGAGCTCACGTTCGGGACGGCCCACGTCTTCTACCCCGAGGCGACGCCAGAGCGTTGCACCGCCGCACTGCTCGTAGACATCGACGCCGTCGGCCTGGTCCGCGGGCGGCCGCGCAACGAGGATGCGCCGCTGGCCGCGTATGTCAACGATCGCCCCTACGCCGCCTCCTCCTTTCTGTCCGTGGCGATCTCGCGGGTGTTCGGCACCGCCCTGGGCGGCCGCAGCCGAGAGCGGCAGGAGCTCGCCGACACGCCGATCTCCCTGGTGGCGACGCTGCACGCGTTGCCCTGCCGCGGGGGCACGGGAGTCGTCCATCGTCTGTTCGGGCCGCTTGGCTACACAGTAGAAGTCGAGCAGCTCCCCCTCGACCCGGCCTTCCCCGGCTGGGGCGCCAGCCGGCTGCATGATGTCACCCTCACTGGCACCTGCCGCCTCGCCGATCTGCTCACCCACATCTACGTCCTGGTCCCCGTACTCGACGACCAGAAACACTACTGGGTCGGCGACGACGAGATCGGCAAGCTGCTGGCCCACGGCGAGGGCTGGCTGGCCGCCCACCCCGAGCGTGAGCTGATCGTCGAGCGCTCGCTGAAGCACCGCGGCCACCTCATCCGGGGTGCGCTGGCCCAGCTTCTGGACGAGGACGCTGTCGAGCCCCCCGACGAGGTCGAGGCGGACGCGGGCGAGGACGCGCTTGAGCGAGGTCTCAGCCTCAACAACCAGCGCCTGGCGACCGTGCACCGCATTCTCTCAGAGGCGGGGGCAATGACCGTCGCCGATCTGGGTTGCGGGGAGGGAAAGCTGGTCGGCCGCCTCTCTCGCAGCAGCAAGTTCCAACGAGTTCTCGGCGTGGATGTCTCGGTGCGCACGTTGGAGAGGGCCCGGCAACGCCTGAACCCCGAGCGTATGCCCGCGAAGATCGCCGAGCGCGTCACCCTGCTGCACGGATCGGCCATCTACCGCGACGCACGCCTCGCCGACCTTGACGCCATCTGCCTCGTCGAGGTGATCGAGCACCTGGACGAAGACCGCCTGCCCGCCCTGGAGGCCGCCGTCTTCGGCGCCGCGCGGCCTCGCCTCGTGATCGTCACCACCCCGAACGCCGACTACAACGCCCGCTTCGAGAACCTGCCCACCGGCCGCTTCCGCCACGCCGACCACCGCTTCGAGTGGTCGCGGGAGGAGTTCGCCGCCTGGGCCGAGGGCGTCGCGACGCGCCAGGGCTACACCGTACGTTTCGAGCCCATCGGCCCGGTCGACGAGGCGCTGGGCGCGCCCACCCAGATGGGGGTCTTCTCGCGATGAACCTTCAGATCCCCGAACTGTCCGTCGTATTGTTGGTCGGTGCCAGCAGCAGCGGGAAGTCGTCTTTCGCCCGCAAGCACTTCCTGCCGACCGAGGTGCTGTCCTCGGACACCTGTCGCGCGCTCGTCTCCGACGACGAGCACGATATGAGCGCCACCAGCGACGGCTTCGACCTCCTCCACCACCTCGCCGGCATCCGCCTGAAGCGCGGCCGCCTCACCGTCATCGACGCGACCAACGTCAAGCGCGAGGACCGCAAGGTGCTCATCGACCTGGCGAGGTCCCAGGACTGCCTCGTCTCTGTCATCGTCTTCGACCTGCCCGAGGGCGTCCTGTTGGCGCGCCACCGCGCCCGCACCGACCGCGACTTCGGGGCCCATGTGGTGCGAAACCAGCTCAGCTCCCTCCGCCGCGACCGCCGCGGCATAAGGCGCGAGGGCGTCCACCGGGTCTGGTTCCTCGACAGCGAGGAGGCCGTCGACGCCGTCACCATCGAGCGCGTCCCGCTCTGGAACAACCGCCGCGAAGAGCACGGTCCCTTCGACATCATCGGCGACATCCACGGCTGCTACGACGAGATGGTCGAGCTGCTCGACCGCCTGGCCTACGTCCGCACAGGTAGCGACGAGGCTCCCAGCGCCCACCATCCCGAGGGTCGCAAGGCCCTCTTCCTCGGCGATCTGGTCGACCGCGGCCCTCGCTCGCCCGATGTGCTGCGGCTGGTGATGGGCATGGTCGCCCAAGGGACCGCCCTCTGTGTGCCTGGAAACCACGACGTCAAGCTCGTGCGCAAGCTGCACGGTCGCGAGGTGAAGATCACCCACGGGCTGGCCGAGACCCTGGCCCAGCTCGAGGGCGAGTCAGACGCCTTCCGCGCCCGGATCGCCGAATTCGTCGACGGCCTGGTCAGCCACCTCATCCTCGACGACGGCAAGCTGGTGGTCGCCCACGCCGGCCTGAAAGAGGCCTTCCAGGGCCGCGGATCCGCGCGGGTGCGACAGTTCTGTCTGTACGGCGAGACCACCGGCGAGACCGACGACTACGGCCTGCCCGTCCGCTACGACTGGGCCCGGGAGTACCGCGGGCGGGCCAAGGTGGTATACGGACACACGCCGGTGCCCGAGGCCGAGTGGGTCAACCGCACCATCTGTATCGACACCGGGTGCGTGTTCGGCGGCACCCTCACCGCGCTGCGCTACCCCGAGGAGGAGCTGGTGTCGGTGGACGCCGCCCGGGTCTACTACGAGCCCGCACGCCCGCTGCGGCCACCGGATGCGCGCGCGGGCAGCGATCTGCTTGATCTCGACGATGTCAGCGGCCGCCGGCACGTCGAGACACGCCTTGGCCGCGCCGTCACCGTCGACCTAGAGCACGCCGCCGCCGCGCTGGAGGTGATGAGTCGGTTTGCCGTCGACCCGCACTGGCTCGTCTACCTGCCGCCGACGATGTCACCCTCGGAGACCGCGCCCAAGGACTCGCCCCTGCTGGAGCACCCGCGCGAGGCTCTGTCCTACTTCCGCAAGGCCGGCGTCGCCCAGGTGGTTGTCGAGGAGAAACATATGGGCTCGCGGGCGGTCCTGGTGGTCTGCCGCGATCCTGCGGTCGGTCCGCGTCGTTTCGGGGTAGTGAAGCCCGGCCTCGGCGTCGTCACCTCGCGCACCGGCCGGCCCTTCTTCCGCGAGTCGGAGCTGCAACACGCCCTGCTCGACCGGGTTCGCCAGGGCTTCGAGGACAGTGGCCTCTGGGAGGAGCTCGGCACCGACTGGGTCGTCCTGGACGCCGAGATCATGCCCTGGTCCGCCAAAGCCCTGGAGCTGCTGCGCTTACAGTACGCCCCCACCGGCGCCGCCGGCATGAGCGTGCTCACCCGCGCCGCCGCCCTCCTGGAGCAGGCCGCCGCCCGCGACCCCTCCGCCGCCGAGCTCTCCGCCGCCACCCGCGAACGCCTCGCCGCCGTCGAGCAGTATCGCGAGGCCTACCGCCGCTATTGCTGGGAGGTCAGCGGCCTGGACGAGCTGCGCCTCGCTCCCTTCCACCTCCTGGCCAGCGAGGGTCGCGTCCACACCGACCGCGACCACACCTGGCATATGGAGACCCTCGCCCGACTTGCCAGCACCGGGGACCCGCTCTTCGTCGCCACGCAGTACCGGGTCGCCACGCTGGGCGACGAGGAATCCGAGGCCCAGGTGATCGCCTGGTGGGAAGAGCTGACCTCAGCCGGCGGCGAAGGCGTCGTCGTCAAGCCGCTGGGCTGGCTGGCGCGGGATCGTAAGGGCCTCGTCCAGCCCGCGCTGAAGTGCCGGGGTGCGGAGTACCTGCGCATCATCTACGGACCGGAGTATCTGCTGCCGAGGAACCTGGAGCGGCTGCGCTCGCGCGGGCTGTCGCGCAAGCGCTCGCTGGCGATCCGCGAGCTGGCGCTGGGGCTGGAGGCGCTGCACAGGTTTGTGGAGGGGGAGCCTCTGTACCGGGTGCACGAGTGTGTGTTCGGGGTGTTGGCGCTGGAGAGTGAGCCGGTGGACCCGCGGTTGTGAGTGGCGGTGGTCAGGTGCGGTCGGCGCGGAGCTCCGGGTAGTCGCTGGCGATCCAGACGCGGCCGATGCGGCCGGGTTCGGTGTAGTAGAGCTCGTCGGGTCCGTCGCCCTCGCCGAGCCAGCGGCCGTCGGCGGTGACGCTGGCCCAGCCGCCGCTGGGGGTGGCCCACAGGACGCGAAGGAGGGCGCCGGTTTGAGTATCCCAGAGCCGAGTCGTTCCGTCACTGAACGTGGTGATCCACGTGGCGCCATCGGGAGCGAATCCAAAGTGTGTAATGGGACCATGGGCGCCATCAAGCCTGTGTCGCAGCTCACCGGTTCGACTATTCCATATACAAACGGTACAATCTTCGGACACGGTGCACAAGACTTCGCAGTTCGATGAAAATTCGCCACCCACCACCTGTTGGCGGTGTCCTTGAAGTGTGAAGCGAATCCGGCCAGTATCGGCGTCCCAAATCTGGACGGTGCCGTCCAAGTAACCCGCAACCAATGAGCTACCGTCGCCATCAATGGCAACACCCGTCACCGGATTGGCGTGGCCCTGGAGAATGTGGCGGACTTCACCCGTGCTCGTGTCCCAGACCGTCCTGTCGGCAAGCAAGGTACTGTTGTCCCCAGAGAATACAGCCGGCGCCGAGTTGGGAACACCTCTCAGTGTATGCCGGATTTCATCTGTCCGGGTGTCCCAGAGATTGGCGACCCCTGTAGACGCAACAATCAGCAACAGGGAGCCGTCAGGCGACGAGCGAACCGAGGCGGAGGGGCCAGCATTGATTGATAGCCGGACCGTACCGTCATCAGCATCCCAGAGAGTCTGAGTTCCGTCGAAGCGTCCAAATAGAACCGTCTTGCCTCCGGGCAGGACCAGTGCGAATCCACGCGGCCCGGTCGGGCTGCTGATGGTTCGTCGAAGCTCGCCGGTCGCCACATTCCAATGGTGGGCCGTGCCGTCGTCAGAAGCCGTAACAAGGCTTCGGCCGTCTGAACTGAAGGTGGCATTCCTAATGTATCCGGAATGCCCGTGCATGATTCGCTGTCGCCTGCCGGTACGAATCTCCCAAAGCTGGACCCCTCCCTCGCTGGATGCGACACACAGCAATTCACTACCGGGGCTGAGAGCGAGACTATTGACCACGCTGGCGCGCCCTTGCAGGATGTGTCGAGGTCGGCCCGTTTGGGTGTCGAAGATGTAGGAAGCCCCATTGTTTAGACCCTCGTGAAACCCAGCGCAAAACCCCGCAAGCACGGACGTGCCGTCGGGCGAAAAGGAGGCGTGCTTAACTCCGGGAATAGTGCCAAGCATGGAGTGCCGAAGATCGCCGCTTCGAGCGTCCCAGAGACGGACAGTGCCGTCGTCGGAGGCGGTCAGAAGGGCTGCAACATCGGGGGCGAAGGAGGCATACTTCACGGAGTCGGTGTGCCCGATTAGCGAGTGTAGTTGTTTGCCGGTTTGGGTCTCCCAGAGTCGAGCGGTGCTGTCATCGGACGCGGTGAGCAGGGTCTCTCCGTTAGGCGAAAACGCGGCCATTCGGACCGAGCCTTCATGTCCCTGTAAGGTCAGTCGTAGGGTTCCGGACCGGGCGTCCCAGAGGCAAACGGTGCCATCCGAAGTGGAGGTCAAGATGGAGCCACCATCGGTAGAAAAGGCGGCGTACACCGCTGTGGTAGAGTGTCCATTCAACTTGTGCAACTGAATGCCGGAGCGAGCGTCCCAGAGGCACGCTGAGCCGTCTTCGGACACAACGAGCAGTGTATCGCCGCTTGCGGCGAAGGCAGCGTGCATCACCGGAACAGGGGATCCATGCAGGGAGTGTCGGAGCCTGCCCGTGTTGGCCTCCCATAGACGGGCGAATCCGTCCCGCGACGCAGTAAGAAGCTGGACGTCATCGGGAGAAATTGCAACTAGGTTTACGGGGCCGGAGTGCCCCCTCAAGATGTGTCTGACTACCCCGGTGCGAGTGTCCCAGAGGCAAGCAGTACCGTCCGCGACAGCGGTGAGCAAAGTGTCTCCGGAATGGGAGAATGCCGCGTGCAGTACCTCGCCGGGAAGGTTGAACAGGTGCAACACGTCGCCAGCGCCGCCATAGAACCCGTGTAGCACCTGCCCTGTCTTGCTGCACCACAGTTGGATACAGCGTCCAGATTCCCAGGTCGCGACCATTGTGCCATCGGGAGAGAACGTGGCACCGTTGAGGCGAGTAATGGTCTTTCGAATCTGCCAGCCGTATGCGGCGTCGGGTGGTGATAATCCTGGTCCGCCCATCGCCTCCAACCCTCGCACCCCTGCCAGGTCCGGCAACTTAGCTCGCGCTAAGCGGGCCCCTTGGAGGTCCGCCCGATCAAGTTGCGCCCCCGTGAGGTCGGCCTCCACCAGCCGCGCTGCCACGAGGCTGGCATTTCCCAGGTGCGCCTCTCGCAGGTCACAGCCCCGCCCGTCGACCTTGTCCAGCACCACCCGCTCAGCCCGGACCCCAACAAGCGAAGCCCCTCGCAGGTCTGCGCCCCGCAGGTTCGCCGCAACGACTGAGGCCCCATCGAGCACCGCCTCCCGCAGGACCGCTCCCTCCAGGTCCGCCTCACAGAGCGAAGCCCCGGCCAGGCGGATACCCGCCAGGTCCTCGCCCCTCAGCACCAGTCCGTCGAGCTGCGCTGCCTCGGGGACCGCCACCCCACGCCCCGCGCGCTCAAAGGCCACCGCGACCCGCAAGGCGTTCGCCGACACAATCCCCTGTGCGCTCGTACCCAAAAGTGTCCGCAGCTGGTCCGCCAGCGCCGCCAACCCTTCCGCCTTCAACAGGTCCCACAGAAACTGCAACACCTCCGGGCTCGGCGGCGCCGATCCCAAGGCACTCTCCACCCTCCCTTCCCCAACAAGGTCGGCAAGGTGACGGGCATAGAAGAACTCCAAGAAGCTCTTGTGACTGAAACGATAGAAGCCGTCTGCGCTACGGACCAGGAAGGCCGCCGTGCGCAGCTCCAGGTCGATCCGCACCGGATCCAGCCTGCCCAACAGCTCCCCCGGAAGCCCCTCCAACACTGCCGACAGGGCCTTGTAGTGGATCCGCCGGTCCTCCAGCCCCCACAGCTCCCGGGCCAGCAGCCGCAGAATCCGCCCCCGTTGTTTCGGGTTCGTACGGAGTTGCCCGCTCTGGTCCCCCAACCACTGGTCGGTGTACAACCGGTACAGATCGGTCGGACGGACCGTCTCGCCCCCCTCGACCATCAGCCTGGGCAGCGTATGGACGATCATCTCCAGCAGCACCGGCCGGGGCGCCAGCGAACCCAGGTCATAGGTGCGGTTGATGAACTCCCGCGCCTCGACCGCCTGCGCCGGCCCCAGGTGCAGCTCCAGGAAGCGCTGGACCTGGGCCTCATCGAAGAGCGCCAGCTCGTCCAGGCTGGCCTCGAACCGCCTGGCAAGCCTGCCAAGGGCAGAGTCCTCAGCGGCCTCCACGTCGCTCACCCGACCATCCGCCGTGTCCTTGGCCTGCTGCTGATCGCGGAAGAAGTGCGTGCGACAGGTCACCAGGACGCGGTTTCCTGGCGCAGACGCCGGGGGGGTCCCCGCGGCCTCGACCAGCCGCCGGAGCTGGTCTTCAACCTGCACGCCGATGGTGGCCACCCCCATCTCGTCGAAGGCGTCGAGCAACAGGACCACCCGGCCAGCCGAGAGCAGGTGAAGCAGGATGTTCGGGTCTCCATGCCAGTTCAAGGTCTCGCGCAAGTGCTCCTGGAGCAGGGTCTCCAAGCTGGTGGCGTTGGGGACGGTCTTGAGGTCGATGGCCAGGGGGAAGGGCGCGTCCGGGTCCTCCTCGGCCTGGACCGCCAGCCGGTAGGCCAGGGTCTGGAAGAAGGCCGACTTGCCGGTGCCGTAGTCGCCGAGCACCACCCACAGTCGGCGGCCCTCGCCGCGGGCCCAAGACAGCGCGTGCGGCATCAGCGCGACACCCTCCGGGCGGTCGGGCAGGGCCTCCAACAGGATCCGTTGTTCGACGTAGGTGCGCGCGAGCGAGCTGCTCTCGTAGCGGCTGCGGATCCGGGCGAGGTAGGGCGCCGGGTCGAAGAGGCGAGCCTCCAGCTCTCCCAGGGTCAGGGCCAGCAGACCCTCCTGGCTCTTGGCGAAGGTGATCGCGGCAGGGCTGAATGAGCGCGCGACGACCATGCCCTGGGCCCGCATCTGCCGCGCGGTGTCGCCGTTCAGCCAGACCGACAGCTTCTCCAGGACCTCCTTGCCTTGTGCTCCCTGGTGGTCTTTGCACTCGACCCAGAAACACTCCTGGGTGAAGCCCCGCTGGGCCCGAGCGACCAGATCGACCCGGTTTCCATCCAGGATCTGCTCGGCCTGGACCTCGTAGCCCAGCAGGCGCAGGACCCGGCCCACCCTCTCTTCGAAGGGCTTTCCGGTGCGGCGGCGGGCCTCGCGGGGGTCCAGAACCTCGGGGAAACGAGCATCCACCCGGGCGATCGCCTCGTCCTGATCGAGCAGGGCCTGGCGCTGCGTACTCAGGCGCTGGGCGACCTGGAGGTAGGCCAGGGCCGTGGCGTGCTGGGGCTCGTCCAGCGCGAGCAGATCTTCTTCAAACAGCAGCCGGCCCTCCCAAGGAATCTCGAGGGCACGGGCGCTGAAGTGTGTCGTCCAGACCTTCTCGCGCTGCGTGCGCCGGTCCTCGTCGTTCGCGGGGACCGGACTGGCGACCATGACCAGCTCCAAGGGCGAGTCGCCGCGATCCGGGTTCCGACCCGCTACCTCCAGGGCCTTGCGCACAAGAGCGAGGCCGGCCAGGCTCTGGTGGGCATAGCCCCCGACCAGGACGGTGGTGTGGGGCAGGATGGCGGTGAGCAGGCCACCCAGGTCGGTCAAGCCGGTGCGGGAGTCGATCAGGACGTGGTCGAGCTTCAGGGTCTGTACCAGGTGGTCCAGGGCCGCGCGAAACATGGACAGTCCGGCGGCGGGGTCCCGCACCAGGAAAGCATCCCAGTCGACCTCGTAGTACAGTCGACCGAAGTCGGCGCCCTGGCCATAGGCGGGGAGCAGGAACAGGTGCGGGAGACTCGGTGGGCTGTAGACACTGGCGGAGAGCTGCGCCAAGCGCGCCTCGGTCAGGGGCAGCCGTCCCTGTGTAGACCAGGTGCCCACCCACTCCAGGAAACCCCTCGCCGGGCGGGCCGAATTCTGCAAGCGGGGGATCTCGTGCAGGCCGGGCGCTTCCAGGTCCAGGTCCCACAGCAGCACCCTCCGCCCCTGCGTCGACAGCCAGGCGCCGACGTTTGCCAGCAACAGGCTGCGCCCGACCCCACCCTTGTAGGAGTAGAAGGTGGCGACGTGTGCCCGACTCATGCCGCGCCCCAGACCTTCTGGCCCCAACCTTCGCGGATCGGCTGGAGCTGGCCCTTGAGGTAGACCCGCTTGGCCTGACCATCGGCGCGGCGTTCGACCAGCTCGTGGTCTTCGAGAGTGCGCAACAGACGGCTGAGGTTGGGAGCGCTCAGCCCGAGCCGCTCTCCCAGCTCGGCCTGCGACGGCCCGTCCAGCTCTTCCAAGGCCTGCAGGAGCTGCGGAACGTGGCGAAGATGCCGCACGCGCTCGGGGTCGCGAGCCTGAAGCTGCGCGAGGCGGGTGTCGAGCAGATCGGCCCAGGCGCTCCATCGGGCCCACCAGTCCCGGTCAAGCCCCCGCACTTCGGCCTGGCGTGCCCGGGGGAGCATCGCCTGCATCGCCGCTTGCAAAGCAGAGAGCGCGTCGGAGTCAGCGCTTCCGGCCAGGGCTTCGACCACACGGCTGCGCAGGACCTGGTCCAGCTGGCGGGCCAGGGGCTCGGACCAGGCGGGCACGGCCCGCACCAGCTCTCGCAACGCGTCCGGCGAGCAGTCGATCAGGGAGCGAGGGTCGTCGAGGGAGAGTGCCATGATGAACCTTCCAGCTTGTTCAACATATACTTCAATCTTGTTGTAGTCGACCCCCCGCGGCCGCGACGCGCAGGATCCGCACGGCCTCCGTGGCCTGCGGATCGGTCTCCCAGGTGCGCCCCGCCTGGTAGACCGCGCCATGGACCCGGTCGGCCTCGCCCCAGTCCGTGGTCGGCTGGTTGGCCACACACACCAGGCTCGCTGCGGCGCGATGCAGGTCGCTCGCTCGCCGCTCGTGTGCTCGCATGGTGGCGGGGTTGCCCATGGAAGGCACCAGCACCACATCGGGGGCCAGCGCCTCCCAGGCACCCTGGTGCAGCTCGCAGAAGTCACGGCAGATCGCTACGACCAGCGTTCCCCATGGTCCCACCAGCAGCTCGATCGCCGTTCCTGGAACGATCTCCTCCTGAACACGTTCCACCAGCAGGGGCTGGATCTTGCGCTGCACAAGCAAGGTCACGCCCCGCAGGTCGACCAGCATGGCCATATTGTGGACCCGCTCTCCGTCGTTGCAGTGGTAGGACCCGGGCACCGTGAGCAGTGGCGCTCCCGCCTCCAGCAGTCGGTCGAGCAGCTCATCGCGAAGGGCTGGAGGCAGGCTCAGCTCCGGGAGGACCAGGACCCTGAGCGGCCCCTCGCCTACGGCAAGGACGACGGCCTCCAGACCCAACACCCGCTGGTCGGCCCCTGTGAGTCGATCGCTACGGAACCGGGGTTCGGCAGCGCTGTTGTCGGGGACGGCACCGTCCTCAAAGCCGGCCACCATCACGTCATCGCGCTCGCGCCATGTGTCCGGCCCCGTGAGGTAGCTCGGAGCGACCTGCACGTGAACATCGACGCCGTCGTGGTGGCAGGGGCCGATCGCGTGGTGGCGCATCCAGCGCTCGATCTGGTCGACGCCGCCAGTCAGCGGCGGCTTCCACCCCTTGGGTCGGGGCGCTACCCACAGAGCGGGAGAGTGATCGGCGACTCGCCAGGTAAGAGGCGCCTGCCCGACCTCATCGTCCAACAGGCGCTGGTCCAGAGCCCAGAGCAGGGCGAGGCCGTCGGCGGCATCGAGCTCCAGCGGTCGGCGGCGTTCACGAAGCGCCTCAAGAAGTGTCGACCCGCGTGCGGTGTTGCTACTACGCAAGCCACACTCTGCACGCCAGGGTTGGTCGTGACGCAACGCCCAGCAAAGCCGGGCCAGGGCAATGGCCGGCCGCTCCCAGGCATCAGTCAACAACTCGGAGAGGTCCATGCCCGCAGCTTATGCTCGGCGAGCTACCGAATCCACCCCCAAATCAGGCTACCTGCCTTCCATGCTCCTCCTCCTCGCCGCCCTCACCTCCCTCGCCTCCGCGACCACCGTCTCCGTCCCGATGGCCGACGGCGTCGGCCTCGCTACCGACTACTTCGCCCCGCCCGGCGCCGGCCCCTGGCCGACGATCCTGCGTCGCACGCCCTACGGTCGCTATTTCGACCCCACGGTCGTACAGACGCTCAACGACCTCGGCTACGCCTTCGTCTCGCAGGATGTGCGCGGGCGCGGCGACAGCGAGGGGCTCTACCGCCCCTTCTTCGACGACGCGCTCGACGGGGCCGAGACGGTCGCCTGGGTGGCCTCCCAGCCCTGGTCGGACGGTCAGATGGCGATGTACGGCGGCTCGGCGGAGTCGGTCGTACAGTTCCTCGCCGCCGGCGAGGGTCCGGCGGGGCTGGTGGCCCTGCAGCCCTTCCAGGGCACGCCCGATCTGCGCCGCTCGCTCTACCCGGGGGGCGCCTGGCGCGAGGATCTGACGACGGACTGGCTGGCCTCGCTCGACGAGAGCCAGGCCGAGGCGGCGCTGCGCGAGAACGAGGTGGACAGTGCCTTCTGGGACCCGGTCCGGCTGGACGAGGCCGAGCTGGCGCAGACCGAGGCGGCCATGCTGTTGGTCGCCGGCTTCTTCGACATCTTCGAGGGCGAGATGGTCTCCCTCCCGGAGAAGCTCCAGGCCAGCGGCAGCGAGGCGCCGGTCTGGTTGATCCTGGGGCCCTGGGTCCACGGCGGCGCCGCGGTTGCCGAGCAGGGCGAGGTGCGCTTCTCCGACGCGGTCTACGCCGACTTCAACCTGGATCTGTTCACCCTCTACGAGTGGTCCCTGCGCGGCGGGCCGGCGCCCGACTGGGCCCCCGTTCGCTACGCGGTCTCCACCTTCGCGGACAGCGAGGCCACCGCCCACTCGGTCTGGGTCGAGTCCGACACCTGGCCCCCGCCCTCGACGCTGGAGCGGCTGCTGCTGGGCGAGGGCGGGCTGGGGACCGCCTCGGACGGGGAGCCGGTGGAGCTCCCGGTGGACCCCGACGACCCGGTGCCCTCGGTCGGCGGCGGCAACCTGAACAGCGCGGCGGGTGTCTACGACCAGGCCGGGGTGGACGCCCGGGACGACGTCTTCGTCGCCTCGACCGCCCCCCGGGAAGAGAGCGTCACCATTGCCGGCGATCTGTCCGCGACGATCTGGGCGGCCAGCGCCACGACCGACGCCGACGTGATCGTCCGGGTCGAGGTGATCCCGCCCTCGGGTGCGGCCTGGCTGGTGGCCGACGGCATCCGCCGGGGCCGCTTCGTGCAGGGCGAGGACGCCATCCGCCCGCTCAGCCCCGGGGTGCCCGCGGCTTTCGAGGTGGACCTGGGGCCGATGGCCGTCACCCTGCCGCCGGGCCACGCCCTGCGCGTCGCCATCAGCGGCACGCTGGCCCCCCGCTACGAGCCCAACCCCAACCTGGCGACGCCGATCGCCGACCGCCCAGACCCGGTGCCGACGACGTTGACGATCTACCGCGACGAGGCCCACCCCAGCAGCATCCTGGTGCCTGTGACGGCGGGGACCCTGGGCGGGGTCGAGCTGGATGAGGAGGAGCCGCCGGTGAAGGACGAGGGCGGCTGCGGCTGCGCTGCAGGAGCAGGCTCCGGTGGCTGGGGGCTGCTGGTCCTGCTGGCGCTGAGCCGCCGGCGGGCAGGTGTAGGGAGATAACGAGCGGCGCCCATCGGTCAGTCGGCCGATGGTGCAACTCGCACACCGCCTTACCGGGGCTGCCTCTCCAAGGAGCCCCTGGTGCGGATCTCTGGCCCTCCCCTCCCCCCGTTGCCCGTCGGAGGCCTGACCGAGGCGATCGAGGCGATCGGATACCGCCGCCAGCCCTGGCTGACGGTGGTCCGCGGCCGCGAGGAGCAGGCCTTCAGCGGGGCCGAGCTGCACGCGCTGGCGGCGCGCTGGCAGGCGGCGATCGAGGGGGCCGGGCTGGAGCCGGGCGAGCGGGCCGTCGTGCTCTTCCCCAACGACGAGCGCTGGGTGGCCGCCTTCCTGGGCCTGCTGCGGGCCGGCGGGGTGGCGGTGCCCCTGGCCTTCCCGGCCAGCCTGAGCGACCCGGCCGAGGCGATGCGGCGGCTGCAGCCCCTGCTGACCGCGGCCGACCCCCGCTTGGTCCTGACGACGCCCGAGCTGGCCCCCTTCGTGGCCCTGCCCTCAGTCACGCAGCCCGCTTCCTCCCCCGCCACCGGAGCGGCCCCGGTGCGGGGCGAGGACCCGGCCTTCATCCAGTTCACCAGCGGCAGCCTGGGGCAGCCCCGGGGGGCGGTGATCAGCCACCGGGCGGCCCTGAGCTGCACCTTCAGCATGGGCCTGGCGATGGCCCTGGGGCCGGTGGACCGGGGGATCTCCTGGCTGCCGCTGTACCACGACATGGGCCTGGTCGGCGCCCTGCTCTGTCCACTGTTCTTCGGCTTCCCGCTGGACCTGATGCGGCCGGGCGACTTCCTGCTGCACCCCAGCCGCTTCTTGTCGCGCGCGGCCCACATCGGCGCCACGGTGGCGGCGGCCCCGGACTTCGGCTGGAAGGCCTGCGCCCGCCGGGCCCGGCTGCCGCCTGGGGATCTGTCTCGCTGGCGGGTGGCCCTCAACGGCGCCGAGCCGGTGCACCGCAGCACGATCGAGGAGTTCCAGGCCGCCTTCGGCCCCCACGGCTTCCGGGAGAGCGCGATGCGGCCCTCCTACGGCCTGGCCGAGAACACCCTGGGGGTCGCCCTGTACGAGCCGCGCGATCCGGCCCCCGATCTGCAGCACGAGGGCCGGCTGCTGCCCTCCGTCGGCAGCCCCCTGCCCGGGGTCGAGGTCGAGGTCGATCCGCAGGGTGAGATCCGGGTGCGCAGCGCCTCGCTGATGTCGGGCTACTTCCGCGACCCCGAAGCCAGCGCCGCCGCCCTGGACGATGGCTGGCTGCGCACCGGGGATCTTGGACAGATCCACCAGGGCCAGCTCTACATCAGCGGCCGGATCAAGGACCTGGTGATCCACAACGGGGTGAAGTTCCACCCCTACGACATCGAGCGGGTGGCCGCCGAGGCCGCCGGATCGCCGCCCAACGGGGCCGTGGCCCTGGCCCGTCCGGGGCCAGAGGCGGAGGAGCTGGTGGTGGTGGTCGAGGTCTCGGGCCGAAACAGCGAGGGCGTCGACCGCCGGGTGCGGGGGGCCCTGGTCGACCAGCTCGGGCTGCGGCCCGACCAGGTGCTGACGGTGGCCCCCGGCGCCCTGCCCCGCACGACCAGCGGCAAGGTGCGCCGCCCGGCGGCCCGAGCGCTCTTCGGGGGGCAGCATGCCTGAGGCGCTGATCCTGGGGGCCGGAGGCTTCCTGGGCCTGCACGCCCTGGACGCCCTGCGCGCGCTGGGCGAGGAGCCCCGCTGCGGTCGCCGAGCTCGCAGCAATGTGCTGGGCCTGCGCTCCCGCAAGGCGCGGATGGCGAGCGCCGACCTGGACGACGAGGCCAGCCTGGTCGAGGCGATGCGCGGCTGCGATCGGGTGCTGCACCTGGCCGGGCACTACCCCCGCACCAGCCTGGATCCCGCGACCGCCACCCGCACCGGACTCGAACAGTCGCGCCGGGTGCTGAACGCCGCCGCCGCCGCCGGTGTGCAGCGACTGGTCTACGTCTCCAGCACCGCCACGGTGGCGCCCAACCCCGAGGGCCTCTCCGACGAGCGTCACAGCTACCCCTCGCCGCCGTCGCACGGCCTCTACCACGCCCTGAAGTGGCAGATGGAGCGCCTCTTCCTCGACGAGCAGCGCTTCGAGGTGCGGGTGGCCTGCCCCTCGGGCTGCCTGGGGCCCGGCGATCTGCGGGTGGGGACCTCGGCCCTGCTGATCGCCCTCGCCCGCGGGATGGATCCGCCTCACCCCGACGGCACGGTCGCCCTGGTGGACGCCCGCGATGTAGGCCAGGGCCTCGCCCGCCTGCTGCTGGCGGAGCGAGCCCCCAAGCGGCTGATCCTCTCGGCCGAGAACCACCGCCTGCACGAGCTGCTCTGCTCGGTGGCCCCCCGCTACGGCGTGCCGGAGCCCTCGCCCGCCCTGAGCGCGGCCGAGGCGATCGCCCGGGCCGATGAAGAGGAGGCGCGCTCCGTGCGCGAGAACAGACGCCCCGCCCTCTCGCGCGAGATCGTCGACCTGGTCGTCCACGGCCAGCCCCTCTCCGCCCGGCTGGCCGAGGAGCAGCTCGGCCTGCGCTGGACGCCCCTCTCCCAGACCCTCGACGCCCTGGACGCCTGGGCGCGCCGCCTCTCCCTCATTCCCTCCGCGAAGGACCAACCACCATGCTCAGCCCCGCCCACCAGACCCGCATCCTCGGCATCCTCACCGACCTGACGGCCATCCCCAGCGCCGAGATCCAGCCCGGCGACCGCCTGAGCGAGGACCTGGGCATGGACTCCGTGACCCGGATGGAGCTGGTCAGCATGCTGGCCGAGCAGTTCGACCTGGACATCGAGCTGGAGGAGGCGGTCGCGGTCGAGGATGTGCGCGGCATCCTGGCCCTGGCCGAGGCGAGGCTGGGCCATGGTTGAGCCCGAGGAGCTGGCCGTCGTCGCGGCCCTCAACGAGACGCTGGAGCGCCTGGGCCGCGGCATCGACGCCCGGGCGATCGACGCGGCTGGGCGGATCCCGAGCGAGCTGATCGAACAGCTCGCCGACCTGGGCCTCTTCGGCCTCTCCCTGCCGACCGAGCATGGGGGCTACGGCCTGTCCCTGTCGGCCTGCGGCAGCGTGGTGGCCCAGCTCGCGCGCTTCGACCGCTCGGTAGCGACCACGGTCGGGCTGCACCTGGGCCTGGGCAGCCGCGGGCTGGTCGCCTTCGGCAGCCCCCAGCAGCAGGCGGAGCTCCTGCCGGCGATGGCCCTGGGGCGGCCGATCGCCGCCTTCGCCGCCACCGAGCCCGGCGCGGGCAGCGATCTGACGGCGGTGCGGACCCGGGTGCAGGAGGGCGGACGAGGCGTGCAGGTGGACGGATCGAAGATCTACGTCACCAACGGCGCCCTGGCGGGGATCTTCACCATCCTGGCGCGCAGCCCGGGCCTGGGCGGCAACAAGCGCGGACAGAGCCTGGTGCTGCTGCGAGACACCGACGAGGGTGTGAAGGTCGGCGCCGAGGAGGGCAAGCTCGGCCTGCGCGGCTCGTCGACTACCAGCCTGGACCTGGACGGTGTGCAGGTGCCCGCCGACCGGATCCTGGGGGTTCCCGGGCAGGCGCCCGAGCAGCTCGCCCACATCCTGGCCTGGGGCCGCACGATGATGGCCGCCGGCTGCTGCGGCACCGGGCGGGCCGCGCTGGACGCCGCCCATCGGCACTGCGGATTCCGTGAACAGTTCGGGAGGCGCCTGTCGGCCCTTCCGGTGGTGGGCCAGCAGCTCGCCGAGGGCGAGGCCCTGCTCTTCGCGATGGAGGCCCTGGTGCGGTACGCGGCCGGCTCGGACGAGGCCGGGCTGCGCACCCGCTCGCTGGCGGCCAAGGTGCTGTGCAGCGAAGGGGGCTGGGAGCTGGCCGACCTGGCGGTGCAGCTGCACGGCGGCTCGGGCTTCATCGAGGAGACCGGCGTGGCCCTGCTGCTGCGCGACGCCCGCGTCCCGCGCATCTTCGAGGGGGCCAACGACGTGCTGCGGGTCCACCTGGGGCTGCACACGGCGGGCAGCGCCCAGCCCGTGGAGGGCGACAGCCTGGAGGCCGAGGTGGCCAACCTGGGCGTCGCGCTGAGAGAGCGGCTCGGCGCCCGGCTGGGAGGCGCGCCTCTGATGATGCACGCGCTCGGCAGCCTCGCCGGCCTCGCCCTGGCCAGCCGGGCCGCCGTCGAGCGGGCCGAGCAGGAGGCCAGCCCCCAGGCGACCGCGCTCGCCGAGACCTGGCTGCGCCTGGCAAGGCTGCGCGCCCTCCCCCACCTGCACCGACTCCGCGAGGCCTCCCCATGAAGATCCTCTTCGTCTACCCGCGCTTCCAGCGGCACGCCGACAGCAACCCCGAGCTGCGGGAGTACGTGCCGATGAAGGAGTACCTGGGCTCACCCAGCCTGGGCATCGCCTCGGTGGCGGCGGCGACCCCGGCGGGCTGGGAGGTCGAGTACCGGGACGATCGCCTCGCCGACGCCTCGGGCGAGACCGACGCCGACCTGGTCGCCCTCTCCTTCTTCACGCCAGCGGCGACCCGGGCCCTGGAGCTGGCCGACGGGTTCCGGGCCCAGGGCAAGACGGTCGTGGCGGGAGGCATCTTCCCCACGATGATGCCCGAGGAGGTCCAGCCTCATGTCGACGCGGTCGTCCTGGGCGAGGGCGAGGCGGTCTGGCCGACCCTGCTGGCCGACCTCCAGGCCGGCCGCTTGCAGGCCCGCTACGGCCCGGTGCTCTGCGATCTGGACAGCGCCCCGGCCCCGCGGACCTCGCTCTACATCGACGCCGAGCAGGAGGGCTTCCAGCCCGACGACTACCCCTTGCAGGTCTCGCGCGGCTGCCCGATGAGCTGCGTGGCCTGCGCGCTGCCCGGCACGATGGGCGCTCGGCTGAGGCCCTTCCCTCTGAGCCATGTGCTGGCCCAGCTCGACGCCCTGGAGGCCCGCGGCAAGCGCGCCTGCCTGACCGAGGACACCGGCTGGTTCACGACGACCCAGGCCGGGCGCCGCATGGGCGAGCTCTTCGACACCATCGCCCGTCGCGGCCAGGGAATGGCCATCAGCTATGTCGGGATCTCCATGCCGATGATCCTGGCCGCCGGCGACCGCTGGCTCTCCCGCGCCCGGGCGGCGGGGGTCGATATGTTCTACCTGGTCGGCGGCTTCGACCCGATCACGACCCGGGCCTTCACCGGCCAGGACGCGCTCGCGCTGAAGCGGGCCGAGGAGGCCATCGCCCGCTGCCACGCGCACGGGATCGAGCCCTACACCAGCTTCCTGCTCGGCAACGAGGACGACGACGAGGGCACCGTCGACCGCATGCTGGAGTTCTCCACGCGCGCGGGCATCCGCAAGGCCGAGTTCGCCATCTTCACGCCCTACCCGGGCACCCCCGCCTGGCTGCGGCTGCAGGAGGAGGGGCGCATCCTCAGCCGCCGCTGGGAGCACTACAACGACGCCAACGTGGTCTTCCAGCCGAAGCGGATGAGCGTGCAGGCCCTGCGCGATGGCTACCTGCGCTTGTGGCGAGAATTCTACGCCGCCCGCCCCGAGGTCCACCAGATGGGGGAGGCAGAGCGTACAATCCAGTTCTGAGGAGAACGCCATGCCCAAGGAGATCCTGAACCTCGTCACCGACGCGCAGGGCGAGATCATCGCCGGCAGCGACGAGGCGCTGAAGCTGCTGCACACCCGGGAGGGGATGCGCTGCCGGGCGGCGGTCGACGCGCTGACGGGCGAGGCCTCCCGCATCTGCACAGCGACCTGCGCGGCCGAGCTGGCGGGCAAGCCGCAGCGGGATCATGGCGCGGTGCGCGTCGCCGGGGACAGCTACCGCCTGGTCTGCACCGCTACGGGCGAGCTGCGGGTGATCACGATGGTCCCGCTGCCCAGCGGCGCGGACCAGGATGAGCGCCTGACCCCCCGCGAGCGCGAGGTCCTGGCCCTGGTGGCCCGCGGCTACACCAACCCCCGCATCGCCCGCAGCCTGAAGATGTCGGCCTCGACGGTGCGCACCCATATGGAGCACATCCTGGAGAAGCTGGGGGTCCGCACCCGCGCGGCCGCGGCGGCGCGGGCGATCGCCGCCGGGGTCATCCCCGCGGGGAGCTGAGCCGGTCAGGTCTGGCCGGTGATGCGGGCCAGGCGCGCGCCGATGGTCTTCTCGGCCGCCTCGTATCGTCGCTCGCTCTCGGCGAAGCGGGCGGCGTCCCGATCGAGCCGGGCCAGGTGGGCCTCCAGCTCTCGCCGCTGTTCAATCTCTTCGGGGGTCGAGGGCATCGGGATCTGCGCGAGCTGCTGGGTCATCACGCTGGAGAGCTCCCGCGCCGCCTCAACCCGGGCCTCGGGCGAGGGGGCCTCTTCGTAGTTGCGTTGCAGGCTGCTGAGGAGGGTGGGGTTGGCCCCGGACTCCACCAGGACCGGAACCAGCTCGAGGCCCTCGTCCATCGAGCGGTTCATGGCCAGAGCGCGGCTGTCCCGCTCGGAGCGGATCTGCTGGAGCTGATCCGCGGACTGCGAGCCGACCAGCCAGGCCAGGATCAAGACCAGCAGGGCGGGGATGCCCCCGTACTTGGCGGTCCGCATCAGCCCCCAGGCGGTCGCCCGGACCATCGTCCAGAAGAGCTCCCCCATCATGTCGGCGGCGTCCCGACTGTTGACCGGGCTGTCCTCCTCCGCGGCCCGGGCCCGCTCGCGACGCTCCCGCTCGCTCCTCTCCCGCTCGGTGGCCTCGGTAGGGGTCTCGGCAGGGGCCTCGGCCGGGTGCGCCGCCCGGACCAGGCCCGAGCGCGGCGGGGGCGAGGCGGCCAGCGTATCGGTGGTCGGCTGATCCTCCTCCAGCTCGGGGTCCACCAGGCTGAGCTGGCCCGGACCGGTGACCCGCGGCTCCTGCCAGGTGGCGCGGGTGGAGCGCTCGGGCGGCTCCTCCGGCGGGGGCGCCAGGGTCGGCGAGCTCAGCGCCTCCTCGAAGCTCCGCCGGATGCGAGCGGCCCGGTCGTGCCCCTCGGGCCCCGCAGCCGGCGAGTCCATCGCAGGGGCGACGGCCAGGCCGGAGAGGGCCCGCGCCATGCTCGCGCAGTCCTCGAAGCGCTCCTCGCGGCGCGGCGAGAGCGCCCGCGCGACCGTCTGCTCCACCTCGGGCGGCAAGGCCGGCAGGCGCTCGGAGAGGGGTCGATAGCGACCGGCCATCGTGCGGTTCATGGCCGCCAGCGCGTCGTCGTCGGCGTAGGGCGCCTCGCCGGTCAGCATCTCGTAGAGCAGCGCCCCCAGGGCGAAGATGTCGGCGCGGTGGTCGACGCCCGCGGAGTTGCTGATCTGCTCGGGCGCCATGTAGCCGGGGGTGCCCATCGCGACGCCCGCCCGGGTGCGCGGGCTGGGCTCGCTCTCGTGGAGCACCTTGGCGATGCCGAAGTCGGTGACCTTGGCGACCACGGCCTCGTCCTGGACCGTCAGCAGGATGTTGGCGGGCTTGAGGTCGCGGTGGGTGACCCCGGCAGCGTGGGCCGCCCCGACCCCCGCCAGGATCTGTCGGAAAACCATTAGCGCGTCGGCGAGCTCCATCGGACCGTCGCGCAGGCTCTCCTCCAGGCTCCCTCCCTGGACGAACTCCAAAAGCAGCCCGATCAGCCCCTCGTGCTCGACCACGTCGATCACGTTGACGATGTTCGGGTGCCGCAGCCGGGCCTGGATCCGCCCCTCCTGCATCAGCCGCCGCGCCATGCTCGGGTGCGCCACCTTGAGCAGCTTCATGGCGTAGACCGAGTCCAGCTGGCGATGCCGGACCTTGAAGACCGTGGCCATCCCGCCCTGGCCAAGAGGTTCTTCGATCTCGAATCGGCCGACGGTGGCGCCAGGCTGCATGGCGGTCCTCCCAGGTGCCTCTCCAGAGTAGGCGCCATGGGGGAAACGCGGGGTCACGAGGCATCTCGAAATGTCTCGGCTAGGACGATCCGTCCCGGCGGCGCGGCGGCGGCGGGAGATCGTCCGAGCGCGCCTGCCGCAGGGTGACCTCGTCCTCGACCGCGGGCTTCTTGCGCGGGATCGGCAGCGGGTGGCGGCGCTGGGCCATGGTCGGGAGGTCGTCGGGGTCGGTCGAGAAGGGCAGCACGCTGACCAGCGAGGAGCTGCTCAGCTCCTCGTCGTCCAGGGCCTCGATCACGCTGGGCTCGTCGTCGCCCGGCCGCGCGGGGCTGAGCTCCACGCTGCCGACGCTCTCCAGGTCCTCGACGTCCTCGACCTCGACGGCCTCGACCGCGTCCGAGGCGCCCTCGCCGCCGCTGCCCCGGCTGAAGCCCAGGGCCTCGGCCGAGAGATCGCTCCAGCCCCGGCCGGTCGCCACCGCCGCCAGCCGCTCCAGGGGGATCCACAGGTCGGGGGTCGCCATGCGGCCCAGCCCCAGCTTCCGGGCCCGGGACCAGCTCTGGCGGCAGGCCTCGGCGTCGCCGTCCTCGGCGAACCACAGGGCGCGCACGACCGAGATGGAGATCCAGCCGAGGTGGTGCGGGTGGGCGGCGAGGTTCTTCTCGGCGCGGGCGATCTCGATGTGGGCGAGGCGGTCGGCGCGGCGGACCAGGGCCAGCAGGCCCAGCTGGATGCGGCTGGTGGCGGCGTGGACCAGCCAGCCGCGCTCGGTGGCCAGCCGGGCGGCGACGCGGAGGGTCTCTTCGGCGTCGGCGTCGTCCCCGCGGTAACGGCTGATCTCGGCGAGGTGGCTGAGGCAGGCCAGCAGCAGGTTGTCGGCGCCGAGCGTGGCGGCGAGGGCCCGGGCGGTGAGGAAGTAGCGCTCGGCGTCTTGGAGGTTGCGCCGCCGCAGGTGCAGCAGGCCCCCGGCGAAGGTGGCCTGGGCGATGTTGCGGGTGTCGCCGCTCTCGCGGGCGACCATGCGCAGGCGCTCGACGGTGCGGTCGATGCCCTTGAGGCGACCGGCGGCGATGCTCGACTCGACCAGCCCGAAGAGGGCGACGGCCTCGCGGCGCAGGTCGCTGCGGTTGAGGCGCAGCATCTGGGCGTAGTGGTCGGCGGCCTCGTCGGGTCGGGCTTCGAGGCGGGCCAGCACCCCCTGGCAGTGCGCGGCGTCGACCTGCCCGACCCAGTCGCGGGTGGCCTGGAAGGCCAGGGCGGCGTTCTCCAGCAGGCGCCGGGCGCGCAGCAGATCGCCGGACTCCATCGCCACCCGCGCCTCTTGCACCCGCAGGTGCGCCGTGGTGGCCCGGTCGATGTGGCCGAGCTTCCAGGTCTCGCCCAGGACCCGCCCCGCCTCGGCCGCACGATCCAGGTCCAGCAGGGCCTCGACCACCTGCCGCCGGGCCTGGACCCGCCCGGGCAGGGCGCCGACCCGATCGGCGGCCTCGATGGCGAAGCGGGCGCTCTCCAAGGAGAGGGAGAGGCGGCCCTCGACCAGCGCGCCGCGAGAGGCCTGCAGCAGCGGGCCCAGGGCGGCGGTGGGCATCGCCGCCAGCAGGCGGTGCTCGCCCAGAGGGCGGTTGACCTCGACCCCGGTGCGCTTGCCGAGCGCCTCCCAGGCGTCGGCGAGCTGGCGGTGCAGGATGTGGAGGTCGGGGCGCTTCTGGGCGGCGGTGAGCGCCAGGTCGCGCATCGAGGGGTGCTCGAAGGCGAGGCGCCAGCCCCGCTGGCTGAGCAGGCCGGTCGCCAGCAGGGCGTCGAGGCCCTCGGGGTGGACGTCCTGAATCAGGCTGACCGGCGGCACCTGCCCCGCCAGCGCGGTCGCCGCCAGGGCCGCGCCGGCGGCGTCGGGGTCCTCGCAGCAGGCCAGCGCGCCCGACATGCGCCGCTCGCAGAGGGTGATGTAGTCGGGGGCCAGGACCAGCGCCGGGCGCAGATCGTCGCGCAGGACGAAGTGCATGTCGCTGTTGCGGGTCAGCAGCCCCCGGGCGGCCCAGTCGCGCAGCAGGAGCATGGCGAAGGAGGGGCTGCCCTCGCAGGCCGGGGCGATCTCGGCCGCCAGGGCGGGCGCGAGGTTGAGGGACATGATCAGCAGCTGCTCCATCTGGGCGACGGAGAGCCGGGAGCAGTTGACCTGCAAGGCGCCGCGGGCGATCAGGGAGCTGATCTGGCGGGCCAGGAGGGGGTCCTCCTCGATGGCCTGGGCGCTGACCGTGGCGAAGACCACCACCGGCCGGCGCCCGACGCTCTCCGACAAGATGGCGTCGCAGATGGCGAGGCCGTCGCCCTCGGCCCGGCAATTGTGGACGTCCTCCAGCACGAGGCAGGTGCCGCCTCTCCAGGCGCGGGCGTCGATGTGGCGGTACAGGAAGGCGAGGCCGACGGCGGCGTTGACCGGCTCCTCTCCGGTCTGGACGTAGCCGCACCAGCGCGCCAGGACGCTGGCCTCGTTGGCGACGGCCGCCGGGGCCACCTGCTGATCGCGGGCCAGCCAGCGCTGCAGCCGCGCTTCGACCCGCGGGCGGGTGTCGTTCCAGGGCGCCAGGATCTCCCGCACCGCGCCGCGGTAGCCGTCGTCGCCGCCGGCCGGGCGGTGGTAGCGCAGCCAGAAGGCCTCCATGAAGCCCCCCTCCTCCAGCCCGTCGACGACGCTCTCGACGACCCGGCTCTTGCCCGAGCCGGTGGCCCCGACGACCAGCACGACCTGGGGCCGCGCGGACTGGATGGTCTCCCGGGCCTTCTGCCAGAGCAGGCGGCGCAGCGGCTCGCGGGCGACCATGGGGGGATCGCGCAGGGCGAAGAGGCCCAGGCTGGTGCGGGAGCTGGCGCCCAGGCCGCGCGAGGCCGGCGGTCGCAGGGGCATGCGCTCGGGCTGGACCTGGTTCCAGCGAGGCGCGCTGCCGGCGACCGGGGTCGAGCGCCGCGAGACGACGATGGCCTCCTGCGCCTCGGGCAGGATGCTCTGGTCGAAGCTGGTGTTGCCGGGGCCGACCGTGTCGGCGGTGTCCCCGCCCTCGCCCAGGGCGCCCAGCAGGGGCTGATCGGCCAGGCCCGCCGAGGCCAGCCGCAGGGCCCGCCGGACGTCGGCCGCCCGGTCGTAGCGCTGGCGCGGATCCGGATCGAGCAGGTTGCGGATCACCTCGGCCACCTTGGGCGGGGCGTTCTCGGGCATGTCCGGCGGCCGCTCCAGGCGGCGATCGAGCATGGCCTTGCGGTCGGCGGCGTCCCCGCCGGGCATCCCGGCCAGCAGGGCCAGCAGGATGAGCCCGACGGCGTAGAGATCGGTCCAGGGGCCCAGCTCGTGGTGCGCCCCGGTGAGCTGCTCGGGCGCCATCCAGGTGGGCGTGCCGGAGATGGAGCGCTTGTTCATCGCCAGCTCGGACAGGGCCGCCGCGACGCCCAGATCGGCGACCCAGGCGTCGACCTGCCCGGGATGGCTGGTGCGCAGCAGCACATTGGCCGGCTTGAGATCCTGGTGGAGCACGCCGCGGGCGTGCAGGGCCGCCAGCGCGTCGAGCACCTGGTCGATCAGGCGCAGGCCCTCGGAGAGGCCCGGCTCCCGGCGCATCAGGTTGGAGAGGCTGCCCCCGTCGGCGTAGGCCAGGGCGACGAAGGGCCGCCCGTCGGGCAGCCGGCCGGTGTCGTGCACCGGGACCAGGCGAGGGTGCACGACCTGGGAGGAGAGGGCCACCTCGCGGGCAAAACGCGCGCGGAAGCGGGCGTGCATGGCGAGGTTGGGCCGCACGACCTTGACGGCCACATCCACGCCCAGCACCCGGTCGTCCGCCCGGTAGACCGTGCCCGTCGCGCCCTCGCCCAGCACCGCCAGCGGTCGGTAGCGGTCCGGCAGCACAGGCAGCGGCGCGAGGTTCTTCACGAGGCGATGATAATCGGGTTGACCCGGGTCTGACTTGCGGACGCCCCGCTCACGCCCGCAGGGCCAGGGGCTGCCCCAGCTTCTCGCCGATCAGGCGCGAGAGCAGGGCCAGCATGTCCTCGCCCGTGTCCCGCTCGACCCAGACCCCGCCCTCGTGTACGAAGTGCCAGGCCCGCAGGTTGGCCGAGAGCCAGAGCTCGTGCGTGGGCGCCTGCTGACTGAGCACGAAGGTGGCGCCGGACTCGAAGCGCAGCACCAGGTTCCCGGTGGTCATCGCCGGGTCGAGCAGGTCCGGGTCGCACTCGTCGAGCTGGACCAGCAGCTCCTTGAGCAGGGCGTCGACGACGCTGCGGAAGTCCGACTCGGACTCGAAGTCACCTCTGGGCATGGCTGCCTCCTGTGGCCGCGGTCTACCCGAGGTCGCCCCGCTGTCCAGGGGCGGCGGCGCCGAATCTGCGACGAACGGCCTCGTGAAGCCGCGTCATGGCCGCCCCCAGCTCGTCCAGGCCGACGGCCCCGACGCTCATCCGGAACCAGCCGCTCTCGTCCTCCATGTCGAAGGCCTGGAAGGGCACGACGGCGACGCCGGCCTCCTCGATCAGCCAGCGGCGGATGGACTCGTTGTCCTGGAAGCTCCACCCTTCGAGCCCTCGACCGATCAGGTCGACCCGCAGCGAGAGGTAGAGGGCGCCCTGCGGCTTGACCGCGTGCACCGGCAGGCCCTCGGCCTCCATCGCCGCGATGGCGGAGTAGGCGAGGCTGAGGCGCGCGTCGAGCTGCCCACGCAGCGCGTCCAGGGCCGCCTCGGTGCGCTCGGGCCGGTCCAGCAGCCGGGCGGTGGCGAGCTGCTCGGGCCGGGGGGCCCAGGCGCCGATGTGGCCGATCAGGCTCTTCATCGGGCCCTGCAGGGCCGGGGGCAGGACCGCCCAGCCGACCCGCAGCCCGGTGGCGGCGAAACACTTGCTGATCGCGTCGACGTGGACCACCCAGGGCGCGCACTCCGGCACGAGGCTGACCGGGTTGTGGTGCTGCACCCCCGGGCTGGGCAGCAGCCAGTAGACCTGGTCGTAGAGCAGGATGCAGGGCGGCTGCCCGGTCCCCAGGCGGCGGCGGTTCTCGTCCACCAGGGCGCGGGCGATGCCCTCGATCACATCGCGATCGATCGCCGTGCCGGTGGGGTTGAGCGGGCTGTTCAAAGCCAGCAGGCGGGCCCCGGGGAGCGCCTGGCGCACCTGCTCAACCGTCGGGAAGAAGCCGTGCTGGGCCTGGGTGTGGAGGAACTCGTGCCGGGTCTGGCAGAGCTGGGCGTAGTAGCCGACGTTCCACATCGGCAAGCTGCTGAGCGTGCGATCGCCGGGCAAGGTGAACAGCCGCCAGGCCGCGTAGATCGGCGGGCGGGCCCCGCTGGCGACGCAGACCCAGT
This sequence comes from Deltaproteobacteria bacterium UBA2385, assembly GCA_002343455.1. Taxonomy (GTDB): domain Bacteria; phylum Myxococcota_A; class UBA796; order UBA796; family UBA2385; genus UBA2385. Next base: position 24,020 of record DDSR01000290.1, on the reverse strand, counting down.
CCGGGCTGAACTTCAGCCCCAGGCGCCGCTCGTAGAGGCGGACGATGGCCGCCTTCAGCTCGGGGACACCGTCGGCCGGCGGATAGTTGGTGTGCCCGGCCGCCAGGGCGACCGCGATCTCCTCGCTCAGCTCGCTGGGGATGCGGAAGTGCTGGGGGGAGAAGTCCCCGACCGTCAGGTCGCAGACCTCTTGCCCCTCGGCCTTCAGGCGGCGGACCTGGGCGGCGATGCCCAGGATCGTCGAGCCCTTCATCTCGGCCATGGGGCCTTGCACGGCGAGGTCGAGCAGGCCGGGGCCCTGGCTCGCGAGGATGGCGTCAAGATCGATCGACATGGGTTCTCCTACCAGTCCACGATGGCGGAGCCCCAGGTGAACCCGGAGCCGAAGGCGACAAGGCAGGTCTTCATGCCGGGGACCAGGCGGCCCCCGCGCACGGCCTCGTCGAGCAGCAGCGGGATGGTGGCCGCCNNGTGTTGCCGTAGCGGTCGATGTTGTGGACGAGCTTGTCCTCGGGGATGCCCAGCGTCTCGGCGACGTACTGGTTGATCCGCATATTGGCCTGGTGGAAGCACCACAGGTCGACGTCCTGACCGGTGATGCCCTGCGCGGTGCAGGCCGTCAGGACCGCCTCGCACATGCGCTCGACCGCGTGGCGGAAGACCTTCTTGCCCTCCATATGGGCCCACATCATCTCGGGCTGGACCTGGCCGACCCCCGCCTCATCCTGCGGGATGAAGGGCCGCTTGCGGATGTCCCAGACCTTCTGACAGAGCACGTCGGCGTGCCGACCGTCGGCGCCCAGCCACCAGCCGCGCACCCCCTTGTCCTGGTCGGTGGCGCTGACCACCACGGCCCCGGCGCCGTCGCCGAAGAGGGTCGAGACGGTCCGGCCCCGGGTGGTCAGGTCCAGGGCCGCGGAGTGGGTCTCGCCGCCGACGACCAGCACATGCTGGCAGGCGCCGCTCTGCACCATGCTGGTGGCCGTGCCCAGCCCGTAGAGGAAGCCCGAGCACTGGTTGCGGATGTCCATCGCCGGCACGAAGCGGGCCTTGGGGCCCTCGCAGAGGCCCAGGCGCTGCTGCAGCATGACCCCGCTGCCGGGAAAGCAGTACTCGGGAGAGAGGGTGGCGAAGACGATCATATCGAGCTGGTGAGGCTNNGGCTCGAGGCCCGCCGCTTCCAGGGCCCGCCGGGCCGCGTGCTCGCCCAGCTCGGCGCTGCCCACGCCCTCGTCCGCGAAGCGGCGCTCGTTGATGCCCGTCCGGCGGTGGACCCACTCGTGGCTGGTGTCGATGCCGTACTGGCTCACCAGGTCGTCGTTGGTGACGACCCGCGGAGGGACGTAGCTGCCGGTGCCGGAGATGGTGGCGTTGCGCATGGGGGCTCCTGGTGGGCCCCTTGCCTAAGTGGTCCCTCCCGGTGTCGCCACGGTCCCTCGTGGCCACGGCAACGAGTTAGGACGAAGTCCACGAGGCGCCTTCGATGCTCATCAACCAGACCTCCGAGTACGCGCTGCGAGGCATGGCGGTCCTGGCGATCCGCTGGCCGGACACCCGGATCACGGCCGCCGAGATCTCCGAGCAGGCCCACATCCCCTTCCACTACGTCTCCAAGGTCATGCGGCGGATGGTCACGGCCGGGCTGGTCCAGGCGCAGCGCGGCCACGGGGGCGGCTTTCGCCTCTCTCGCCCCCCCGAGGAGATCACCCTGCTGCAGGTGCTCGAGGCCACCGACTTCGAGCTGGACGCGGCCCGCTGCGCCTTCGGCTTCGGCAACTGCGATCCCGACAACCCCTGCCCGCTGCACCCGGCCTTCAGCGTGCTCAACGCCGGCTTCGCCACCTGGGCCGCCAGCACCCGGCTCTCGTCGGTGGAGGGGCCCAACATCCGCCTGATGGGCGCCGCGAGCTGAGCTTCAGCGGCTGGCCTCGACCTGCTCGCGCAGCTCGACCGGCCCCCGCCACTCCACCCAGCCTGGTCCCTGCGCGCCCCAGCGCTCGTCGATGCGCGCCTTCATCTCCAGCAGGACCTGCTCGGGCTCCGCCCGATCGGGGTCCGAGCCCGGCCGCAGCTTGTAGCCGCTCAGGTCGGCGAGGTGGAAGTAGAAGCTGCCCGGCCGCTCGTCGCGCCGGGTGAGCGCTCGGGCCAGCCAGGCCTCGACCGTCGCGGCGTCTTCGGTCGAGATGACGATCGGGGTGAACTCGTCGGTGACATGACCCTGGGAGAGGTCGGAGAGCTCCATGTCGTACAGGCGGGAGAGCGCGACGGTGCTGCCGGGCATGTAGAGCAGGTCGGAGAAGGCGCTGTCCTGCTCCCAGGAGTCGACGTCGGCCAGGAACCAGGTCGTGCCGAGCAGCGCCGGGTCCTGCGGGGCCGAGTCCTTGCCGCGGGGGTCCTCGGAGCTGGTGATCTCGGGGTAGATCCAGGTCCCCTGGAAGAAGGTGATGTCGTAGCCCTGGCCCCCGTCGGCCCGCGCGAAGGTCCGGTAGCCCTCCGAGATGTACTCGAAGCCGTCCAGGCGGTGGCGGTCGGCCCCGAAGATGAAGCGGCTGCCGCCCGGGATGGCCTCGTCCACGTCCAGCGCCTTGGCCCCTACCCAGCTCAGCCAGCAGGGCTGGTCTCCCGGGCTGCAATAGTCGGGGTTGGACGGCCAGCAGGCCTCCTCCCCGTCGGCCGCCTGGTAGTGCTCGTCCAGCTCGTTGCAGGTCTCGGGGCTCTCGCCGGGGACGGCCTGATCGGTGCAGGAGTAGCAGGGCATCGCGTGGATCATCGTGCCCAGCTCGAAGCCGGCCGCGTCCAGCTCGTCGATGACGCCGTCCAGGCCGCACTCGCGGGCCTTGGTGAGGAACTCCCAGGTGATGCCCACCGCGATCGGCATGCCCAGGCCTGCCGCGATCGGGATGTTCTCGCGGAGCTGCTCGACATAGTCCGAGAAGTTGACCGGGTTCTCGGCCCGGGTGCAGGCCATCTCGGCGTTGGTGAAGGGCTGCTCCAGGGTCGTCACGACGAACATGGACAGCGCAGGCAAGTCGAGCGCGGGGTCGTGGATCCACCAGGCGCGGGTGGCCTGGAGAGCCTGGCCCTGCGCGTCGGCGCCCGCCTGGACCAGGACGGCGGCCTGGCCGGTTCGCCCCGGAGGCAGCAGCGCGATCGCCTCTTCCTGGAGCTCGATGCGGACCCGGACCCTGTCCTCGTCCAGCACCCAGATGGCGCTGCCGCCGCCGTCCTCGTCCATCAGCAGGTGGAGCGCCCCGCTCTCGAGGTCGACGGCCAGGTCGCGGACCTCCCCGCAGAGCTCGATCGAGCGGGCCGAGTAGAGGCCATCGGGGCCCAGCTCCAGCCGGCTCAGGACGCCGTCGTTGCCCAGCAGCCAGGCCCGCCCGCGGGCGTCGTCCACGGCCATCTCCTGGACCGAGTCCAGGGGCGCCAGCTGCCAGGAGCGACCCGCGGTGGGGTCCAGCGCCCAGACGCCGCCGTTGCTGGTGCGGGCGATGAGCTGGCCGCCCAGCCCGATCCAGCTGAGCTGATCGACCGGCTGGCGGAAGGCGAGGCGGTGCTCGACGGCGCCCTCCGTGTCGTAGACGACCAGCTGCGAGCCGCCGGCGAGGGCGACCCGACCGCCCCGGGCGGCGCAGGCGTCGCTGAGGGTCTCGCCCTCGTCCCGCTGGGGAGTCCAGCCGCTGAAGGGCCGATTGTAGCTGGCCCAGGTCGTGTCCCGGCGGGTGGTGCTGACGGTCGACACCCGGTAGCCGTCGCCCTGGATCACCTGGAGCATCCCCGTCTCGTCGTCCAGGCAGGCCCCGCGACCGTCCGGGATCTCGACCAGCCCCGCGCTGAAGAAGGCGCCATCGGTGCAGTCCTCGGGGGGGCTGTTGCTGGCCAGGCAGTAGTCGCCCTCGGGCTGGATCCAGGTCGGGCGCAGGACGCGGATCTGGCTGCGGACCTCGTCCTGAAGGTAGAGGTTGTCGCTGCCGGAGGAGCGCCAGCTGGCCCGGGCCGTCGCCAGGCCCGAGACGGACTCCCGCAGGCCCGGGATGGGCACGGCCTGCCAGCTCGGCTCGGCCTCGGGCGCGAGGCAGACCCCGGGCTCCTCCTCGCCTCCGGAGCAGCTCAGCACGAGGGCGCCCAGCGCAGGGAGGAGAGGGAGGGAGGTCATCGGCGTTCCTGAGGCGTGGGGCGCGGGCCGGTACGGGAGCCGCGGCCCGGCGCAGCACCCGGCAGGATATCCCGGGCCCATGTGGACCGCGCTCGCCTCTCTCTCTGCCCTGCTCTCCTGCACCGGCAAGCCCGCCGGCCCGGACAGCGGCTTCGAGCGGGACGGCGGCGCCACCTCGGTCGACCTGCCCGTAGGCTTCACCCTCGCGGTCAGCGAGGCCGACGAGTGCCAGGAGCTCTGCGCCTCCCTGACCGGCCCCGCCGGGGCGGCCTTCCGGGTGGAGAGCGACCGGGACGGCTTCCTGGAGGTCCAGGGCCAGCTCGGCGCCGACGGCCAGGGCAGCGCCTGTTTCGCCGGGCTGAGCCCCGGCCTGCACTCGCTGGTCCTGCACCTCGACGACCGCGTCGAGCGGCCTGCGGTGGACGTGCTCGTGCACCCTTTCGGCTGGGCCTGGGGCCTCGACCGGGACCCGGAGCCCCCGCTCGCGCTGCCCTGGGTCCCGTCTTTCAGCGAGGAGCAGCTCACCGCCCCGCCGCAGCTCGAGGTCGACCCCGGCGAGTGGGACGCCCTCAGCGTGCTGGCCCCCAGCACCGTCACCTTGGGCGACACCCGCCTGCTCTACTACGCCGGCACCTCCAAGGTGGACTTCTCGCTCGGCGTCGCCAGCCGGGAGGGCGACGGCCCCTGGCGCCGCTACGAGGGCAACCCCATCCTGACCGCGGCCTCGACCGGCGCTCAGGAAGGCGACTGGGACTACTACGCCCAGAACACGCCCGAGGCCCTGCTCGTCGACGGCGAGGTCTGGCTCTACTACAACGGTCGCGCCGCCGTGGACGGCAGCCTCTCCATCGGGCTGGCCACCTCGACCGACGGCTTTGACTTCGAGCGGGCCCTGGACGAGCCAGTGCTGGCGCCGACCGGCCTCGACGAGGACTTCGACGGGGGCGGGGTGGCCCACCCCAGCGTGCTCCTGCGCGAGGTCGACCGCCTGGACAACCTCATGGGCGCCAGCCGGGTCTTCGAGATGTGGTACGCCTCGGGCACCCTGCAGGTCGGCTACGCCCTCTCCAGCGACGGCACGAAGTTTCAACGCTACTGCCGGGGCCCGGTCTTCTCGGGGCTGCCCGGCAGCTGGGACCGCCGCACCGTCAAGTCGCCCGAGGTCGTCTACGAGGGCGGCCTCTACCAGATGAGCTACAGCGGCTGCGGGCAGGGCTGCTACCAGGTCGGCTGGGCCGCCAGCAACGACGGCGTCCGCTGGACGGCCCACGACGCGCCGATCATCCCCGTGCAGGCCTCGCCCGCCTGGAACTCCTTCGGGACGCAGGAGGCCTTCGTCGAGGTGGAAGGAGACACCTGGCGCTTCTGGTACGCCGGCACCGGCGAGAACAGCGGCCAGATCGGGCTGCTGGAGCTCCAGCCGTAGCCTCGCGCGTCCTATACCCGCCGCAGCACCGCCAGGACCTCCAGGTGCTCGGTGCCCGGGAACATGTCGAAGGCTTGCACAAGGTCCAGGCGGTAGCCGCTCTTCAGGGCGGGGGCCAGGTCGCGGGCCAGCAGGGCGGGGGTGCAGGAGAGGTAGACGATGAGCCGGGGGCGGGTGAGCACCAGCTGGGCGAGCACGCCGGGGGCGCCGGCGCGGGGCGGGTCGAGCACGACGGCGTCGAAGAAGGCCTGGCCGGCCTTGAAGGCCCCGGCGTCCCCGGCGCGGATGTCGACGGTCAGGCCGTGGGCCGCGGCCGTGCGGCGGGCGTCGGCAACCGAGGAGGCGGCGCTCTCGATCATGGTCAGGGCCAGCCCGGCCCGGGCGAGGGGCAGGCCCAGGTTGCCGCAGCCGGCGTAGAGGTCCAGCACGGCGCTGGCTTCGGCCGCGCGCACCGCCTGGACGACGGCGGCGACCACCTGCCGGTTGACCTCCGGGTGGACCTGGAAGAAGGTCTCGGGTCCCAGGCGGTGGGTGATGCCCTCGACCTCGAAGCGCACCTCGGCCTCTCCCCAGAGGGTCCGGCCGTCCAGGGCGAGGCCGTCGAAGAGGCCCTCCCCGTGCTCCTCGGCGAGGCGCGTGAGCGCCTGGGCCAGCGCGGGGTCCCGCCCCGGGCGAGGCGATCGCGCGGCGAAGACGAGGCGCTCGCCGTCGGTGCGCAGCTCGACCTCGCGCAGGCCCCTGGGGACCCGTGGCAGGGCGGGCAGGGCCTGGTTCAGGCGGGGGTGCAGCAGCGTGCAGGAGGTCAGGGGGACCAGGTCGTGGCTGCCGGGCAGCGCCTGGCCGAGCCGACCGTCGGGCAGCGGGCGCAGGCCGACCCGCGCGCGGCCGGGGGGGGCCGGGGGGGGCATCGGGAGCTCGACGCCCAGGGCCATGCCCAGCACCGAGAGCCGCCGACGGCGCTGCTCGTCCAGGGCTCGCAGGCCGGCGGCGTCACCCCGGCAGCCGGCGTGGACCTGGCAGCGCCCAACGCTTTCGGGCTCGGCGGTGGTCGGCTCGTCCATCACGGGGCCGGGTAGCACGCCGCTCCCCTCCTCGCCGCAGCTGCCGTCCTCGCAGCGGCAGCGCAGCCGTCGGGAGGGCGCAGCCGTCGGGAGGGCGCAGCCGTCGGGAGGGCGCGCAAGAGCGTTATGCTCTCGCCCATGACCTCCATCCCGCTCCGCGTCCTGCTCGGCTCGCTCCTCCTCGGCTCGATGCTCGCCTGCGAGCCGATGACGCCCTCCTCCAACCCTTTCGCGCCGGCCACGGTGCGTCCCAGCGTCGTCGTCGGCGCGGAGGAGGCGGCTGCGCCGGCGGATCCGCGCTTCGCGGACTTCGAGGAGCCCCAGTCCATCAGCTTCGAGGAGCTGCAGGCGATGGCGCCCGAGGCCCTTCCGCCGGTCGAGCCCGAGCCCCCGACCGATCCGGAGCCCAGCTCGCCCGACGCACAGGCGGCGCACACATCGGGCACCGCGACCCCCTCCGCCGCCGCCGCGCCCTCGGTGAAGGGCCTCTCCTGGGCCGTCCGCCTCGTCGCCACCGTCCCCAACGCGCAGCCGCCGCGGGCCATCCTGGGCCTGCCCGACGGCCGGGAGATCGTCGTCGAGCCGGCCACCATGATCCCCGAGGTGGGGCTCGCCGTCATCGCCATCGGGGCCGGCACCGTCCAGCTGGCTCGCTTCACGGCCAACGGCGACCACGCCACCGTCGAGTCCGTGCAGCTGACCCCGCAGTTCTGAGCGCCCCCGCCCGCGCTACAGGGTGGCGCGCAGCCGGCTCAGCGCGCCCACCTCGATCTGCCGCACCCGCTCACGGGAGAGGCCGATGTCCTTGCCGATTTCGGCCATGGTCCGCGGGCTGCCGCTCTCCAGGCCGTAGTGGTGGGTCAGGATGTACTGCTCGCGCTCGTCGAGCAGGGTGGTGAACTGGTCCTGCATCTTGCCCAGGGCCTCCTTGCGCAGGCTGACCTCGGCCGGATCGTGCATCCGGTGCTCGGTGGCCGTGCGGTCGAGCACGGTCAGGCCGTCGTCGTCGGGCTGATCGAGGGAGACGACGCCGCCCTGGCGCAGCAGGAACTCCACCCGCTTCTCCTCCAGGCCCACCTCCTGGGCGAGGTCGGAGAGGTCGTACTCGATGCCCTCGGCCTCGAAGCGCTCGGCCGCCTTGCGCAGGTTGCGGATCTGCTCCACGGCCCCGCCCGGCAGGCGCACGGTCCGGCCGCTGGTCTCCAGGGCGCGCGTCATCTGGGCCCGAACCCACCAGCGGGCGTAGGTGCTGAAGCGGATGCCGCGATCGGGGTCGAAGCGGCGGGCGGCGCGCAGCAGGCCGATGTAGCCCTCCTGCACGAGATCGTCCTCGCCCAGCAGCGAGCAGGAGAGCTTGCGGGCCTCGCCCCGCGCCACCCGACGGGCGGACATCGCCAGCTCCCAGCGGTACTTCTCGGCCTCGGCCCACTGGGCGGAGGCCTCCCGCACGTTCTCGCGCAGCTCGGGGTTGGCCTTGGCGGCCACCCGAGCGGCCTCCAGGGCCTCGTCCAGGCGGTCCAGCGCCCCGGCGCGGGTGCGCTCCCGACGGCTGGGCCGCCGACGGACGATGGCCTCGGCGGCGTCGACGCCGGCCAGGGCCTCGCGGGTGGCGGTCTCGGCGCGGCGGATGGCCAGGGCGAGCTCCTGCTCTTGTTCGAAGGTCATGGTCACGGGTCTCTCCGGGGTGAACGGGCCTATGCAAACCATATACAACCTTCCCCCATACACCCGCAAGGCTTGTGCAATGTTTTTTTGAGGGCGCAGGTCGATCACGCGGCGCCCTCGGAGCCGACATGGCCCGCTCCGCGGCGCGCAGGCACAGCTGCAGCCGGGCATCTCCTGCCCTGGCTCACCCTCGACCCTCGACCCGCGAGCCTCAGTCGGCGCAGCGGACCCGGATGTGGAAGTGGTTGTCGTGACCGGGGACGTGGTGCACGACGCCGTGCAGCGCGAAGAGCGAGCCGACCAGGCCGTCCTCGGGCAGCAGGAAGGTGGCGCGGGCCTGCTCCTCGCTCATCGCGCCGGACTCGATGGCGTAGCGGCGCAGCCCGCGGATCAAGCTCTGGTCCAGGAGGATGCGCTCGACATCGCCGCTGTCGAGCAGCGTCCGGATGAAGAAGAGGTTGATCTCCAGGTCGATCTCGTCGGGGGTCAGGCTGCGGAAGCCGCCGGGGTGCTGGCGACCGTTGAGCTGGTAGATGCCGATGTCGGCGTCGCGCCCCCCGCGGTGGCTGCGGTGACCCGACAGCATCCCGCCGCCCCGGCGCGAGAGGTCCCCGATGACCAGGGGATCGGCCTGCGGGAAGCGCCAGCGCATCTCCTGGGTGACCGCGACGAGGGTCTCGGCCATGAGCTGCGTGCCCCAGGCGTTTCCCGGCACCATCACCCGGTAGAGATCCGGCAGGTACGGGAGCTGTGTCCCGTCCTCCAGGCTGGACTCCGCACACACGGAACGATCGCCGGTGTCGGAGCTGGGGAGGACCAGGGCGTGCTGGGCCGCCTCTTCGGTCGGGAAGTAGTCCCAGTCGTCCGAGACGGGGTCGAGCAGCGAGGAGGCGGGTCCCGGGGGCGCCGCCGCTGCGGGGAACACCCCGAGGGCGAGGAACACCAGGACCGAGACATCGAACCGAGCCACCAAGCCACTCTCCTGCCGGGGGGACGGGCGACTAACCGATCGTGTTCCACGCAACCAAGAATCTGCGGGCGCGCGCCCACGCGGGCTGGCGAGCACGCGCCCACGCAGGCTGGCGAGCACGCGCCCACGCAGGCTGGCGGGCGCGCCTGCTATGCTGGGGACTCGCCCTCGTGGAGAAGACATGCCCTCGCGCCATCGCTCGACCCTCCTCTCGCTGGCCGGCGGCCTGCTGCTCCTGCTCTGCCCGCCCGCCCTGGCCGCGGACGCGGAGATCGCCGTGGTCGGCGTGCACGTCGAGGGCCTCGACGAGGAGGCCTCGCGCGAGGCGGCGGCGGACCTGGTCGAGGCCATGAGGGGGACCCCGGGCCTGGCGCCGGTCAGCCCGGGCGAGGTGCGGACCCGGCTGGCCGGACGCGAGAGCCTGGTGGTCGAGACGGCCTTCCTCGGCGCGGGCCGGCGGGCGCTGGACGAGGGGCGCATCCTGTACGAGCGCGCCGAGTTCGAGGACGCGGTCAACGCGCTGAGCAGCGCGGTCGGCCTGCTCGGCGAGGCGATGCCCGCCGCGACCGACAACCGGCTGCTGATCGACGCCTTGCTGACGCTGGGCCTGACCCACTTCAGCGTGGGCGACACCGAGCCGGCGCACGAGGCCTTCCAGCAGGTGGTGGTCCTCGATCCGACCCGCCGCCTGGACGCGGTCAAGTACAGCAAGCCCACCGTGGACTTCTTCGAGACCGTGCGCGCCGAGGTCGAGGCCCGCGGCACGGGCCAGATCGAGGTCACCGGGGCGCCGGGCTACACCGTCTACGTCGATGGGCGCAGCCGGGGGCAGACCCCGCTGCGGATCGAGGCCCTCCCCGTCGGCAGCCACGGCGTGCTGGTCCTGGGCCCCGCCGGCCAGCGCGCCTTCGAGGAGGTCCAGGTCGAGGCCGGCGCGTCGACCAAGGTCTCGCCCAAGCTGGCCCGCGGGCTGCTGGCCGAGACCGGTGGCAGCGAGGACGAGCGCCGCCGCCAGACCCGGCAGCTCTACGAAGCCCTGGGCACCTACGTCGAGACCGACCTCGTCCTGCTGGCCGGGCAGACCTCTGCCGGCGAGGTCGGCGTCCAGCTCTACGAGCCCCGCACCGGCAGCCTCTCCACCATCCTCAGCGGAGGCGAGGGCCAGCCGGTCGATCAGCTCGTCGCCGCCATGTCCCGGCTGCCCGAGCTGGTCAACGAGACCGGGGGCCTGCGCACCGACCAGGTCTTCGCCCGCTCGCTGCCCCTGGACATCGGCACCAACACGCTGCTGCTGAGCCTGCTGCTGGACCCCGAACCGATGCTCGCCCAGGGAAGCGTCAGCGGCAGCGGCGAGTCGACCGAGGTCGCGCGCGAGCGCAAGGGCCTGCCCTGGTACGTCTGGGCGGGTGTCGGCACCGTGGCCGCGGGGGGCGCCACCACGGCGGTCCTGCTCAGCACCAGCCCGGGCGGCGGCGGCGGCAACGGCAGCATCACGGTGGGGCCCCTGCCCTAGACGTCGGCGCCCCGGTCCCTGGGCCCTAGAAATTCGCCTTGGCCGTCTCGCCCGACTTGACGGTCACGCTGCGCGTCTCGGGCTCGGAGCCGTCCTTGGGCGTCACCGTGACCGAGTAGGTCCCCGGCGGCAAGGACTGCTTGATCAAGGGCGGGCTCTCGCCCCAGGCCTTGCCGTTGACCGAGACCGTCGCCGGCCCGGCCTTGCCGGCGAACACCTGGAGCGTGCCCGGCTCGACCGCCTTGGCCTTCAGGCTGCCCTTGAAGGCCTTGCTGCCGGTCTCGGGCAGGGTCGCGCTGAGGCTGGCGCTGTCGTAACCGTCCTTCGACATCACCACGGTGTAGGTCCCGCCCGGCTTGCCGCCGGTCCAGCTGGTCGGCGTCGTGCCCACCGAGCGGCCGTCGACGCTGACCGTCGCCCCCGAAGGGTCCGAGCTGAAGCTGGCCGTGACCGTGACGGGGGCGGTCTGGGTGGTCTCGGTCGGGGTCGCGCTCTCGACCGGGGCGGTCGGCGGGCGGTCGGGGACCGGCGCGGGCACCGGGAGCAGCGTGATCTTCTGCCGCAGCCGCTCGCCCGCCACCAGCGTCAGGCTCTCCTCGTAGGGCTGGAAGCCCTCCGCCTCGATCCGCAGGACCAGGGGGGTGCCCACCGCCAGGCCCTCGCTCTGGACCATGGACCCCGAGCCGATCTCCGCGCCGTCCAGGAAGGCGCGGGCCTGGGCCTCGGCCGGCTCGATGCGCAGCTGGACCGAGCCGGTCGTCGGCGCCTCGGCCTGGACCAGGCGCTCGACGACCCGCTCTTCGGGCTGCCGCGTCAGCGCCCAGGCCCCCACCGCCCCCAGCAGCAGCAGCGCCCCGAGGGCCACCGCCCAGGGCCAGCGCGAGGGCTGGGTGGTGATCGTGCCCGCGGTGGTCGCCGCCGAGGCCTGCCACTCCTGCTCGGTCGAGGGGCCCGGATCCGCGGCGTACATCTCGGAGGCCACGCGGGTGCCCTCCAGCAGCCGTCCCCGCTCCTCGTCCACCTCTTGCGAGAAGAGCTCCTGCATGAAGTGACCGAGGGACTCGCGGGTCAGGTCCGGCGTCGCCGGGTACAGGAACTCCAGCAGCGCCTGCTGCATCTCGCGGCCGTCCGCGTAGCGCTCGGCCGGGTCGACCGACAGCGCCTTGAGGACGATCTCGTCCAGCCGGGGCGGGATGGCCGGGTTGAGCTTGCTGGGCGGCGAGACATCGCCGGTCTTGATGCGCTCCAGCGTCTTCACATCGCTGTCGGTCTTGAACAGGCGGCGCCCGGTCAGCATCTCGTGCAGGATGATGCCGGCGCTGAAGAGGTCGCTGCGGTTGTCGAGCTCCTTCCCGCTGGCCTGCTCGGGGCTCATGTACTCGAACTTGCCCTTGAGCACGCCGTCCTTGGTGTCGTAGGCGCTGCTCTCGGCCTTGGCGATGCCGAAGTCGGCGATCTTCACCTCGCCGTTGTACGAGACCAGGATGTTGCTGGGGCTGATGTCCCGGTGGATGATGCGCAGCGGGTTGCCCTGGGCGTCGGCCTTCTTGTGGGCGTAGTCCAGGCCCTTGCACATCTCGTGGGCGATGTAGACGGCGAACTCGGTCGGGAAGAGCTTGCGGCGCTGGGCCAGCTTGCGGAGGATGCCCTTGACGTCCTTGCCTTCGACACACTCCATCGAGAGGTAGTAGTTCTCGCGGATGCGCCCGAAGTCGTAGATCTGCACGATGTTGGGGTGCTGCAGCGAGACGGTGATCTTGGCCTCGTCGATGAACATCTCGACGAACTCGTCGTTGTCCGACAGGTGGCCCAGGATGCGCTTGATGACCAGCAGCTTCTCGAAGCCGCCGTGCGAGAAGCTCTTGGCCTTGAACACCTCGGCCATGCCGCCCGTGGCGACCTTGTCGACCAGGTAGAAGCGTCCGAAACTCTCGGTCTGGAAGCTCAAGGGGGCCACCGTCGCGTCGGGGCCGGGGAGAGGCTCTCCGGCAGAGGGGGTCAGGATAAGCCGCGCAGCGCGTCCGGGTCAAGCACGCGCCACGCCGCAGCGGGACGGCGAGCGCTTCGCTCGGTCAGGGCGTCGTCTCCTCGGTGCCGCCGGCCTCTTCGAAGTAGGCGGCGATCTCTTCGCAGTCCCACTCCGAGGCCACCTGCCCCTTGCCGTCCCGACAGGTCGCAGCCTCGCCCTCGGCCAGCTGGCTGCCGGCGTGGTCGGCGATGCACTGGTCCACCTCGGCGTCCTCGAAGGTCAGGCCGCACTCGGTGCGCGCGAACTCGGCGATCTCCTTGCAGAGGCTCTGGCAGGCGTTGGTGCAGCCCGGGCCCAGCAGGAGGGCGCCCGCGCTGAGCGAGGCGAAGAGCAGGGAGCGGGGGGTGGCGATGCGCATGGAGCCCTCGGCGTGGGGAGCGCATCGTCACACGGCGAGGCCGCCCGATCAACCCGTCCGTGGACGAGGAGGGCAACCCGCCGGCCGCGCCCCAGGCTAGGATGGCGCGGTGCAGCCCACCCACCCGGTCCTCCAGGTCGAGCCCACCGACCACTGCAACCTCTCCTGCCGGATGTGCGCGCCGCACCACGAGGCCTGGCCCACCGTCCACGGCATCCCCAAGGGCATGCTCGACCCGCAGCTCTGGGAGCAGATCGTCGCCGGGCTCGCCGCGTCGGGGCAGCGCTTTGACCACATCATCTTCCAGTGGCTCGGAGACCCCAGCCTGCACCCCGAGCTGCCCCGGCTGGTCGGCACCGCGGCGCGAGGGCTGGCCGACCGGGTCGGCTACCTGCGGGTCGACACCAACGGCATCCTGCTGGCCGACGAGCGCATGGACCGGCTGGTCGACGCCCTCCCCGACTCCGGCCCCCCCCTGCTGGCCGTCTTCACGATCGACGCCCACCACCCCGAAACCTACCACCAGGTCAAGGGCAAGGACGCCCTGCTGCGGGTCCGGCGCAACATCCGCCGCCTGCTCCAGCGCCGGCGCGAGCGGCAGGCGCAGATCAACCTGCAGCTCCAGTTCGTCGTCCAGCCGGGAAACGAGCGCGAGCTGCGGCCCTTCCTGGACTACTGGATCGACCTGCTCGCCTGCCAGGGAGGCGGCGAGCCCTGGCACGACGAGGTCCTCTTCAAGCGCCTGAGCGTGAGCGGGGGGCGGCAGGGCCAGGCGGCCGCCGACGCCCTCTACGAGCAGGCCATCGCCAAGGCGGGCATCCAGCCGGGCCGCCAGGGCCCCCTGACCGTGCAGATCTGGCAGGAGCGCCCCTGGCAGCAGGACGACGGCCACCTCGCCCAGCCACGCACGGCCTGTCCCGGCCTGTGGCTGACCCCGGTGATCCGCCACGACGGGCGCCTGCTGATGTGCTGCGCCGATCTGCACAGCGAGCTCATCCTCGGCGACCTCTCCCAGCAGGGCTTCAGTGAGCTCTGGGAGGGACCTCGGGCCACGGCGCTGCGCCTCGCCCACCTCGGCGGCCGCTTCGACGGCGTCTGTGCAGGCTGCGGAGGCATCAACTGGTACCGGGTCGAGCCGGCCATGGTCGAGGCCACCCGTCAGCGGGCCCGGGAGCTGTCCCTGGCCGGCTGAGCCGAGCTCAGGAGAATCGGGCTCAGAAGAACAGGACCGTCCCGCCCGAGACCTGCGGCGCCACCGCCCCGTTGCTCATCCCCTCGGCGATCGAGGAGATGTCCTTGCCGCCCAGGAAGCCCACCGCGCCGTTCAGGTTCAAGGCGACCGTGTCCGAGACGAAGAAATTTGCGCCGAGCCGGCCGCGGCCGCCCATGGCCGGGGTCGTGCTGTTGCGCACGATGCCCGGGACGATCAGCAGGTCCGCGCCAAGGTAGGGCTGGGCCTTGCCCTGGCCGATGTGGTACTGCAGGCCGACATTGAGCGGCAGGATGGTGTTCCACTGCCGCGCCGGCTCGCCGGGCTCCAGGTTGGCCGGCGGGATGGTCCGCTGCACCGAGTAGGCCTCGACCCCGCCGACCAGGGCCAGCCCGCCCGTGACCAGGTAGCCGACCTCGGCGCCGTAGGTCACGAAGCCCAGGCCCTGGTAGGGCGCGAAGCCCAGCCGACCGGCGAGCAGGACGGAGGCGTCGCGCTCGGAGGGCTCGCGCTTGATGCGGGCCGGCTCGTCGCGGCTGGAGCTGGCCCGCTCGGTGGGCTCGCGATCCCGGGAGCTGCTGCTGCGCGAGGTGGAGCCGCTGCTGCGCGAGGTGGAGGGCTCGTCCAGGTCGTCCAGGCTGCTGCTGCGCGAGCTGCTGCTGCGCGAGGAGGACGAGGAGCTGCTGCTGCGCGAGCTGCTGCGCGAGGAGGAGGAGGAGGGCTCGTCCAGGTCGTCGATCGAGCTGCTGCTGCTGCTGCTGCTGCGCGAGGGCGTGCTGCGCGAGCTGCTGCTGCGCGAGGAGCTTGAGGAGGACTCCGACGAGGGCAGGATCCCCAGGTCCTCGTCCTCGGCGGCCGGACCCGGGTCGGTCGAGGCGTCGCTGACCACGCTGACCGAGCTGGAGAGGCTGAAATTGGCGAAGTCGTCGTCTTCGTCCTCGACCGGCGGAGGCGGCGGGACGCTGCGGGAGGAGGCGAGGCGGCGCGCTTCGGCGGCGCGACGGGCTTCTTCCTCTTCTTCGGCGCGTCGGGCCGCTTCGGCCGCCTGGCGGGCGGCCTCGGCGCGCGCTTCTTCTTCGGCGCGGCGACGCGCCTCGGCCTCGGCCACGCGGCGGGCCTCTTCTTCCGCGGCGCGGCGGCGAGCGTCCTCTTCCGCGCGGCGCTTCGCCTCGGCCTCGGCCCGCTGGGCGACCGCACGCTGGGCGGCCAGCTCTTCCTCGTCCACCTCGTCCTCCAGCGCGCGACCGGGGCCGGTGCTGGTCTGGATCGGGCGGGTGCCGCCGCCGGTAGACACCGCGGTGAAGTCGTCCTCGTCCTCGTACAGGTCGGCCGTGCTGACGCCGGCGAGCTGGGTCGGCTCGGAGCTGGCCGGCGCGTTGCCCGTCACCACCTCGCGCACGTAGCCGCCCATTCCATCGGCGATCGCCGCCGGGGAGTCCGGGAGCGTGAAGCTGGTGGTCCGCACAACCCGGTTCTTGGGGGCGTCGTAGTAGACCAGCTTGAAGTCGTACTTGCCGCCCGTGGGCGTCGCCTGGCCGACGATCAGCATGTCGACGCCGTTGTCCTTGGCGATCTTGTTCAGGCAGGCCGTGTTCGAGAGGCAGGGCACCGTGAGCGTGGCCGGCATCTTCGAGAGCTGGTTGACGTTGTCGAAGGTCCCCAGGAAGTCCGCCTCGGAGGAGATCAAGCTGGTGAGGTTGAGCACCACCAGCGGATCCACCCCCTTGGCGATCAAGGGAGGCACGGCTGCGTCCACGGCCAGGGCGGTCGAGGGCAGCAGGAGAGCGAGCAGGGCCAGGCTGGCCGAGCGGGGCAGCGACATGCATGCCATCCACGGTGAAGGCGTCGAAGGAGAGCGCTGGAGTCTACTTCCCGCGCCGCTCCATCGCAAACACTCGTTCAGACACGCCGAGCCGCCGCTCGGTTCCCCCGCGTGCAAGCTTCGTGCAGGCCCCTCGCAGTTGGCCGCGGGGCTGGGCGCGCGATCCTGCTCCTGGGTTAGCCCCGCTCGCCGACTCCCCCTTCAGCCCCCAGAGGACGCCCGTGAACCAGAGCCCACGTCCCATCGCCTCGGCCATGGCCGGCGCCATGCTCGGCGGGGCCATCTACGGCCTGATCGACACCTTGCGGGCCACGCTGGCCGACACCCTGCCCTTCGACGCCGGTCGGGCCCTCACCCTGGCCCTGCTGAGCGCGGCAGTGATGGGCCTCGCCGCGCTGGTGCCCGGCCTGGTCCTCGGCCTGCTCCTGCGGCTTCGGGCCCTCTCCAGCATGAAGGCCTGGCCCGGCGTCGCCGTGCTGGTGGGCATGTACTGCCTGTGGCTGCTCGACCTGGGCGAGTCCTGGTTCAAGGCCCTGCCCCCGTTCACCCAGGGCCCGCCGCTCCATGGCAACCCGATCGTCTTCGGGCTGCTGGTGGTCCTCCCCCTCGCCGTGCTCATCCCCCTGATGCGCACGATCATCCCGCGCCCCTCCACCGTCTTCGCCGCCTTCGTCGTCGCCCTGCTGCTGGGCCGGGCGGCTTCGGATGTGCGACAGCTCCCCGCCAGCGGTCAGCCCCAGGCCGGCTCGAAGAACGTCCTGCTCATCACCGTGGACACCGCGAGGGCCGACTACTTCAGCGCCTACGGCCGCACCGACATCCGCACCCCCCACTTCGACCGGATCGCCTCCGAGGGCGTGCTCTTCACCAACGCCTTCAGCCAGATCCCCGTCACCGGCCCCTCCCACAAGTCGATGCTGACCGGGCTGGCTCCCTGGGAGCACGGCAACCTGCTCAACGGCCTGCCCCTGGACCCCGCCCTGCCCCTGCTCTCCGAGCGGCTGCGCGCCCAGGGTTGGCGCACCGCCGCCTTCGTCAGCGCCTACGTGCTGGACGGCACGCTGGGCTTCTCCCGCGGCTTCCAGGTCTACGACGACGACTTCGGCTGGCTGCAAGGCCTGGACGGCACCTTGCTGGGCCGCCTGCAGGCCATGGCTCAGCGCTTCACCGACCCCAACCTGGTGCTGGAGCGCATCGGCGGACGGACCACCGACCACGCGCTGGACTGGCTGCAGGCCAACGGCGGGGGCGAGGCCCCCTTCTTCGCCTGGGTCCACCTCTTCGACGCCCACGGGCCCTACACCCCGCCGCCGCCCTGGGACACCGCCTACTACCAGGGCGATCCGCGCGACCCCTCCCACACCTCGATGGCCGAGGCCAAGAACCTCGCCGCCTACCTCGTCCCCTCGCTGGAGGGCATCACCGACGCCGACTACGTGCTGGCCCAGTACGCCGGCGAGGTGGGCTACACCGACGCCCAGGTCGGCCGGCTGGTGGACTGGCTGGAGCGCAGCGGCCAGCTCGACGACACCCTGGTCATCGTCGTCGGCGACCACGGCGAGAGCCTCGCCGGCGAGCACGGCGTCTGGTTCAACCACGGCGACGACCTGTACGAGGCCAGCACCTGGATCCCCTGGGCGATCCGCCTCCCCGGCGGCAAGGACGCCGGAACCAAGGTCGAGGAGCTGGTCGAGCTCACCGACCTCGCCCCCACCGTCTACGAGGTGCTGGGCCAGAGCGGGCCCGAGCGCATGAGCGGACAGAGCCTGCTGCCGGCGATCAGCGGACAGCCTCACCGGCCCTTCGCCCGCGGGGTCGCCTTCGACCGCCCGATCAACACCGAGCTGCGCCGCAAGGGCGAGCTCAAGAACCCCACCTGGCGCCTCGCCGCCCTGCGCTTCCCGGGCAGCCGCTTCGTCGATCACGAACACGACAGCCTCTCCAGCGAGAACTGGGCCGTCAGCCAGGAGGGCCCCTTCCGCACCGAGCAGCGCGCCCCCATCGCCATCCCGGTGGAGAACCAGCTCAGCGAGCTGACCCAGGGCCTCTTCGCCCAGGGCTCGGTCGAGCGCTCCCAGGCCGAGCAGAGCGAGGAGGCGATCAAGAAGCTCCAAGCCCTCGGCTACATGGAGGAGTAGTGGTCATCGCCGAGAGCCCGCTCAAGGACGTCTGGCGCCGCCTCGTCTGGGGGCCCTTCCGGCAGGCCGCCGAGGCCGCCCCGCCGACCTGGGAGGCCCGGGTCGTGCGGGCCATGGGGCGAGCCGCGGCGCAAGCGATGCCCTCCAAGCTCGGCCAGGTCCGGACCAACATGCAGCGCGGGCTGGGGCCTCGGGCGGACCTGGAGACCCTGGCCCGCCAGACCTTCGCGACCCACTTCGGAAACCAGTACATCGGCTTCCTCTTCGGCAAGTGCGACGCCCGGACCTGGCCCCGCTACCTGGAGATCCAGGGCCTGCACCACCTGGAGCAGGCCCGGGCCCAGGGCCGCGGGGTCGTCCTGATGCACCCCCATATGGGCCCCGCCCAGCTGCCCCTGCACGTCCTGGGCGTGCGCGGCTACCCCATGCACCAGGTCGGCGGCGGCCAGGTCACCGAGGTCCAGTTCTCCAAGACCGGGCAGTGGGCGGTGCAGACCCGGGCCTCGCTGGAGCAGCGTATCCAGGCCACCCTCCACGACGGCGGGCGCTTCCTGCGCCCCATCCTGCGGGCGCTGGAGAACAACGAGATCATCATGAGCGCCTGCGACGGGACCGGCGGCGGCACCGAGCTGGGCCGGCGGCTGGTGCGACCGGTGCTCGGCCAGCCCGTCGGCGTGCCCGTCGGGCCGATCTGGATGGCGTTGCAGGCCAAGGCCCCGCTGCTGACCGTGCGCTGCGTGCGCCACCGACGTCCTTCGGGGCCTTCGGGCGAGCGGCAGGACGGGGGAGAGGGGCAGGCCCTCTTCCTGGCCGAGATCGGGCCGCCCGTCGAGTTCGAGCGAGGCCAGGGCAAGGCGGCGGCCTTCGAGAGCGGCGCGGACGCCATCGCCGCCTACCTCTCGCAGAGCCTCAGCGCCTGGCCCGGCGACTGGCACTTCTGGGACTACTTCGAGCCCGGCCGGCTCATCGAGGGCGAGAGATGAAAAAGACAGCCACCCTGGGCGGCGCCATCCTGGGCGGCCTGCTCGGCGCCCTGCCCGGCACGATCTTCGGCTTCTACGCCCGCCGGGTGAACCCCTGGTTCCTGGACGAGCCGCAGAGCTTCATCCTGCTGCTGGTCCTGCCGACCACGCTGCTGGGCCTGCTGCTGGGCTTCCTGCTGGGCCGGCGAGCCGACGCCCGCAACCGCCACCCCGGGCGCGCCCTCACCCTCAAGATCGCCCTCCCCTTCGCCTTCGCCACCCTCTTCGCCCTGCTCTCGACCCTGACCGCCCCGACCCCCGCCCGGGTCGACGCCAAGATGGTCATCGTCGGCATCGACGGCGCCACCTGGGATCTGCTCGACACGATGGAGCTGCCCTTCCTCAGCGCTCTACAGGCCGAGAGCACCCGCGCCGTCCTGCTCAGCCGCGAGCCGATGTTCTCGCCCCTGCTCTGGAACACCATGGCCACCGGCCAGCCCCCCGAGGTGCACGGCATCCACGGCTTCCGCGTCCGCGGCGACCAGTCCGCCGCCGCCCGCTGGTGGGACATCGCTCACCAGCAGGGCTACCGCGTCGGCCTCTACAAGTGGCTCGTCTCCTGGCCTCCCCAGGACCTCAGCCAGAGCCCCGAACAGGCGCAGGCCCTGGCCCCCGGCCGCGCCGACAGCGCCTTCTACCTCAAAGCCCACGAGCACGGCCACCAGGGCTTCGTCGTGCCCGCCTGGCTGGCCCCCAGCCCCGAGACCTGGCCCGCCGACCTCTCCTTCGTCAAGGAGATCGAGCTCTCCCGCCGCATCAAGCGAAAGTCCATCGACGACGCCCGCCCCAGCTGGCGGCTGGCCTGGGACGGCCTGCACCGCGGCTTCCGCTGGTCCACCCTGCTGAAGGCCGCTCGCTGGAGCCTGGTCGAGCGCTTCGGCAAGCCTCGCCCCGAGGAGCGCAGCTGGAGGCTGAACCTGCTGCGGGTCGCCATGGACCGCGACGTCTTCATCCACCAGCTGCACTGGCACCGCCCCGATGTCGCCTCGTTCACCATGTACTCGACCGATGCGCTGGGCCACACCCACTTCGGCTTCATGGACGAGTGCAACAAGGGCACCCGGCCCTGCGACGACCTCGCCCGGGCCCTGCCCCGCGCCTACGAGCAGGCCGACCAGGTGCTCTACGAGATCGCCAACTCCGTCGAGGACCAGACCACCATCCTGGTCGTCAGCGACCACGGCTTCCGGGCCATGGGCGACGAGGACGCCGGCCGCTACTTCGCCCCGCGGACCGAGCGCCTCAAAGCCATCCTGCAGGAGCAGGTCGGCCCCGTCGACGTCAGCAAGGCTGGCCACAAGCTGGTCGTCGCCATGCTGGGCGAGGACGTCGAGGCCGAGAAGGCCAGGCTCATCACCTTCCTGGAGGGTCAGATCCAGGCCAGCACCGGCAAGCCCTTCTACCGCTGGGAGGAGGTCCCCGAGTCGCCCCGGGCCCTGGGCCTGACCCTGGCCGACGAGCGGGTCGACGCCGAGCGGCTGGCCAGCGACACGGTCGGCGGCGAGTCCCTGGCCGAGTTCGCGGCGTTGACCGACGCGTACAGTGGCGAGCACGACGTCAAGGGCATCCTGCTGGCCCGCGGGCCGGGGATCCCCGCCGGGGAGCGGATCGAGCCGGTCGCCTTGATGGACCTGGCGCCGACGATCCTGGCGCTGATCGGCGCGCCGGCCTCCGCGGACATGACCGGGCGAGCGGTCTTCGGAGAGAGCCTGCCCCGGGTGGCGAGCTGGGAGGCGCTGGCACCGATCGGCAAGGGCGGGGCGGCCACGGGCGAGGCGGACGTGAACGAGGAGCAGCTGCGGGCGCTGGGGTATATTGAGTGAGGGTCTCCAAGGACGACGTAGGGGCGCGATTCATCGCGCCCGCGCCCACGGCCGATCAACGCCCCCAACGCTGCAACACACGCCTGGCCGGATTCGACTACTCCCAAGCCGGTGCCTTCTTCGTCACCGTCTGTACAGCCGGCCGGCGATGTCTGTTCGGCAACATCGTCGATGATGCGATGGTGCTCACCCCTATCGGTCGTCTGGTGCAGGAGGTGTGGGAGGAAATCCCAACGCACCATGAAGGCGTCCAAACAGACGCGTTCATGGTGATGCCGAACCACGTGCATGGAGTGATAGTGCAAGTGGGGCTGGAGAGCGCGATGAGTGGCGCCCCTACTCTTGGAGAGGTCGTGCGGGCGTGGAAGGCCCGTGTGACCGTCGAAGGGCGACGCCGGGCGCTGGTCCATGGCCCCCTCTGGCAGCGCGGCTACCACGACCACATCGTCCGCGATGACCAAGACCTGGATCGGATCCGGCGCTACATCGACGACAACCCCATGGCCTGGGCGCTCGACGAGGAGAACCCGCTCCGGCACCGATGACGACCACGGCAGCCGGACGCGATGAATCGCGCCCCTACACGCTGCATCGTAGGGGCGCGATTCATCGCGCCCGGGACGCCAGGCTATACCGCGTTCCCCACACCCTCCCTGGACCCGCCATGCTCCCCCTCCTCGCCCTCCTCGCCCAGCCCGCCCTCGCCGACGAGGGCATGTGGCTGCCCGAGCAGCTCCCCCAGCACGCCGAGCGCCTCGCCGAGCTGGGGCTGACGCTCCCCGTCACGCAGATCGCCGACCCGATGGCCTACCCGCTGGGGGCGATCGTCTCGCTGGGCTTCTGCTCGGCGTCTTTCGTCTCGCCCGACGGGCTGATCCTGACCAACCACCACTGTGTGGGCAGCTACCTGGGCTACAACTCCAGCGCCGAGGCCAACCGGGCGCGGGAGGGCTACCTGGCCACGGATCGAGCCAGCGAGCTCTGGGCGGGGCCCTCGGCACGCCTCCAGGTGGTCGAGTCGATCGAGGACGTCACCGAGCGGGTGCGCGCCAAGGCCGGCAAGCGGGTCAGCGACCGCGACCGCGAGGCCGCCGTCAACCGCGCGGTCAAGGAGCTGGTCGCCGAGTGTGAGCAGCAGCCCGACCGGCGCTGCCGGGTGGCCAGCTACCATGGCGGACAGAGCTGGCGGCTGATCCGCGCCCTGGAGTTCAAGGATGTGCGGCTGGTCTACGCCCCGCACGAGACGGTCGGCTCCTACGGCGGAGAGATCGACAACTGGATGTGGCCCCGCCACAGCGGGGACTTCGCCGTGCTGCGCGCCTACGTCGGCCCCGACGGCAAGGTGGCCGCCCACGCACCGGAGAACGTGCCCTACCGGCCGGCCCAGCACCTGCGGATCGACCCCACCGGGGCGCAAGAGGGGGAGATGGTGATGGTCGCCGGGGTGCCCGGGGGCACGGCCCGCCACGCCCCCTCCTGGGAGCTGGCCGCCCGCCAGCAGCGGCTGGAGGCCGACATCGCCCGCTCCGAGCGCTACATGGCGATCCTCCAGGCCGAGAGCGCCCGCGATCCCGAAGGGGCCGCCCGGCTGGCCTCCCACATCGACGCCGTCGGCAACGGCCTCAAGTACAACCAGGGCCTGCGCGACAACTTCGCCTCCTCCGCGGTGGTGCCGCGCCTGCAGGCCCGGGACGAGGCTCTGCGCGCCTGGATCGCCGCCGACAAGAAGCGCAACAAGCTGTACGGCCCGGTGCTCGACGAGCTGCAGCGGCGGCACCAGGAGGCGCTGGCCGAATACGAGGTCGAGGCTGTCGCAGGCCGGCTGCTGCGCTTCATCGACCTGTTGGGCGTGGCGACGACGGCCTTGCGCTTCGCGGACGAGGCGAAGAAGCCCGACCTGGAGCGCGACCAGGGCACCCAGGACCGGGACCGCGAACGGATGCAGGACCGCTTCGCGAGCATGGACAAGACCCTCTGGCTGCCCGCCGACCGCGAGTTCATGGCTCTGTTTCTGGAAGAGCACGCGGCCCTCCCCTCCGACCAGCGCATCGCCCCCCTCGACGCCTGGATCACGGCACAGGGAGGCACCAAGGCCGCCCTCGACCGTCTGTTCACCAACCCGACCCTGGCCACCAACGAGGCCCGCCAGGCGCTGCTCCAGGCTGACGCCGCCAGCCTGCGGGCCAGCACCGACCCCTGGGTCCAGCTCGCCGTCGCCCTGGAGAGCTGGCGGGCCCCTCGCCGAGAGCGGGACAAGGCCCGAGCTGGCGCCTCCCTCCGCCTGCGCCCTCTGTACATGGAGGCGATGCAGCAGGCCTTCCCCGGGGCTATCTACCCCGACGCCAACGGCACCCTGCGGGTCAGCTTCGGGCGGGTCGAGGGCTACTCTCCCGCCGACGGCCTGCTGGCCCTGCCGCGCACCACCGTCGCCGGCATGGCCGCAAAGGCCGGTCCCCCGCCCTTCGACGCCCCCCCGAAGCTGCTGGCCGCCGCGGCCTCCTCGAAGGGCAGCCCCTGGGTCGACGCCGAGCTCGGGGATGTGCCGGTCAACTTCCTCACCAGCCTGGACACCACCGGCGGCAACTCCGGCTCGGCCACCCTCAACGGTCAGGGCGAGCTGGTGGGCCTGATCTTCGACGGCAACTACGAGGCGATGAGCGCGGACTATCTGTTCGATCCGGCGCTCACCCGCAGCATCCACGTCGACATCCGGTACCTGCTCTGGATGCTCGACGAGGTCGAGGGCGCGGGCTGGTTGCTGAGCGAGCTGGGGGTGGGTTCCTAGACCATGGGTGTCCTGCGGGCCCGGGCGCGATGAATCGCGCCC
>DDSR01000214.1:171-3931 GCA_002343455.1 Deltaproteobacteria bacterium UBA2385 | reverse complement strand
GGCCCTGCGGGAGGAGGTCCGGGCCGGTCGTTTCCGCGAGGACCTGATGTTCCGCCTGCGGGTCGTCCCCCTCTTCCTCCCCGCCCTGCGGCAGCGCCCGCTGGACATCGACCTGCTGCTGAAGCGCTTCACCGCCGAGTTCAACCGCCGCGGCCCCCGCGTCGTCACCGGCTTCTCGCCCGAGGCAATGCGGGCCCTGCTCGACCACCCCTGGCCCGGCAATGTGCGCGAGCTGCAGAACGTCATGGAGTACGCCTTCGCCGTCGGTCGAGGCCCGACCATCGGCCTCGACGAGCTCCCTCCCGAGTTCCGGGAGCGCGGCCGCGGGGCTCCGCCCGGCCCCATCCCCGCCTCACGCGCGAAGCTGCCCGGCGAGGCCGAGCGGGTCGAGGCCGCCCTGGACGAGGCCGGGGGGGACATCGAGAAGGCCGCGGAGATCTTGGGGGTGAGCCGGACGACGTTCTGGCGGATGCGGAAGCGGGCGGGGCTCTGAGCTCAGCGGCAGTCCGCCGCCCCCTCGCCGCGAGGGCACGGGGTGGCCTCGGCCGCTTCGAGGCGGGCACGCAGGGCGACGCCAGCGCCGGATCTCAGCTCGGCCCGCTCACGGTCACCAGGATCTCGTTCCGCCGCAGGAAGGGCGGGGTCCAGGGCGGGTTGTACTGCGCCACCACCGGCTCGCCCAGGGCGACCAGCCCCTGCTTCTGCATCGCCGCCGCCAGCCGCGTCGTCTTCTCGGCCACGGTGTCCTCGCCTGCCCAGCCCGAGAAGCGCAGGGCCGCGACGCGGTGCGCCGACACCTCCCGCAGGCTGACCCGGCTGTCCAGCGGCCGGGGGAGCGTGGCCATCGTGTACTCGGCGGGCATCACGAAGCTGACCAGCCAGCCGAGCTCGGTGGCCTCCGCGCCCACGGGCGCGGTCATGGCGATCTTCGTGCCCGCCGGCTCAGCGCCGACCGGGGCGGCCATGGCGATCTCCACGCTGCCGGTGTTCCCGCCGAAGATGTAGGCGGCCAAGACGCGGAAGCCGTCGCTGACGCTGTCCCGGTAGGGGCCACGGACGAGGGGCTCGGCGCGGATCAGCGGCGCATAGTCGCGCAGCTCGACGCCATCGGACTCCGAGACCACCGTGTAGGAGGGCTCCTTGACGCTCGAGGCCATCGCGGCGGGGATGCCGATCGCGAGCAGGCCGATCAGGGACAGGACACCGAGGCGGATGAGCATGGGCGACTCCAGGGATGAGGTGATGCGATCCTTGTGCAAACCCTATGCACACAAGAGGCACCCGCGTCAAGCGTTCCGGTCAAGCGTCCCCGTCAAGCGTTCCGGTCAAGCGTCCCCGTCAAGCGTCCCCGTCAAGCGTCCCTGCCAAGCGCGCGTGGGGAGTGAGGCCAACTCGGCGGCGGCCCGTCAGACCTGGTAGGGCACGATGACGCCCTCGTCACTCGCGTGGAAGTCCTTCGTGTTCCGCGTCGCCAACGACCGGCCGTGGACGCGCGCGGTCGCGAAGATGATGGCGTCGGGCAGCTTCAGGCGTCGGGTTCGACGTAGGACTGCCGCCTCCTCGGCCACGGGGCCATCGACCGGCAAGACGGCGAAGGCCGACAAGAAGCCTCGAACCAGCGCTTCCTCGTCCGCGTTTGCTGCCCCGACGACGACCTCCATCCAGGTGACGAGGCTGATGGCCGCGCCATCCACCTCGGCCAGATAGACGCGCGCCGCCTCTCGCCCAGCGAGGAAGTCGATGAGGATGCAGGAGTCGAGGAGCACGCTCAACGGTCGTCCCACTCGGCCCGAAGGCGCTCCTGCTCGGCCAGGCCATCGAGTGCCCGGTGGCTCCAGAGCCCGAACGCGGCGTCCACCGCTGCCTGGACTTGGGTTTCGTCCTCGAGGAGGTTCGCCACGGCCCGACGCACGGCCTCGGCCCGGCTGAGGCCACGGGCCTGTCGCCACGCGTCGAGGGCGCGAAGCTGTTCCTCAGGTAGCTCGATGATGGTTCTCATGTCGTCATCATATGCCGTCATCACGACGAGGTCAACCAGCAGATCCTCGCGCGACGAACCCTACGCCCGGGCGTAGGTCCCGATGTGTGCGGCTACCGGAATGCGCTCCATGGGCTGATCGGCGGATCACCACCCCCCGCCCGGCCCGCCGTACGCGCCGAGGTCCGCACGACTGCCGTCCACATCCACCACACCCTCGTCTCCCGCGTCGATACACTCGCTGCCCGCCCCCAGGCGCAGATCCCAGGCCCCGGGGTCCGCATCGGTGGTATCCGAGTACAACGGATCCACCGAGAGGTTCCCGTCGACCGACAGACTGAAGGTAGCACCGCTCACCGCTGAGCTACCATTGTCGCTCATGTTGACGTGGTCGAACGAGATCGTCGCGGTGCTCGCATACCCCACCGTCAGCGCCCGCCCGGTCGACGAGCCTGAGGTGTGCCCCACGATGTTGACGTGGTCGAGGTCCAGGGTCTGGCTGGCGTGAACGTAGACCCCCAAGCCCGAGACGCTGCGCGTGGCGCTGTTCTCTACGACATCGGCGAACGAGATCACCGCGTCGCCGTGAGAGAGGTACAGTCCCGCTCCATAGGTGAGCGCGCTGGCACCGGGAGCCATCGTGTTGCCGGCCACGACGAGGTTGTCGGCCTCCAGATCCAGCTCGGAGAGATAGGCCCCCGCCCCCGCCGCCATGCTGCCCCCGGCGGCGTGGTTGCCGGAGATCCAGACCCGTTCCAGGCTGACCGGACCGGTGCGCGCGTACAGTCCGCCCCCTTGCACAATACCGGAGCTTCCCATGTCGACGCTGTTGTCTGTGATGCGCACATCGCGCAGCGTGGCCCCGGTCGCATAGACGGTGAGCCCTGCGCCATAGCCGTACCCACTGGCTCCCTCGGCGTTGTTGCCGCTCAGCTCGGCCTGAAGGAGCTCGATGGCGGTGTCCACCTGCGACGCATAGACCCCCGCTCCGTTCATGCTCATCCCACTTCCGGAGGTCCCGCTCTGCAGGTTGTCGGCGACCAGCAGATCTTCAGCCCGGAGGTCGCCCTGGACGGAGAGGCCCGCTCCGTACAGATACAGCCCGCCGGTCGGGCTGGCCTCCTGGGTGTTGCCCCGGATCTCTACCGCCTGCAGGCTGACCAGCCCCGAGCCCAGGTGCATGCCAGCACCATACAGCTGCACCGAGGAGGACGACCCGGTCTGGGTGTTTCCCTGGACGATCACATCCTCGAAGGTCGCATTGGAGTCCGTGGTGGTGTAGACCCCTGCCCCCTGGCAGACGGCAGCAGCCTGGCTGTTGTCTTGAATCGTGACCCGTCGCAGCGCCGGCGCGCCGCCAGAGATGTAGACCCCGGTGCCCAGGCAGGTGCCCGAGGACCCGGTCGCGACGCAGGCGTTCTCCTCGATGACCAGGTCGTCGATCGTCGGGCTGCTGCGCTCGATGGTCAAGCCCGCCCCGCTGGCGGCGGTTCCGCCTCGCAGCGTCAGGCCGCGCAGCACGGTGTCCTCGCCTTCGCCGTCGACGATCTTGACGATGGGCATCCCGGAGTATCCGGTGATGGTGGTCGCCTCGGCGCCCTCGCGGCCCTCGATGGTGATCCGGCGCCCGTTGGTGGAGAAGCTCTGGGGATAGACGCCCGGCCCGATGCAGACGATGCCGCCTTCTGGCGCCGAGTTCAACGCGACCTGGATGTCGGGCTGGTCCTCGGGCACCCGCCAGCCCCCGTCGGTGTCGCCGTCGCAGTCGTTGTCGACGTTGTC
>DDSR01000214.1:0-153 GCA_002343455.1 Deltaproteobacteria bacterium UBA2385 | reverse complement strand
GTCGTCACAGTCCAGGTCGTTGTCCACGGTGCCCTCGGGGGCGGTCTCGCAGTCGCCCTCGACCGGCGCCCGGGGGTCGCCGTAGCCGTCCAGGTCCTCGTCGGCGTACCAGGTGCAGCCCTCGACCCCGCCGCCGTCGCCTCCCCCGTCGGT
>DDSR01000147.1 GCA_002343455.1 Deltaproteobacteria bacterium UBA2385 | reverse complement strand
TCCCCAGCCCGCCCGACCCAAGCCCGCCCGAGCGAGTGCAGCGGCTGCCGAGCCCAGCACCCTGCGGGTGGTGCTCAAGGCCATGGTCATCGGCAGCATCGTCGGACTGCTCCTGCTGGCCGTCCTCATCGGCGTCCTGGTCACCTTCGTCCGGTGAACCCACGCCTCGTGCTGGCTGCGATCCTGCTGGCCCTCGCCCTCATCCTGGGCGGGGTGCTGGCCGTGCGCCTGACCACCCCGCCGCCGCCTCCCCCGCCGCAGGCCTCCGCCGAGTTCACCCTGCCCGAGCCCACCGAGGCCGCCGTGCAGATCCGGCACCGCGTCGCCGAGGGCGAGACCCTCTCGACCATCCTCGACCCCTGGGGCATCGACGCCCACACGCTGCGCAAGGACGCCCTCGCCAGCTACGACCTCTCCCGGCTGCGGGTGGGAAAGCACCTCAGCCTGAACGTGGCCGAGGGCGAGGAGGAGGTCGGAGAGCTGCGCTACGAGATGAGCGAGGACGAAGAGCTGGTGGCCATTCGCGAGGGGCCCGGCTGGGTGGCCCGGGTCGAGCGCGTCGACTGGCAGACCCGCACCACGCGCCTGTCCTTCACCGTCGAGCGCACCCTCTGGGACGCGGCGATCGGGGCCGGGCTGCGGGCCGCCGACATCATGGAGCTGGCCCGCATCTTCGAGAGCGACGTCGACTTCAACACCGAGGTCCAGGCCGGCGCGCGCATCGACCTGGTGGTCGACCGCCTGACCCGGGCCGATGGATTCGAGAAGCTGGGCCCCCCGCTGGTCGCCCGCTTCGAGAACGCCGGCAAGACCTTGATCGCCACCCGCTTCGTCGCGCCCGGCAGCAAGCCCGAGTACCTCGACGACGAGGGCATCCGCCGCCGCGGCGCCTTCCTGCGCAGCCCGCTGGAGTTCTCCAACGTCACCAGCGGCTTCAACAAGGGGCGCTACCACCCCATCCTCAAGACCCGTCGCCCCCATATGGGCACCGACTTCGGCGCCCCCACCGGCACCCCCATCCGCTCGGTCGCCAAGGGCACGGTCGTCCGGGCTGGCAAGGCCGGCGGGCACGGCAACTACATCGAGATCCAGCACGACAAGCGCTACCGCACCAGCTACTCGCACCTCTCGCGCATCGGCGTGCGCAAGGGCGAGACCGTCTCGCAGGGCCAGGTCATCGGCGCGGTCGGCTCGACCGGGATGTCCACCGGGCCCCACCTCCACTTCCAGCTGTGGATCGACGGCAAGCTGGTGGACCCGATGAGCGCCGTCCTGCCCCGCTTCGAGCGCATCGAGGAGCAGCATATGGCCGCCTTCATCGCCGAGCGGGATCGCCTGCGGGCCCTGCTGGACGGGGGTGCGACCGTCCTGTCTGTGGATTAGACCGGAGGCGGAGGTCCCCATGACCCAGGCCACCCTCGACATTCAGGGCATGAGCTGCGGCAACTGCTCCAGCAAGGTCCAAGCCGCCCTCAGCCGGATCGACGGCGTCGTCGCCGCCGAGGTCTCGCACAGCACCGGCAAGGCCCAGGTCGAGTTCGACGCCGCCCGCACCAGCCCCCAGGCGCTGGTCGAGGCCGTCGACGAGCTCGGCTACGACGCCCAGGTCGGCAGCGACTGAGAACCGCGGGCCCTCTGCGGGATACAGAGGGGTCACCCCCTCTCCCCGGAGCGCTCCATGCTCAGCCTGCTCGCCGCTCTCCTGCTCACCTCCTGCAGCCGTGAGGAATTCCACGGCAGCCAGACCTTCACCCAGACGGTGGAGCAGGCCTACGCCGAGTGCAGCGAGTCCGAGATCCGCTTCCTGACCGGCAAGCAGGGCATCCAGACCGCCTTCGCCAACTGCGGCAGCAACAAGTTCGCCCACTTCCGCTGGTCGCCCAACGGGCGCTTCATCTACTTCCAGCTGACGCACGGCGGCCACATCATGGACGGCGAAGAGAAGACCATCAGCACCGTCCCGACCGAGATGCCGGTCGACTCGGCCGCCTGGCTGCGGGACGATCTCCTGGTCGTGCCGCTGGGGCCGCCCGAGGGGGCCGCCGACAAGAACGGGCGCCTGGTCCTCTTCAACCGCTCCAGCAACACCCTGAACACCATCAACCTGAACCTCTCCGAGGTCCGGGACCTGCACCTGGGCGAGACCGAGCAGCAGGTCGTCCTGACCGGGCTGGACTCCGCTGGCGTGCGCAAGGTCGTCTCCGTCAACACCGGCGACGGGCAGGTCAGCGTGCCCTTCCCCTGGCTGACCCAGCTGGACCCCGCCGCCGGCACCCTGGTGTACGAGGCCAAGGCCGGCCTGGTCGGCGTGGCCGGCCCCGAGGGCGGCGTGCTCTACAAGGCCGATGGCGCCGAGCTGGGCCGCTGGCCCGGCGTCAAGCGGGTCGTGCCTCACCCCGAGGGCCGCTATGTCGCCCTCGAGCTGGACGGCGCCCCGGTCAGCCCCTTCGACATGCGCGCCTGGGACGAGCTCTCCGAGCAGGCCCGGGCCCGGGAGCTGGCGCGGCAGGAGGAGTGGCTCAAGCGCCAGCCCGACTGGGTCACCAAGCAGATCGTCCCGCCCGAGGTGCAGATCTTCGACCTGCAGAACGGCAACCGCCTGCGGGTGACGGCCTTCTGGGGGGACCGCTTCCAGTGGTACCAGTCGCGGAACTACTACGCCAGCTTCGTCATGTTCGGGGTCGAGGGCAAGCAGCTCAACAGCAACGTCGGGCTGGTCGATCTGCGCGAGAAGCTGCGCATGGTCGACCAGGGCGACATGCCGCTGGGGCTGGAGCCGGTCGCAGCCAGCGCGGCCCCGAGCGGCGCGGCCCCGAGCGGCGCGGCCCCTACGGACGCGGCCCCGAGTGACGCGGCCCCGAGTGACGCGGCCCCGAGTGAGGAGGCCCCGAGTGAGGAGGCCCCGAGCGGCACGCCCGACTGAGCCGGCTCCGCTCAGCCGACCGCGCGGCGGGCCGGCAGCAGCGACTCGGGCACGAGGCGGTTGGCCACGTCGTGCAGCAGCCCGACCAGCTCGCCCCGGCCCTCGCAGGCGGGGATGGCCTGGATGGCGGCCTCCACTTCGTCCCGCAAGGCGTCCACGGCGCCGGCGAGGCCCAGCTCGCGCACGGCGCTGGGACGGCCCAGGCGCTCGTCCTGGCCGACCGGCTTGCCGCCGCCCGAGCCGACCGCGTCGTGGATGTCGTCGGCGACCTGGTAGGCGAGGCCGATACGATCGCCGACCAGGGCCCAGGGAGCCGCCTCGGCGCCCGCCGAGAGCGCCCCCATCTGCAGGGCCGCCCGGAAGAGCGCCCCGGTCTTGGCCCGCTGGTAGGCCTCCCGATCGATGCGCGGCTCGCTCTCCCAGGCCTGGCCCCCGATGATGCCCGAGGGCATCCCCACCCCGGCCACCAGGGCCCGGGTCATGGCCATGGCCCGCGCCGGATGGCGGTCGGCGGCCTCGGCGATGGCGTCGAAGGCGTGAACGATCAGGGCGTCACCGGCGAGGAGGGCGACCTGCTGGCCGAAGAGCATATGAACCGTGGGGCGCCCCCGACGCTCGGAGGCGTCGTCGAAGACCGGGAGGTCGTCGTGTACAAGGCTCGCGCAGTGCACAAGCTCTACCGCCGCGGCCCCGCCCAGGGTCAGCGCGGGGTCGTCCATCCCGCAGGCGCGGGCGACCGCGAGGCTGAGCAGGGGGCGCACCCGCCCGCCGCCCGGGAAGACCGCGTGCCGCACCGCCGAGACGAGGTGGGGAGGCGAGCCGGCCAGCCGCCGCGCGCTCAGCGTGTGGGCGAGGGCCTCGTCGATGCGGTCGTGGGCGCGGGAGAGCGACATGGAACCTCCGGTGTTGAATCCAGAATAGCGCGCGCATAATGTTTGTCAATACCAACCCGAAAGAGTATCCAAAGCCTATGCAACCCCCCTCCCCTCCCCGCATCCTGATCATCGGCGGCGGCGTCGGTGGCCTGGCGGCTGCGGTCGATCTGGCCGCCCGTGGCCTCGCCGTGACCCTCTGCGAGGCCGCCCCCGCGCTCGGCGGCAAGCTGCGCACCGTCCCGGTCCAGGGCCGGGCCATCGACGCCGGTCCGACCGTGCTGACCCTGCGCAAGGTCTTCGACCAGCTCTGGGCCGACGCCGGCCAGCCGCTGCAGCGCAGCCTGGACCTGCACGCCTCGCCCATCCTGGCCCGCCACGCCTGGGCCGACGGCGCCCGCCTGGACCTGCACGCCGCCCCCGAGCGCAGCCGGGCCGAGATCGCCCAGGTCTTCGGCGAGGCCGAGGCTCAAGGCTTCGACCGCTTTCGGGCCGCCACCGCCGACATCTACGACGAGGTCGAGGCCGACTTCATCTTCTCGCAGCGGCCCACCATGATGGAGATCGCCCGTCGGTACGGCCTGAGCGGCCTCGCGCGCCTCAGCCGCATCGACGCCCACCGCAGCCTGTGGAAGGCCACCGGCTCCTACTTCCGCGATCCCCGCCTGCAGCAGCTCTTCGGCCGCTACGCCACCTACACCGGGGCCTCGCCCTACCAGGCGCCCGCCACCCTCAACCTGGTCGCCCACGTCGAGCAGCAGGGCGTCTGGACGGTGGGCGGCGGGATGAGCCGCCTCGCCCAGGCCCTGGCCGAGCTGGCGAGCGAGCTGGGGGTCGAGCTGCGCACCGGCTGCACCGTCGAGGAGGTCCTGGTGGAGGGAGGCCGAGCCGTCGGACTGCGCCTCGCCGACGGGCAGGAGCTGCGGGGAGAGGCCATCGTCGTCAACGCTGACGCCAACGCCCTGGCCAGCGGTCGCCTCGGGGAGGCCGCCCGCGGGGCGGTCGAGGCGATCCCGCCTGGAAAGCGCTCGCTCTCGGCGCTGACCCTGGCCCTCCTCGCCCGGCCCCAGGGCCTGCCCCTGGTCCACCACAACGTCTGCTTCGGCCCCGACTACGCCGACGAGTTCCGCCGCATCTTCCAGCAGGGCCGCCTGCCCCGCGACCCGACCGTCTACCTCTGCGCCCAGGACCGGACCGCCTCAGCCGAAGAGCCTGCCGAAGCAGAGCGCATGCTCCTGATCATCAACGCCCCGGCCAACGGCGATAAGAGGCCTCTCCCCGAGCCGGAGGTGTCCGAGTGTGTCCAGAGCGCCCTGCAGGTGATGCAGCGCTGCGGCCTGAGCCTGGAGCTGCAGGGCAGCCCGGTGCTGACCCGACCCCAGGACTGGGAGATCCTCTACCCGGCGACGGGGGGAGCCCTGTACGGGGCGGCCCCGCACGGGATGATGAGCAGCTTCGAGCGCAGCGGGGCGCGGACCCGGCTGCCGGGGCTGTACCTGTGCGGGGGCAGCGCCCACCCGGGGGCGGGGGTGCCGATGGCGACGCTCTCGGGGCGCTTCGCGGCCCAGGCCCTGGCCCAGGACCTGCGCTGGACGCAGCCGTTCCGCGGGACGGCTATGCCTGGTGGTACGTCGACGTCGTAGATCCCGAGCGCGCCCTGGGCCTGACCCTGATCTTCTTCGTCGGCAGCGTCTTCTCGC
>DDSR01000178.1 GCA_002343455.1 Deltaproteobacteria bacterium UBA2385 | reverse complement strand
CGGCGAGGCCCCAGCCCCACCCGCGGTTTCTTGATAGCTCCTCCGGGCCACTGGAGTGCGAATGCGCCTGTCCGAGCTCGTGTCGAAGGCCCTGGAAGAGGACGTCGGCCCCGGAGACCTGACCACCGACGCGACGGTGCCCGCGGGGCGCGGCGGGGCGGCCATCATCCGGGCCAAGCAGGACCTGGTCATGTGCGGCAGCGAGGCGGCCGCCGAGGTCTTCAGCCAGCTCGGGGCCAGCTACCAGGCCTTGCGGGCGGACGGCGAGGCGGTCGCCTCCGGCGAGGAGCTGGCCCTGGTCGAGGGGCCGCTGCGGTCGCTGCTGACCGGCGAGCGGGTGGCGCTCAATTTCCTGATGCGGCTGTGCGGCATCGCCAGCCACACCCGGCGGGTGATCCAGGCCGCGCCGGGGCTGCGGGTGCTGGACACCCGCAAGACCACCCCCCTGCACCGGGCCCTGGAGCGGCGTGCGGTGCGCATCGGGGGCGGCGGCAACCACCGGTTTGCCCTCTACGACGGGGTGCTGATCAAGGAGAACCACATCATCGCCGCCGGGGGCATCGCCGTGGCGGTGGCCTCGGCCCGCGCCAGCGCTCATCACCTGCTGCGCATCCAGGTCGAGGTCGAGCAGCTCGACCAGATCGACGAGGCGATGGAGGCCGGCGCCGACGCGCTGCTGCTGGACAACATGGACGATCCGACCCTTGTCCAGGCGGTCGCCCGGGCCCGGGGGCTCGCCCTGCGCCGGGGCGCGCCGGTGCTGCTGGAGGCCAGCGGGAACATGCGCGCCGAGCGGCTGCCGGGGGTGGCCGCCGCGGGGGTGGACCTGGTCAGCATGGGCGGGCTGATCCACCAGGCCCCCTGGGCCGATCTCTCCATGCGGATCGTCGCGGCGCAGACCCGCTGACAGGCTCTTGACAGGGCCTGCCCGTGCTCGGCCGGACCGTGCAGTATGGTGAGGGCTATGCAGACCACCCGAACGGGGCTGCTGTGCGGACTCGCCTTGGTTGGTGCGGCGTGCGGCTCGAGCCCGGAGCAGCAGCGCGTCGCCCAGGACGAGGCCCAGGTCGCCGAGATCGTCGCTCGTGGGCCCGACGAGGCCATCGCGGTGCGCGAGGGGGCGCTGCGCATCGAGGATCCCATCCGGCGCACGGCGGCGGTGATGGAGTGGCTGGAGCGGCACCAGGGCCGGCTGGACCTGGGGGCGGCGCAGTCGGCCTGCGAGGTGCTGGCGGATCCGGGCCGCTCGTACTGCATGCGACGGGCTGGCTCGCCGCACCTGCACGCGCCGACGCCATGATGATCTCGCTCCTCGCCTTGACGCTGAGCCTGGGCTGCTCCCGAGCGCCCCCCGACGCCTGCGCCGACTACGCCTCCAACCCGGCCACGCTCGGCTGGTGCCGGGTCGAGAAGGCCGGCGAGGCGGACACGATCGAGGAGGCCCGCTGCGATGGCCTGGGGGAGCACGAGGAGGCCTGCCGGGTGCGCTGGGTCCAGGCCCACGCCGAGCGTGAGCAGAGCGAGCTGCTGGCGGCCTGCTCGACCGATGAGTGCCGCTTCGTCGCCATGGACTGGAAGCCGCTGCCCCTGCGCCGCCAGCTCGAGGGCTGCGCAGGGCTGGGCATGTTGGCCAACCCCTGCCGGGTCCACGCGGCGGTGCGCTTCTTCGGTGCGCGGCCCAGCCTGGAGGGCCAGCGCCGGGAGCTGGCTGGCCTGGAGGAGCACGCCTTCGTCCTGGGCAACCAGGCCGGCTTCGCGCGCTACTGCGGCATCGAGGTCGACTGCAGCCTGTACGGCGCCTACGGTGGGGCTTGCGAGGAGGTCGGCCGGTACGGTCGGATGGGGGGCGAGTGCTCCTCGTTCCGGGTCACCTTCCCCCGACCCTGAGCTGTTGCTGCCAGACCGCCCTGCCCGTCAGCGGATCTCGTCCTGCGTCAGCTCCAGGGCCGCGAGGCGCTGGGCCGCGGTCGTCGTCAGCGGCTCGCTGGAGATCACCCAGAGGATGATGGTGGTGCCCTGGTCCGTGCTGGTCGCGGCGGGCTCGCCGAGCACGTTGCGCATCCCTTGCAGCAGGATCTCCAGCTCCTCGGGCGGGAAGAGCGAGGCGTGCAGGGCCACCGCCCCGATGCCGATGGCGTCCATGCGGGCCTGGACCAGGCCTCCTCCGTTCGAGCCGGACAGGGCCCAGGCGGCCACCCAGTCGGCGACCGGCCGGCGGCGATCCTCGACCGGCGAGACGTTCAGGGCGTCGGTGAGGATGGGCCGCCCGTGCATCGCGGCGTATCCGACCGCGCGTCGCGAGAGCCGGACCTCCTGGTCCCGGGTGAAGCCGACGAAGTGCGGCCAGATGTCGAGCACCGCCCGTCCCTGGGGCGCGGACTGGTAGGCCGAGGGGGCCTCCCAGGGGGTGCTTCCGGTGCGCAAGGGCAGGCCGGCGCCGACCAGCACGTCGAGCAGGCCGGCGGCGAGCAGCAGCCCGGCGATCCTGGGGCGGATGCGGCCGATCTCGGTGAGGAGCAGAGCGCCGACCACCCCGAAGGCCAGGGTGGCGCTCAGCACGAGGCGGTCGGGGAAGCGCATGAAGGCGCCGAGCCCGGCTTCGGCCAGCGGGGAGAGCAGCCAGGGCATGCCCGGGCCGGTCCGGAACAGCTTCAAGGTGGGCCCGAGCGAGAGCAGCGTGAGGAGCAGCCCGACCAGCAGCAGGCGTCGTGCCCCGGGGCGGTTGGTGCCGGGCACGAAGGGATGGAAGATCGCCAGGAGGAAGGCGGTCGTGCCGATCAGCGCCCCCTGGGAGTGCAGCGCGTGGTCCACGCCGGGGGTGCGCCAGAAGAGCGTCGCCAGCCGGGCAGAGCCGGTGGTCATCATGGCGATGCTGGTCTGGGGGTCGGGGGTGAAGCGCCGGGCTTCGGTCGGGGCGGAGAGGTACAGGGCGACGAAGGCGAGCCCGGCCAGCAGGACCGCGCCGGTCATGACCAGCAGCGGCCCGCGCGAGGCCGAGCGGCGCAGCAGCGATCCCCCGACGATGGCCACCAGCAGGAGGGTGGCGCTGATGCCGGCATAGGCGGTCGTCAGCAGGCAGAGCGCCCAGCTCGCTGCGGCCAGCAGGGCATCGCGAGGGCTGCCCTCGGGCCCGGTCGCCTTCAGCGCGAAGAGGGCCATCCAGGGCAGCCAGGGGTTGAGCACGTTGAAGGCGTAGCCCTCGAGGATGAACATCGCGCTGAGGCCGGAGAAGCCGTAGGCGAGGCCGGCCAGCAGGGACCAGGGGAAGGTGGCCCCCATGCGGCGGGCGAGCTGCTCGGCCGCGAGGGCCGAGATCGGCGGCCCCAGCAGGATGCAGAGGGAGTTGGGGACGGTGGGAGAGAGGAAGAAGAGCAGCTTGGCGAGCAGGAAGAAGACGAAGGAGTCCCCTCTGACCAGCAGCTGGCCGCTGGGCCAGTTGAGGAGATCGGGCTGAAAGGGGTTGCCAGCCCGCGCCACGGCCGCGCTCAGGCCGAGGGTGTTGGGCGCGTCCATCTGGATGGCGATGTTCAGGCCGAAGGGATCGGTGACCAGGGGCCAGGTCCAGACGAGGTTGAGCGCGAGGGCCAGGGCGAAGGTGGCCCGGCTGGGCGTGGAGGCGAGGTTCACCACCCCAGCCGCTCCCGCCGGAGCACCTTGACCATGCTGGCGACGAGCACCGTCAAGACCACCATCCATGAGGCGCCCGCGTAGAAGTTCTGCCCCTCTTGAGCCGCGATCGGCGAGCCGGGCCAGGTCCCGGCGACCTGGTGGCAGCGCAGCATGTTGCCCAGCTCGACCACCTGGAAGCTGACGATGGAGCTGCGAGAGTCGGGGGTGTAGACGACCCCGGAGTAGACGACGTGCTCGGTGTTGGACTGGTCGTGGACCGTGATCCGGGTGGTCAGCTCGCGGACGAAGGGGCCGCGATCGACCCCGGTCCAGGTCCCGTCGCCGGCGGCGTCGTGGAAGGAGGTGCCGTCGTCGGCCAGCTCCACCGTGCGGGAGGTGCCCTGCCGGCTGAAGATCACCTTGACCGAGCTGGCCTCGACCGTCTCGGGCAGGGAGACGGTGAAGTGGATGTTCTGCGTAGACGCCGACTGGGACATGGATCGCATCGGGCTGGAAATGGAGTGCCCTTTATAGGATCATGCGGGCGCCCTTGGGGCCGCTGTCAACAGGAGTCGTGCTGCACCCTGCTCCACCACGACCCGACAGGGGGGGGACCCCACCCTCCTCGACCCCGCGCGCCGCCCTGGTGCCGCGCCTCGGTCCGCTCCCGGCGGGCTGGCCCGCCATCGGCCTGCTCTCCCTGCTGGTCGCCTGGGCCCTCTGCCTTCCGGCCAGCCTCAGCCCCAGCCGGCTGATCGTCGGTGGCGCGCCGGACCTGCCCGGCCTGACCCACACCGCCAGCCAGATGGCCCTGCGCGGCCCCGGGACCTGGGCGCACAGCCGCCTGATCATGTACCCCTCGCTGCACAACCTCTACAGCGAGTTCAGCTTCCCGGCGGACGGGCTGCTCGCCGCTCCGCTGATCTCGCTGCTGGGGTGGCCGGCCGGCTTCACCGTGTTCTCGGTGCTCTCCCTGGCCCTGGCGGGGGCCTCGGCGGGCCTGCTGGCCTCCTCCTGGTGGCGCTCCCTGCCCGCGGGGCTGCTGGCCGTGATCGCCCTGCAGACCAGCGGGGTGGTGCTGCGCGAGCTCTACGAGGGCCGGCTCACCCACCTGATGGGGCTGGCCCTGGCGCCCGTCGCGGTCGGCTTCTTCTGCCGGGGCGTGGTCGAGGACCGGGGTCGCTGGTCCTTCCTCGCCGGGCTGGCCGTTGGTGGCTCGGCGCTGATCTTCTGGTACCAGGCGGTCTGGGTCGGGTTGATGCTGCTGGCCATCTTCCTCCTGGGGGCCCTGGAGCGCCTGCCGGTCCTGCGCCAGACGGCCTGGGGCGCGCTGGGAACCATGCTGCTGGCCGGCTTCCCGTTGATCTACACGGCCCTGCACGCCGGGGCCCATCCCGGCTCGCAGCTGGGCGCCTGGGATCTGATCGAGGAGATCCCGGGCCAGCCGGTCCCCCTGGTCGCGCTACTCGAGACCCGGGACCTGGGC
The DNA here is from genome assembly GCA_002343455.1 of Deltaproteobacteria bacterium UBA2385. Taxonomy (GTDB): domain Bacteria; phylum Myxococcota_A; class UBA796; order UBA796; family UBA2385; genus UBA2385. The sequence continues at coordinate 15,140 of DDSR01000178.1, read as the reverse complement.
GATATGGGCTACCGCACTGGGGCCTGGGCGCCCCGGCCGCTGCTGCTGGGCGCCTGCCTCCTGGGGCTGGCGGCGGGGCCGGCCCGACGGATCCTGGTCCCGGTGGCCTGGATCCTCCTCGCGGTGCTGCTGGCCGAGGGGCCGATCTTCGGCCTGCCCGGGGCCCGCATCATCTCGCCGGTGATCCTGCAGAGCCTCGTCCCGCTGATGCGGCGCTACTGGTGGCCGGATCGTTACCTGATGGTGGCCTGCCTGGGGGTCGCCCTGCTGGTCGGCGGAGGCCTCGTCGCCTGGCTTCAGCGGCTGCCGACCCCCCGGCGGCGCCTCGCCCTGGCCCTCTCCGGCGCAGCCTTGCTCTCCGAGGCGGCCCTGCTCCTGCCGACGCTGCCGATGAGCTCGACGCCCGCGCCCGACCCGGATCGTGTGGCCGCCCTGAGCCTGCGCAGCGGGCCCCTGCTGATGGTGCCGGTTCGCGACCTCGACCCCGACGCCCGGAACCGGGTCTGGTACAGCGAGCGGCTCTTGGAGCAGATCGCACACCAGCGGCCCTTGTTGACCGGCCCGATGAACCCGGAGGCGGTGGTGGCGGGCCCCCTCTACCGGGCCTTCTGGACCGGAGGGCTGCTGCGGGCGATCCGCGACTGTGAGGACAAGGAGCCGCTGGATCGAGGGGAGGGCTGGGCGGAGGAGGTCGAGGCCTCCAAGGGCCAGCTCTACCGCGCCGGTCTGCGCTCGATCACCGCCGACCCGCTGCTGGAGGGACCGCCGGAGGTCGCCGAGGCCTGGCGAAGCTGCCTGGAGACGCTGCTGGGCCCGCCGAGCGCGCAGGAAGGGCCCTTCCGCATCTACGAGCTCAGCCCTCCGACCCAGGAGCCGGCTGCACCTGCACCTGCACCTGCACCTGCTCCAGCACCAGCACCGGAAACCGAGCCCCCACCAGGGTGAGGAGGCGGTCGAGGGCCGGCGATCCGGCGGGCTGGTCCATGGACCGGGGGTCGGTGACCAGCAATGCCAGCGGCGCGCCGTCGACCAGCGCGAGCTCGCGGGCGGCGGCCAGGATCTCTTCGGGCAGGGCGCCGTCGGCGATCACGAGGGGCTGCAGGGCCGGCGGCAGCGAGGGCGGCGGAGGGCCGATCAGCAGCAGGCGGCGCGACCCCAGGGCCTGGAGGGTGGGCTCCAGCTCGCTGGGCGCGAGGAGGCGTGAAGGCACTGGCGAGGCCTCCGCCCCGAGGATGGCTGCGGCCCGGGGACCTCCTCGGACGACCAGGGCCATGCCCAGGCCCAGGCCCGCCGAAAGCGAGGCCGCCACCAGCGCCCACAGCGCCGCGGTGACGGCCCAGACGGTCTCCGAGACCGGGCCGATGAGGGCGCCCTGGTCGGAGGCGGGCGGCCGGCCCTCTTCGCCGTCGACGGGACCGGAAACCTCGGGGGTCCCCTCGCCGATCTGCATGGTGCGCTCGTTGTGGATGCGCACCCAGATCCAGGTCCCGCCCTCGTGCTTGCCGCGCGCCTTCCAGGTGGTCTTGCCGTCGCTGACCTCGAAGCTGGTGGTCGTGCCGTCCCAGCCGTCCAGGCTGACGCTGAAGACCCGGTCGTTGGCGTGGGGGTCGGCGCCGGTGCCGTCGTCGACCGGCAGCAGGGTCTGGCCGTCCAGCGCGCCCAGCCGCACCCTCGGGGGACCCTTCAGGTTGGACTTCGGGTCGTGGAGCTGCAGGACGATGGTGGCGCTGCCATCGCTCCCGCGGGGGGGCGGCGGGGCCTGCTGGGCCGGGGCGGGCTGCAGGAGCACGGCCAGGAGTAGCGTCGGCCACACGATCATCGGACCTCCGCCTGCAAGCGCTGCCAGACTGCCACCCGATCCTCGCGAGCGCCCGCCAGGGGGGCCTCGCTGACCGTCCACAGCCAGATGCGCTCGCCATGGTCGCTGCTGCGGGCGGTCGGGGGCCCGAAGAGGCGGTCCAGGCCCGCGCTCAGCTCGGCCTGCTGGGTCGCGGTGAAGAGGTCCATATGGACCGCGACCGCCCCGACCCCCAGCGCCTCCAGCTCGGCCCGGGTCTGGTCGTCCTGGGCCGCGCGCCCCTCGCTCGCGCGGTCCAGCAGCCAGTCGGACATCGGCGCCCGGCCGTCTTCGACGTTGGACACGTTCAGCGCGTTGCTGAACACGGGTCGCTTGTGGAAGGCCGAGTAGCCGACGGCGCGTCGGGAGAGCCGGGTCTCGTGGACATCGTTGCGGCCGAAGTAGCGGGGCCAGAGGTCCAGCACGGCGCGCCCCTGGGGGGCCGAGGCGTAGGCGGTCGGCGGGGCCCACGGGCGGTGCCCGACCCGGCCGGGCAGGCCCACGATGGCCATGGCCTCGACGACTCCAGCCCCCAGCAGCAGCAGGGCGCCCGCCCGGCGGCTGGCGGCGATCTCGCTCAGGCAGCGCGCGGCGAGCAGGGCCAGCGCGAGCGAGGCGGGGTGCAGCAGGCGCTCGGGGAAGCGCAGCCAGGCCCCGGCGCCCAGCTCGGCCAGCGGGGCCAGCAGCCAGGGGATGCCCCGATCGGTGCCCCACAGGGCCAGCTCGTTGCCCAGGGAGAGCATGACCAGGAGGAGGCCTCCGCCCAGCAGGCGCCGGCTGCCCTCGGGCGGGCGTAACAAGGCGCCCAGGCTGGCCAGGGCCAGGGCCAGGGAGCTGAGGAGCGTCCCCTGGGAGTGCATGGCCAGGTCGACCGAGGGCGTGCGCCAGAGCAAGGTCCCCAGGTGGGCCGAGCCGGTTCGCATCATGGCCGCGGAGGTGGCGAGGTCGGGCACGGCGCGGCGGCCGTCCTCGGGAGCAGAGAGGAAGAAGGCGGTCCAGCCCAGGCCCAGCACGAGCACCAGCCCCAGCATCAGCGCCGCCGCGCGGGGGAGCTGGCGGTGCCGGAGCACGCCTCCACCCACCAGGGCGAGGAGCAGCAGGCTGGCGCCGATGCCAGCGTAGGCGCTGGTCAGGACGCAGAGCAGCCACATCGCCGCGGCCAGCCCCGCGTCGCGCAGCCGACCTTCGGGGCCGCTGGCGAGCAGCGCCGCCCCGACCATCCAGGGCAGCCAGGGGTTGAGCAGGTTGAAGCCGTAGCCCTCGAGCACGGCGGTGGCCTGCAGGCCCGAGAAGCCGTAGCCGACCCCGGCCAGCAGCGACCAGGGAAAGGCCGTCCCCAGCCGACGCGAGACGGACTCCGCGGCCAGCGCGGAGATCACCGGGCCGGCCAGGATGCAGAGGGCCAGCGGCATGGCGGGCGGGCCCCCGGCGAGCAGGCGCGCCAGGGCGAAGTAGACGAAGGAGTCGCCGCGGACGAGGTTCTGGCCCCAGGGCCAGGCCAGGCGGTCGGGGTGCAGGGGGTCCTCGGCCTCGGCCACCGCCGCCGCCAGCCCCAGGGTGTTGGGGCTGTCCATCTGCAGGGCGATGTCCAGGCCCCAGGGGTCGCTCGCCAGCGGCCAGCTCCAGGCCGCCGACAGGGCCGAGAAGAGGACCAGGGCCAGGCCGAGCTCGAGGGCGCGCCTCACCAGCCCACTCCGGTCCGGCGGGCGACGTGGACGAAGCTGGCGACGATCACGAAGCAGAGGCCGGTCCAGGCGGCGCCGATGTAGATCGAGGCGGCCTCGGGGATCAGGATGGCCGATCCGGGCCAGGCGGCGGTGACGAGCTGGGCACCCCAGGGCTCCTGCGGGTCCTGGGTGGTCTTCAGCTGCCAGGCGATGACCGCGCTGCGGGCGTCGGCCACCGCGACCGTGCCCCAGAAGACCTGGTGGGGGGTGCCGTCGAGGTCCGAGACCAGGACGCGGGCCTGCACCTCTCGCACGGGCGGGCCGACGTCGACCCCGGTCCAGACCCCGTCCCAGGGGATGTCGCCGTCGATCAGCCCGTCGTCGCTCAGCCGGACCTCACGCTCCTCTCCCAGGCGGCTCCAGAGGAGGTTGACCTCGGCGATCTCGCCGTCCATCGGGCCGGCGACGTGGAACAGCAGGGTCTGGCTGGGCGCGGACATCGCCGGGCATTCTGACAGAAGCGGGGGAGGGGAGGGGGGCCTGAGGGATCAGCGGAAGACGCGCTCCTCCCAGCCCGGGTCGAGGGCGTCGTGGTTGGGCTGGCTCAGCCCGGGGTAGACCGGGTGGCCTCGCACCAGCAGCACCCACAGCAAGACGAAGGCGGCGTGGATCAGGGCCAGGCTGCGGGGACGCGGGGCCAGGCGAGCCAGGGCGATGCTGGCGACGGCGCACATCAGCAGCCAGCTGCCGTGGAAGAAGGTCTCGGGCTTGGCCATCCTCCAGAAGCCGGGGACCGCCGCCCGGACGGCCATGTAGAGGGGGTTCTCGACGCCTGGCAGCAACAGGGGACCCAGCGAGAGCAGGAAGAGCAGCCCACCCGCCAGCCCGGCGAAGCGCACCCGGGGGTCGCCGCGCAGGGTGAAGGCGCCGTAGGCGGCGAGGCCGACCGCGAGGGGATGGAGGGCCCGCCAGAGCTCCAGCCGGTTCCACCGCGGCGGGACCAGGGTGAAGCTGTCCAGGGCGGCGCGCTCCCACAAGAAACGCTCGGGATCGCCCAGGCTCTGAGGGCCGTGCATCAGGGCCCACTGCATCAGCACCAGCGGCGAGGCCATCAGCGCGCAGGCGCCCAGGGCCAACAGCAGGCGCCCGGCCGCCCGGCGTTCGGCGGCGGGGCGGGTCGACCGCAGGGCGGGGAGCACGCAGGGCGCGGCGATGGCCCCGATCGCGGCGCCCACCAGCCCCAGGTAGAGGTTGTTCCAGGACATCAGGGCGAAGAGCAGGCCGGCGAGCCCGGGCCAGAGCCAGGGCCTGGAGCCCTTGGATCGATCGAGCGCCCAGGCGCGGTGCAGGGCCCAGAGGAAGAGGGGCAGCCAGAAGATGGCGGCCTTCTCGATGGTGTACCAGTTCAGGTCGCGGAAGACGTGCAGGCCCATCCCCCAGGCGAAGGCCAGGGGCAGGGCGACCCGCCCGCTGCCGCAGAGATCGCGCAGCAGCAGCCAGGCCGCCCACCAGGCCAGCGCCGGGTAGAGCAGGGCCTGCAGGTTGAAGGCGCCCAGCGGGCTGGCGACGAGGTCCAGCAGCGCGGTGACCCAGAGGTGGCCGGTGTGGACGCCGATGAGCCGGGCGGCCGGATCGGAGGCGGCTTGGAGGGGGTGGAGCAGCATCCGCTCGTGGACGCCGTCCAGGTAGAAGAGCAGGCTGCCTTCCTTGTCGAGGGTGGGGAAGGCGCCGTAGACGTAGCGCTCCAGGGTCCAGGCCAGCGGCGCGGTCAGGATCACCGCCTGGCCGCCGATGAAGAGCATGGCACGCAGGGCCTGCGGCGGGCGGCGAGCGAGGGCGAGCGCGGTCAGCAGGGCGCCGATCAGCAGGCAGGCGAGCCAGGCCTCGGGCAGGTCGGCCAGCCCCGCGGGGACCGTCACCTGGCGCGGATCGGGAGGAGGACCGTACATCCCGGCCACGCTACTGGGTGCGGATGATCCCTGCCAGCCCGATCGCGCCCGCCCGCTCCTGCGTCGACCCGGCCCTCGGTCCCGAGGGAGCGCGGGCGACGACCGAGCTGCTCGCCTGGTACGATCGGCACGCCCGGCGGCTGCCCTGGCGGCCCGAGCGCCCCGAAGCGCGCGACCCCTGGTCCACCTGGGTCTCGGAGGTGATGCTCCAGCAGACCCGGGTGGAGACGGTGGGGCCCTACTTCGAGCGCTTCATGGCTCGTTTCCCCACCGTGGGCAGCCTCGCCGAGGCGCCCCTGACCGAGGTCCTGACCCTCTGGTCGGGCCTGGGCTTCTACGGTCGGGCGCGCAACCTGCACGCCGGGGCGCAGATCGTCGCCGCGGTGGGGCGCTTCCCGACGGACGAGGCGGGCTGGCGGGCCCTGCCGGGGGTGGGCAGCTACATGGCCGGCGCGATCGGCAGCATCGCCCAGGGCCTCGATCTCCCAGCCGTCGACGGCAACGCCGTCCGGGTGCTCTCGCGCTTGTGGGCGGCGCAGGGCTCGGTCGCCGACTTCTCGCGCCTCGCCCGCGCGATGCTGCCGCGAGGCCGGGCCGGCGCCTTTAACCAGGCCCTGATGGACCTTGGCAGCTCCGTCTGCACCCCTCGCGCCCCTCGCTGCGAAGCCTGCCCGCTGGCCGGGGGCTGCCGCGGGCTGGCCGCGGGCCTGTTGGCCGAGCTTCCCCCGGTCGTTCGCCGCGCGGCGGCTCCACGGCGCGAGGCGGTCGGCCTCGTCCTCGAAGATGAGGGGCGCCTGCTGCTTGCGCGTCGCCCTCCGTCGGGCCTCTACGGAGGCCTCTTCGAGCTGCCTGGGGACCTGCTGGCCGAGGGGGAGTCGGCCGCCGAGGCGGTGGTCCGGGTCGGCCTGGAGCGGCTGGGCCTGGAGCTTCAGCCCCAGGACGAGCGAGGCCGGGTCGAGCACACCCTCAGCCATATGCGGCTGGTGCTGCGGCTGTTCCCGGTGCGCGAGCGCGGCGTGCTCCTGCTCGCCGAGCCGAGCTTCTACACCGACCTCGCCTGGGTCGACCCCGCCGCGCCCGGCGACCTGCCGCTCTCGCGCCTGGCCCGGAAGGCCTTCGAGCTGCTGCTCCGCCGCTGATCAGAGACAGCGGGTGGGGCTGGGGCCTCAGCGCCCGGGGGACCCATCCGATCAGCATGTGGTCCTGGGGGACGTCAGGTGGGGCTGGGGCCTCAGCGCCCGGGGGACCCATCCGGCTCGTCGAGGAGCTGGCCGGACAGCGCGTCGCGCAGCCAGTCCAGGCAGGCCAGCAGGGCGGGCTCGTCCCGGCTGTCGAGGATGACGATGACGGTGTAGGGACGCTGCTCGTAGCGAGGGTAGCTGCCGATGGCGACCTGGGGCCAGCGGGCCTGGGCGAGGCGCAGGCGCCCGGCGATCAGCGACTCGGCCTCGGTGGTGACGAGGCGCCGGCTGAGCGAGGGGGTCCCGCCGAAGCGGTGGGCGATGGCTAGGAACCGGGCGCGGAAGAGGGCCGGCACGCCGGGCAGGATGACGATGTTCTCGACCACGACCTGGGGGAAGGCGATCTCGCCGTCCCACCACAAGCTGGCCCCGGCTGGCGCGTCGGCCATACGCAGGGCGTCCTCGGTGATGCGCTCGACCAGCCGGGCCCGGAGCACGGCCTCGAGCTCGGGCAGGCGCTGGACAGGGCGGCCGAGGCCTCGGGCGATGCCCTCCATGGTCACGTCGTCGTGGGTCGGGCCCACGCCGCCGCTGGTGAAGGTCCAGTCGAAGCGGCGGCTGCAAACGGCGACCTCTTCGCCGATGGTCTCGACCTCGTCGGGGATGACGCTGATGCGGCGCAGGTCGATGCCCAGGGCGCGGCAGCGGTCGATCAGCCAGGGGCCGTTGTCGTCGCGGAACTTCCCGGTGAGGATCTCGTCGCCGATGATCACCAGCGCCGCGGTGGGGGGCCGCGGAGGGAGGGGGCCGAGGTGAGAAGTGGGCGACACATGGGCCCTTTAGCACCCCCCAAGCCCGACTGAGGCGGCTACAATACGGAGGCTCGCAAGGCTCACCTCAGGACATCCGATGAAGGATTTCCTCTCCCGACTCGAACCAAAGCGGTTTCCCGTGGTCGGAAGGGTACGCGAGGCGTTGGCGATGAAGCTGGGCTACCCAAGCCACGGGCTGCGGATCACGGTCCGCCTGCAGGACACCGTCGTCGCTCAGCGCGTCGTCTGGGCGCCCCCGGTCGGAAGCCTGCTCTCTGGCAGCGCCACGCTGGTCCTGCTCAGCCTGCTGCTCTCGCTCTCGGCGGGGGCCGGCCTGGACTTCCTGGGCCTGCTCAGCCCTTTCGTCTCGCAGCTGCTGCTGGTGGTCCTGACCCCGGCGGCCCTGGCGATGGCCGTCGCGGCCCTGGCCTGGCCGCGCGAGCAGGTGATCGGCTCGACAGGGGCCGACGCCGTCCCCACCTCGGACGGCCAGGCCCTGGCCTCGGTGCGCTGGAGCCCGGGGGCCTCGCCCGTCCTGGTGCTGGCCGGCGGCTCCGAGGGCTCCCGCAGCATGGAGCCCGGCGATGTCTGGACCTGGCGCTCCGGCGAGGTCGCGGTCGACATCCTGGCCCAGGAGCGCGAGGTCGCCCGTCGGCTGCCGCTGGATCCCCTGGGCGACATCGCCCTGGTGGTGGTGATCCTGACCCTGTATGTCGGCATGGCGCAGGCCCGGCTCTTCATCGGCATGGCCCCGCAGACGGCCGCGGCCCCCCCCTCGCACTCGATGAGCCCGGAGCTGATCGCCCGGCTGCTCGAGAAGGACCTGGACGGCGAAGAAGAAGGCTGGACCCAGCCGACGGACCGACCCGAGCACGAGCGTCAGAACCCCGGCGTCTACATGCCCGCCGGCAACACGGGGCCCATGACCCGGGCGGGCGGCGGCAGCGAGCAGGGCGAGGACCCGATCCGGGGGCCCCAGCCCGAGGACCAGGAGCCCGCCGCCGACCCGGCCCTGGCGGACGAGCCCGACGATGCGGCCCTGGCGCTGGCCAGCCCGCCCGAGACCCCCCAGGAGCTGGAGCTGCCCGACGCGTCCGAGCCGGCCTCGCTGGCCGAGACCGAGCTCGAGCAGCAGGCCAACGAGCCCAGCCGGCCCCTGGATCCGGTCGAGCGCTTCATCGGCTGGGGCTTCAAGGACTGGCTGGACGCCTCGCCGCAGCGGGAGAAGCTGGACCCGCGGGTCGAGCGCCACCTGATGCTGGCCCGCGCCCGCCTGCGCCTGGACCCCGACGACTACGGCGCCCTGCAGATGGTGGGCCACTACGCCTACCTCGCCGAGAACGCCGAGCTCAGCCAGGCGACCTTCCGCCGCTTGACCGAGAAGTACCCCGAGGACTCCGCCGGCTACAACAACCTGGCCTTGACCTACAAGCGCACCCAGGAGTGGACCCAGGAAGAGGCCCTCTATCGAAAGGCCCTCCAGCTCGAACCTGACGATCCCGTCGTGCTCAACAACCTGGCGGTGAACCTTGCCCACCAGGGGCGCTTCGACGAGGCCCTCGGCCTGATGGCGCTCCTCGAAGAGATCGATCCCGACGATCCATACAGTGATCTGCACCGCGCAAAGGTGTACGCTGCGATGGGGCGTAAGGACCGCGCGTTCAAGTACCTCAAGCGTGCCCTGGACGGAGTTGAGAGACTGGACACCCTCCACCACATCGAGTTTCGCCAGGATCTGCGGCTGGAGCCCTTGCTGGCCGAGCTGCGGACCGAGCCTCGATACGAGCGCCTGCTCTACAAGATCTACGGCTCCGAAGCCGAGGCCTTGCTCAAGCCGGCGCAAGGGAGAGGCCGTGGGTGATCTCTCGGTGCAGGTGCGGATGGGTGGCTCGGTGGTCGAGGACCGGGTCGTTCGGGTCGGGCGGACCGCGCGGATCGGTGAGCATGCGCGCTCGCTGGTCCACTTCCCGGGTGCCGACATCCTGGTGGTGCGCGCGGGGCGGGATCTGCTGGTCCGCGGGCGTCGGCTCGAGCAGGGCGACTGCCTTCAGCTGACCCTCGGACCGCTGGAGGTCAGCATCGAGCACACGCTCAAGGGACACCTCCAGTCCGAGCTGAGCGGTCACTTCGACGCCCGCTTCCTCGCGGTGGTCCTGACGGCCTCGGCCATGGGGGCCTGGCTGGACTCGATCGACACCTGGATCGAGCGGGATCCGCTGGCCCTCTCCCTGCGGGCCGGGCGGCAGGAGCTGGTGACGCCCGACTTCTTGTCGACCCGCGGCGAAGCCAGCGTGCAGCGCCCGACGATCGGGCAGGTCGAGCACGAAGATCCGCTGCTCCCACCGCAAGACGAGTTCGACCTCGCGCAGGGCCCCCGCCACCTGCCCGACGACGCCGAGTCCGGGACGGGCTGGCACGCCTGGTACCGCAGCGCGGTGCCTCGCGGGGACACCCTGGGCGATGGCATGGACCGCCTGCGGCTGAACCCCAGCGACGCCAACGGGCACCGGATGATCGCCCAGGCGGCCTACGACGGCGAAGACTTCGAGCTGGCGGCCTGGCACCTGCGCTGGCTGGTGGCCAACCACCCCGGCGAGCGCAACGACATCCTGCGCCTTGCTCGGGTGGAGAAGCGTCGGGGGCGGCACGCGCGGGAGATCGACCTGTACCGGGTGGTCCTGAACGACCACCCCAACAGCACCGAGGCGCTGGAGGGGCTGGCCGTGGCCATGGCCCGCCTGGGCCGGCTGGACGAGGCCCGCTCGATGCTGGACGAGCTGGAGACCGCCGCGCCGGACGCGCTCGGGACCGAGCTGAGTCGAGCCATGATCGCGGCCATCCAGGGGCGGGACAAGGAGTCGCTGGAGGCGCTGGACCGGGTGATCGGCGGCCGCGGGCAGCTCAGCAGCGAGCGCCAGCTCGAGCTGCGACGGGACCTGGCGCTGGACCCGGTCTTCGCCGACCTCCGCAAGGACAAGCGCTTCCGGGCCCTGCTGCACCGGCACCTCGGCGCCGCCGCGCCGATGCCTGTGCGTTGAGCGCGTGTCGGCATGCTGAGCGCGATCCGGTAGGCTGAGCGCCTGCCGGGCTGCTGAGCGCCCCGGCGACCCTGGGCACCACCAAACGGGACCACCGCAGTGACCAAACCCGCCCCGCATCGCCGCATCGCCGTCTACGCCGGCTCCTTCGACCCGCTCACCAGCGGCCACCTCCAGCTCATCGAGCGGGGGGCGCGGCTGTACGACCGGCTCATCCTGGCGGTCGGCAGCAACCCGAACAAGCGCTACCTCTTCTCCACCGAGCAGCGGGTGGGGATGCTTGAGAGCGAGACCCGCGGCATCCCCGGCGTCGAGGTCCTGGCCTTCGAGGGCCTGTTGATCGACCTCTGCCGGCGGCTGGAGGCGCGGGTGATCCTGCGGGGCCTGCGGGCCTCGACCGACTTCGACTTCGAGTTCAACATCGGCCTCGCCAACCGCGACATGGCGCCCGAGATCGAGACGATCTTCCTGCTGGCCGATCCGCAGCACATCTTCATCTCCTCCTCGCTGGTCAAGGAGATCGCCTTCAACGGGGGGGATGTCTCGCGCTACGTGCCGGCCTCGGTCCTCGACGCGCTGGACGCGATCAAGCCAGCAAGCGGCTGAGCTGCGCGGCGGCCAGCTCGGCGGCGTCGCGGTGCCGCTCGCTGAAGCTGCCTCCGCCGAAGGGATTGATCAGCTCGATCACGCCGAAGCCGACGCCCTTGCGGATCAACGGGCAGGCCAGCATGGTCCGGGTCTGGTAGCCGACGTTCCTGTCGACCGATCCGAAGTGCTCGGGGCTGCGGGCCACCTCCTGGATCAGCAGCGAGGTGCGGCTGCGAATGACGACCCCGGCCACGCCGCGCCCCTCGGGGACGCTGAGGCCGGCGAGGCGGGCCGCGGCGGGCCCGCGGGCTGCCAGGAAGGCCACCCGGCGGGCCTCGTCGTCCTGTACCAGGACACCGGCGCTCTCGGCGGGCACATGGCGCAGCAGCAGGTCGATCACCGAGCCAGCCGCCGCCGCGGGGTCCGAGGAGGGCTGGAGGGCGGCGAGGGCGTCGCGCAGCTGCTCGAGCTCGCCGGCGGCGGGTCCGAGCTGGTCGGCGGCGAGGGTCGAGCGGGAGGGGTGAGGGGCGTCGGCGAGGTCGTCGAGGTCCACGACCGCCGCGCCCTGGAGGCTGGGCGGGTCGAGGGCCTCGTCGTCGCCCTCGACCTGGCGGACGACGAAGCAGGAGGCCAGCGTGGGATCGGAGACCTCGACCGAACCGTCGCCCTTGAGCAGGCAGACGGCGCGGGTGAGCACCTCGCGGTCGAGCCCGTGGCGTTCGAGGGCCCGCCCCAGGGCCTGCATCCAGTCGGCGGCGCTGAGGTAGACGGGCGCGCCCAGGTCTCGGGTGGTTCGGGCATCCCCAGCGGTCCAGCGGACCTCCCAGTTGGCCATGGTCTGCTCCTGATGATGTCTCTTGCTCTGTCTGAGCGAGGGGGCCCCCTCGCGCGTCGACTCCGTTGTATCGAGCCAGGGCATCGCCTGCCGCCGGGTTATCGTCGCCCCAGCTCGGAGTGTCGAACATGTGTGGAATCATCGCGACTGTGGGGCGGGCTTCGGCCGTCCCCGTGCTGCTCGATGGTCTGAAGAGGCTGGAGTACCGGGGCTATGACTCGGCGGGCCTGGCGATCGTCACCGACCAGGGCCTGGCCCTGCATCGGCGGGTCGGGAGGGTGCGGGAGCTCTCCTCGGGGGTCCCCGCGGATCTGCAGAGCACCGTGGGCATCGCGCACACCCGCTGGGCCACCCACGGCAAGGTGACCGAGGCCAACGCCCACCCCCACCTCGACGGCGGCTCGCGGATCGCCCTGGTCCACAACGGGATCATCGAGAACATGGGCGCGCTCAAAGCCCGCCTGGAAGCGGACGGCGTGGTCTTCCGCTCGGAGACCGACACCGAGGTCCTGGTCCACCTCGTCAGCCGCTACTACCACAGCGAGGACGAGGCGGTGACGGCAGGGGACCCGGTCGCGGCGGTCCGGGCGGCGCTCCGGGCGGTGCGGGGGACCTGGGGCATCGCCGTGCTCTTCGCGGACCGGCCCGATGTGCTCGTGGCCGCCCGCAACGGCTCGCCGCTGGTCGTCGGCCTGGCGGATGGCCAGTCCTACCTGGCCAGCGACCCCCACGCGCTGGTCCCCTACACCCGCCGGGTCGTCTTCCTGGAAGACGGCGAGATGGCGCTGATCGACGCCAACGGGGTGCAGACCTTCCAGCAGGACGGCGGGCGGATCGACAGCGCCGTCGAGACCCTGGAAGAGGTCTGGGGCGACGAGGACGCCGGCGGCTTCCCCCACCTGATGCTCAAGGAGATCCACGAGCAGCCCGAGGCCCTGGAGCGCTGCCTGTCCGGCCGGGTGATCCCCGAGACCGGCACCGCCCACCTGGGCGGCATGGACCTCAACCCGCGCGACATGGCCCGCCTCTCGCGGGTCAGCCTGCTCGGCTGCGGCACGGCCTACTTCGCCTGCCAGGTCGGTGCCCGGCTGATCGAAGACCTCGCCCGGGTCCCGGCCAAGGCCGAGATCGCCAGCGAGTTCCGGCATCGCAACCCGGTGGTGGATCCCGAAGCGCTGTTCCTGGCGGTCAGCCAGTCGGGCGAGACCGCCGACACGCTGGGCGCGGTGCGGGAGATCCAGCTCAAGGGCGGCAACGTGGTGGGGGTGGTCAACGTGGTCGGCAGCTCCATCGCGCGGGCCTGCGGCCGAGGCGTCTACATACACTCGGGCCCCGAGATGGCGGTCGCCTCGACCAAGGCCTTCAGCAACATGGTGGCCGCGCTCTCGGTCTTCACCCTGATGCTCGCCCGGCAGCGGACCCTCTCGGCTCACCAGGGCGTCGTCTACGCCGAGCAGCTCCGGGCGGTCCCCGGCCTGGTCAAGCGCTACCTCGCCGATCCCGGCCCGATCGATGAGCTGGTGAAGTGGGTCACGGACTCCCGCATGGTGCTCTTCCTGGGGCGGGGCATCTCGGCGCCGGTCGCCTCGGAAGGGGCCCTCAAGCTGATGGAGGTGGCCTATGTCCCATGCATCGCCTACCCGGCCGGCGAGATGAAGCACGGGCCGATCGCCCTGCTGGAGCCGGGCTCGCCGGTGATCGTGGTGGCCCCGCGCGACGACGTCTGCGACAAGACCCTCTCCAACCTGCAGGAGTGCCGGGCCCGCGGCGCACGGGTGGCGGTCATCCACACCGAGGGCGACGACATCGGCGAGCTCGCCGATCTCTCCATCCCGGTGCCGGCCACCGGCCCCTTCTTCTCGCCCCTGCTGACGGTGTTGCCGCTGCAGCTGCTGGCCTACCGGACCGGGCTGGTGCTGGGACGGGACATCGACCGCCCGCGCAACCTCGCCAAGTCGGTCACCGTCGAGTAGCAGCGGCTACAGCTCGACCCCGTAGATGCGGTAGGTCTTGTAGACGGTCCCGCCCAGCTTCTCGATGGCGCCGCGCATCCGGGTGTTGTCCTCCAGCACCCAGCTGCACTCGGCCCCGCGGATGCCCATCTCCAGGCCCGCCTCCCAGGTCTTCTGGTAGAGCAGCGCGCCGATCGGCTTCTTCTGGTGGGCCGTGGCCACGCCCAGGGTGAAGATGCGGATCTGATCGATCGAGGCGCGTCGGGTCAGGTAGTAGAACCAGCCGATCGGGAAGATGCGGCCATTCATCGGCTTGACCACCTGGTTGAAGTCCGGCAGGGTCAGCGAGAAGGCGATCGGCGTGGCCTTGCCTTGCGCGTCGATCTGATCGACGACGTAGCAGAGGCGCTCGTCGATCATCGGCCGCAGGCCCTTGGCGACCTTGGTGAACTCCTTGTCGGTCAGCCGCACGAAGCCCCAATTGTCGGCCCAGGCGTCGTTGTAGAGCTGCCGAGCGACCTCGACCTCGGCCTCGTAGTCCTTCAGGTTGACCGGGCGCACCCGCAGCTCGGGGTAGCGCTGCTTGACCCACTCGGCGATGCGCTGGATCTGCTCGGGGATGGGTCCAGGAACCAGCCAGTAGGCCAGCAGATCCTTGACCTTCGTCAGGCCGATGGCCTCGTAGCAGGCCGGATAGCGCTCGGGGTTCCAGGTCATCAGCACCAGCGGGTCGCTGTCGAAGCCGTCGACCAGCAGTCCGCACTCGTGGTTGGTGTTGAAGTTGAAGGGGCCCTGGGCCCGCTTCATGCCCCGCTCGCGCAGCCAGTTGGTGGCGGTCTCCAGCAGGGTGCGGGCCACGTTGGCGTCGTCGATGAACTCGAAGAAGCCGAAGAAGCCGGTGCCGGGGTCGACCTCCTGGTAGGCGTGGTCGATCTGGGCGGAGATGGTGCCGACGACCACCCCGTCCTGGAGCGCCACCCACAGCTGGATCTCGGCCAGCTCGAAGTAGGGGTTGCGCGCCGGATCGAAGAACTCCTCGCGCTCGCGCAGCAAGGGCGGCACCCAGTGCGGGTCGCCCTTGTAGACCTTCCAGGGGAAGCGGATGAACGGTCCGGAGTCTCGTCCAGGAGCGACAGGTCGGATCTCGAGGCGGTGCATCCAGGCTCCGGGCGGGGGCGGCGCTTAACCTCTCGGGGAAGGGGAGGGGTTCGTCCCGGGCCGCAGCTCCAGCTCCAGCCCTCCGACCTGCCAGCAGAGCCAGCCTCCCTCGGGGGTCGGGCG
>DDSR01000083.1 GCA_002343455.1 Deltaproteobacteria bacterium UBA2385 | reverse complement strand
GCCCGAGCCCGCTGCCCCGCCCGAGCCCGCTGCCCCGCCTCCGCCGCCCGCCCCCGACGAGCCCGTCTCCGCCTCGCTGCCCGCGGGGATGACCCTGCCCGGCGACGACGGCATCAGCGAGGCGGGCCCCGCCACCGCCCAGGCCTCCAACCTGCGGGGCACGCCGCGCCCGGTCGAGCGCCTCGACGGCGGCACCCCCGAGGCTGCCGGCACAACCCAGGATGCGGCGCCCGAGCAGGCGGCTCAAGAGGAGGGGGCTCCTGCGGCCGGCGCGACCCCCAGCGGCTGGCGCAGCAAGGAGAGCAGCGCGATGCCGCGTTGGCTGCACCGCACCATCTACGGCGATCCGCCCTCCACCCCGCCGGCGGAAGAGCAGGGTTCGTGATCGGGGCGGGCCTCCTCCTCGCCCTGCTGAGCGCGGCCCCCGCCTCGCAAGAGGCGCCTGCCGCCTCGCCCTCGCCCTCGCCCCTGATCGTCCAGCGTTCGGAGACCGTGACCTGGGCGATCCGCTACAACGGCGTCACCGCCGGCACCGCCTGGGCGCGCAGCGAGCCCACCGCCGACGGCCAGGTCCAGATCGAGGGTGGGGCCAAGAACGCCCCCTGGTACGGCTCCATCTACAGCATCGACGACTGGGTGCGCAGCACCGCCCTGTCGACCGGCGGGAGCCAGCGCTACGAGACCCGCTTCCGCGAGGGTGGCTTCCAGCAGGACCAGGACATGCGCCTGGCCGGCTCGCCCTTCGAGGTCTGGCGCAAGCAGCTGATCAAGGGCGAGTGGAAGGAGTGGACCCGCGAGTACCCGGCGCACCCCGGCGCCGAGGACCCCATCTCCGCCATCCTGCGTCTGCGCCTGCTGAAGGACGAGGACCGCGCCGCCACGCCCTTCGGGGAGGGCTGGACCTTCCCGGTCTTCTCGGGGGACAAGACCTGGCCCCTGTTCGTGCAGCACATCGGCAGCGAGGCGGTCGAGGTCGAGGGCATGGGGACCGTCCAGGCCCGCATCCTGGAGCTGCGCACCGAGCACAAGGGCCTGCTGGAGCAGCGGGGCAGGTTCCGGATCTGGCTGTCCGAGGACGAGCGCCGGCTGCCGGTGAAGATGGTCGTCAAGAGCAACTACGGGCCGATCCGGGCGGATCTGATCGGCTACCAGGGAGACGGCGCGGGGGGCTGAGGGGGCTCAGGCCTCGTCCACGGGCCCGAAGCCCTCGCCCAGGTCCGGCGCCGCCACCGGCGGTCCGCCCTTCTCCAGGCGCTGCATGACGGCCTTGATCAGGATGGGCCAGGCGATGGTCGCGTCGGCGAAGACCTCGGCGAAGCGGCCCCCCTCCTCCGGGGGAAGGAACTTCCCCCAGCTGACCCCCTCGGAGTAGGAGCAGCCGCTGAGGCCGCCGAGGTGCTCGGGCTCGGGGCAGATCCGCAGGCCGTATCGGAAGCGGCTGAGGGAGACATCGCTCTCCAGCGAGCTGTTGAGCACATCGATGAAGGGCGAGGCCTGCTGGGCCCAGTTGCGTGGCACCCCGCCGCCGATGGTGAGGATCCCCAGCCGGGGGCTGCGGCTGACCAGGGTCGCGTAGTGCCCCAGGTCGCGGAAGGGATCGAAGGGCGAGCGGAGGTCCATCAGGTGGTCCCCGGCGCGGCCGCCTTCGCGGGCGAGGCGGCGGCCCACCAGCCAGGTGGCGAGGTCGAGCCCCAGCTCGGAGTCGGTCAGGGCCGGGATGTAGACGGGCACCCCCATGCGCGCCGCCGAGACGAAGATGCCCCGCCGCCCCGGGCGGTCGAGGAGCTGGCCGGTGCGCCGACAGAGCTCCCAGGAGCCCCAGCGCCGATCCTGGGGCATCTGCTCGAAGACGCTGACCATGGCGCGCTGCAAGGCGTTGAGGTTCTGTTCGAGCTCGTAGGTGTCGTAGATCCGGTTGTAGCCCTTGGCGAAGAGCTCGGAGTCGGAGAGCTCCGGCCGGGCCTTGTAGTGCTCCAAGCCGGTCAGCTCGACCAGGCCGTGCGTCACCAGGGCGCCGGTCGTAACCACCGCCTGGACCCAGCCCCGCTCGATCAGCTCGGTGATCAGGAGCCCCATCTTGGCCACGGTCATCGCGCCCGACAGGGTCAGCACCACCGTGCAGTCCGGATCGGTGATCATCTCGTGGAGGACCTCGGCGGCCTCGCCCATCCGGCGCCCGCCGAAGGCGGTGGAGCCCATCGCGCGGATCAGCTCGTCGAGGTCCTGGGTGGAGCCGAGATCGAGGCGCTTCAGCGGGGTCAGGCCGTCCTGTCTGCCGTCGTGAACGCCCTGTTGTCGTGCCTGGAAGCCTGCCGTGCTGCTGAGCTGATCGCTGCGGTCGTCCTTCGCCAATTCCTTCCTCCCGTGGGGGGTGAAGGAGGGGGCTAACGCATGGCGCCGGCGCTCCCGCTAGGAGCCGCCCTGCTGCGAGCCCGCCGGAGGCCGCCCCGACGTCGCGTCACGCAGCACCAGCCCGGCGGTGACCAGCAGCCAGACCCAGGGCGCGCCGTGCATCAGCAGGTCCCCCCAGTCCATCAGGCCCATCCCCTTGGCCCCGCCCGCCACCCAGCGCAGCTTGCCCAGGAGGTGAGGCTCGGGGACGAATGGGGCCAACCCGAGGGTCAGCGAGGCCAGCAAGGGCATGGCCAGCCGCTGGAGGTCGAGGGAGCGGGGTGCAGCGGTCATGAGCCCCCACGTATTAGGATTCCCCTCCCCCGTATAGCCCCAGCAGGCCGATGCTCCTCCTCCTCGCCCTCAGCGCCGCGGCCTCCGCCTTCGTCGTCGACCTGGCCAACGACGGGCAGCTCGACGCCAGCCAGACCCGGACCATCGAGCTGCCCTCGGTGGTCCTGGCCGAGCGGGCGCCGCTGCGGGTGATCGGGCCCCGCGGGGGAGCCCTGCGCGCCACGGCGGGCTTCTCCTGCGTCGTGCCGCTGTCCGAGGGCAAGGGCACGCTGGCCAGCAACTTGGACGGCTGCGCCGCGCTCTACGAGCTGTCGCCGCAGGGAAGCGCCTGGTTCGTGCACCAGATCCCGCCCTCGCGGGCGAACAGCTTCCGCTTCGTGGTGGCGGCGGCCGATCCCGGCGGCAGCCTGATCCTCAGCCAGTCGGGCGAGGTGATGATCGGCGGCGAGCTGGGCGAGGTGGTGGCCGGCGCGGTCTGGCTGGGCGGGCGCTGGTTCCCCGCCACCGTCGACGCCTCGACCCGGACGCTGGGCATCGGGCTGGAGGCGAAAGCGGCCCTGGTGAGCTGGCTGAGCGATGGCAGCGAGGACCTGGTGGTGCGCCTGGAGGAGCAGGGCGCGCCGCGGGAGCGGGAGTGGCGGGCGGCCCCGGTCTGGGTCCCCCAGGTCGAGCGGGAGGAGGCCGAGCGCGCCCGGGCCCAGGCCAGCGTGGACTGGTGTACCCGCAGCGAGGCCCTCTCGGCCCGCCAGCCGACCCTGCTGGTCTGCCTGGACAGCGAGGGCCAGCCGGCCCGCTCCCGCCGCTTCGACCGCGAGGGCCAGCCGATCGCGGTCGATGTCTTCGCGGTGGGGTCGGGCGCCTACCTGGAGGTCGCGACCCGCCACCTGCCCGGCCAGGCGGTGCAGCTCGAGCTGGGCGAGGGTCCGGCGCCCCCAGCGGTGCCGCAGTCCGAGGCGGGGATGGTGGTGCGCGAGACCAGCCGCCGGGTGCTGCCCCCTCCCCCCACCGGCTCGCATCACCTCAGCGCCATCATCGACGGCCAGGTGCGCGCCTCGCGCGACATCGAGATCGCCGATCGTTACGTCGGCGCCATCCGCCTGGGCCTCGCCCTCACCGGGCCAGCCAGCCGCAGGTACACCACCGGCGAAGCCGACGACACCGGCCTCGCCCCGATCGAGCGCCGCCGGGGCGACCGGGTCGACGGCGAGCTGGTGGTCGGCTTCGCGCCCTTTCTGGAGCCCGAGGGCCGGGACTACCTGCTCGACGCCCCGCTGCGGCTGGCCCCCGTGGTCGGCCTGGGCCTGCTCTCCGCCAACGCCTCCACCGTGCGCTTCACCGCCTTGCAGAGCTACCACCTCGGCGGCGAGGTGGAGTTCGCGCCGGGCCTGGCGCTGTCGACCTCGCTGACCGTCCGACGGGTGCCGCGGCTGCCGAAGGGCCTCGAGGAGGGCGACCGCATCGCCGCCACCACCGATGTGGAGACCGTCGGGGCGATCCGCCCGGGCCTCTCCCTGGCCTTGAGCTACTCGCCCAAGGCCCTGCGCCTGACCCGCACCGGGCGCTGAGGGCGCCGGTGGACGAGGCGCGCACCCGTCAGATCATCGAGCTGGCCCTCGCAGGCGGCTGGCTCTGTCCCTCTGTCCGGGCCGGGGACCGCGGGCGGGCCCTGGTGGTGCACGACCTCGATCGTGTACAGAGCCGGGTGGAGGAGCTGCGCGCGGCCTTTCCTGCCTCGACCCTGCACGCCGTCGCCATCAAGGCCAACCCCGTCGGAGGCGTGCTGGACCACCTCGTCGGGCTGGGCTGCGGGCTGGAGGCGGCCAGCCGGGCCGAGCTGCGCCTCGCCCTGGACCGCCTGCCGCCCGAGCGCATCGTCTACGACGCGCCCGCCCGCACCATGGACGAGCTGCGCCTCGCCCTGGAGAGCGGGGTCCACCTCAACCTGGACCGCCTGGGCGAGCTGGAGCGGGTTCGCGCGCTGCTGGGCGGCGCCCGCCCCAGGGGGCGCATCGGCCTGCGGGTCAACCCGGGCATCGGGGCCGGCAGGGTGCAGGCCACCAGCACCGCGGTGGCCGGGAGCAAGTTCGGGGCGGACCTCCTCCACGAGGAGGCCGAGATCATCGAGGCCTTCGTCCAGAACGAGTGGCTGAGGGGGCTGCACGTCCACGTCGGCTCCTACGGGATGAGCCTGGAGCAGATCGCCGAGGGCGCGGCGAGCATCGCGGCGCTGGCCGAGCGCATCGAGGCGGCGGGGGGACGGGTGGACCACCTCGACCTGGGAGGGGGGATGCCCGACGAGGGCGGGACCTTCGCAGAGCTGGCAGGGGCGATCGAGGCGGCCGCGCCGGGCGTGCTGGGCGGGGAGAGGGGGCTGGTCACTGAGATGGGGCGCAGCATCCACGCCGCGGCGGGGCTGGCCCTGTCGCGGGTCGAGGCCGTGCGGATCACCGGCGGGCGCCGGCTGGCGACGATCCACCTGGGCGCCGATCTGTTCGTGCGGGCGGTCTACAGACCGGCCTGGTGGCGGCACCGGATCACCGTTCACGCGCCGGACGGGAGCCCGCGGCAGGGGCCGAAGGCGCCCTGGGATGTCGTCGGGCCGCTGTGTTTTTCGGGGGATCGGCTGGCCAAGGGGCTGCTGCTGCCGGAGGTCTTCGAGGGGGACATCGTCGCCGTGCATGACGCCGGGGCCTACACGCTGTCGATGTGGTCGCGCTACAACAGCCGGCCGGCGCCGGGGGTGCTGGCGGTGACGGGGGACCGGGCGGTGATGGTGAAGGCGGAGGAGGCGGAGGCGGAGATCGTGGGGTTCTGGGGGGCCTGACCAGCTGAAGGCCTCAAGCTCACCCCCGCCGCCCCTTCCCCGTGAGC
>DDSR01000261.1 GCA_002343455.1 Deltaproteobacteria bacterium UBA2385 | reverse complement strand
CGGCCATGGCCAGCGCGCCGCCCGACCGCCTCGCGCCGGCGAACCTCGGCGCCGCCGAGCCCGCCGCCCCTCCGGCCCCCGAGGCCAAGGGCGACATCAACGACGAGCTGGCCAAGGCCCGCGAAGCCGCCCTGGCCCGCAAGACCGGCGACCAGCCCGGCCCCAAGGAAGAGCCCGGCGTCTTCGGCAAGGTCATCGGCTGGTTCAAGGGCCTCTTCGGAGGCTAGGTGCCGCTCTCAAGGGTCCGGGTCGTCCTGGTCCGCCCCCGGGGGCCGATCAACATCGGCATGAGCGCCCGCGCCATCGCCAACCACGGCCTGGGCGGGCTCGTGCTGGTGGATCCACGCGCCTTCGACCCGGAGGAGGCCCGCTGGCACGCCCCCGGCGGCCGCGAGGTGATCGACCGGGCCCGCATCGTCGGCAGCGTCGACGAGGCGGTCGCCGGGGCCGGCCTCGTCGTCGGCACCACCGCCCGCCGCCGCCGCTTCGACTGGCCCCTGTGGACCGCCGACCAGCTCCCCGCCCAGGTCTTCGCCCAGCCCGGCGAGACCTGCCTGCTCTTCGGCCCCGAGGACGCTGGCCTCAGCAACGAGGACCTGGAGCCCTGCCACGCCCTCTTCACCCTGCCGACCGGCGAGACCAGCTCGCTGAACCTCGCCCAGGCCGTCACCGTGAGCTGCCACCTGCTGCGCCAGCACCTCGCCCTGCAGGACCCGCCCGCAGCTCCCCGGCACGAGGCGGCGCCCACCGGCCTCCTGCGCGCCCTGACCGGCCGGGCCGAGGAGGTCCTGCGCCTGGGCGGCTACCTGCGCGGACGCTCCCCCGAGCAGGTCCGCGGCACCCTCTTCCGGCTGCTGGCCCGCCTGGACGCGCAGCGGAGCGAGGCCGCCATGATGACCGGCATGCTGGAGCACCTGCGCTGGACCCTGACCCACCCCGAGCACCCCCAGGCCCGCGAGCTGCGCGAGCAGGAGCCCGAGCCCGAGCTCAAGGGACCAGGCTGAGCTCGGTGCGCGCGCTCCAGGCGGCCACCCGCTCGTTGCCGCCGCCGCTGACCTCGGCCCCCCACAGGACCGCCCCAGCGTCCTCGACCATCTCGCTGGCGTCGTCGGTCAGGATCGAGCGCTCCTGACCATCGACGATCCCGGTCCACTTGACGCTGCCGGCACCGGGCAGCCAGGGCACCACCCCCGGCCAGGTCAGGGAGCTGTCCTCGGCGTCGGCGGAGGGCAGCGCGTAGCTGTGGGTCGTCTCGCCCAGCTGCCAGATCGCCGTGCCGAAGAGGCGGGTGCGGATCTCGGCGCAGTCGGAGCCGAGCTCGTAGGTGATCGTCCCCAGCACCGTCTCGTCCGTCGCTCCCACCGCCGTCCCGCTGATCTGCAAGGGCCCGTTGGTGTCGCTGCCGTCGGTGATCTTCAGCCTCAAGCGCGCATCCGTCTGGTCGAGCAGGGAGAGGCCGCTGAGGCTCAGCTCGATCACCGCGCCCTCGTCGCTGAAGCTGTCGACCCGGGGGGTGTCCAGGACCTCGGCCAGCTCGGCGCTGAGCGGAAGATCCTCGCCCACGACGACCTCCGACCAGCCGGTGCTGGCCTGGTCGACGCAGAGCTCGGCGCTGAGCGCGCCCAGGGCCAGGGAGCTGCGCAGGCCCGGCGTGCTGGCCTCCACCGTGCGGGTGGCGTACTCCTCGGCCAGGGCGGAGAGGGTGCCGAGGTCGGTGGCGCAGGCGCCGAGCAGCAGGGCGAGGATCATCGGGTCTCTCCAGGTTCGCTGGTCCCCAGCATATTCAGCAGGCCGCTGAGGTCGAGCACGGGGACCCCCAGCTCGTTGGCGCGGAGGAGCTTGCTGCCCGCCTCCTCGCCGGCCACCACATAGTCGGTCTTGGCGCTGACCGAGCCGCTGACCTTGCCCCCGGCCGCCAGGATCAGGGCCTTGGCCTCGTCCCGGGACATGCCGGGCAGCGTGCCGGTCAGGACGAAGGTCTTGCCGATCAGGCTCTGCGGGGCGGCCGAGCGCTGGATGGCCGGGAACAACACCCCGGCAGCCCGCAGGGCGGCGACCTGGGCCCGGCTGCCCTCGTCCTGGCTGAACTCCCGCAGCGAGCGGGCCACCTCGGGCCCGACCCCGTCCACCGCCATCAGGGCGGCCTCGTCGGCGTCGAGCAGGGCCTCGAGCCCACCGAAGTGGCGGGCGAGGTCCCGCGCCGTCGCCTCGCCCACCTGGGGGATGCCGAGCGCGAAGATCGCCCGCTCCAGCGAGCGGCCCTTGGACTCTTCGATCGCGGCCAGGAGGTTCTGCGCCGACTTCTCGCCCATGCGCTCCAGGCCGGAGAGGGTCGACAGGTCGAGCCCGTAGAGATCCGCCGGCCCGCCGACCCGCTTGTGCTGCACGAGCTGCTCGATCAGCTTCTCGCCCAGGCCCTCGATGTCCATCGCCCGGCGGCTGGCGAAGTGCTTGAGCGCCGCTTCGAGCTGCGCCCGGCAGCCCAGGCGGTTGCGGCAGCGGACGGTCACCTTCTGGGCTTCGCGCGGGTTCTCCTCGCGGGCCAGGGGGTCGCCGCAGACCGGGCAGAGCGCGGGGTAGGCGAAGGGCGGAGCCGCCTCCCGACCGGGGCGGTCGACGACCCCCAGCACCTGGGGGATCACATCCCCGGCCCGCTGGAGCACCACCCGATCCCCGCGACGCAGGCCGGTTCGCCGCTCCAGGCCCTGCTCGTCGAGCAGGGCCGGCTGGCCGGGCGCCAGGAACAGGCGCATCTCCCGGCTCATCTGGTGCTCGTTGTGCAGGGTCGCGTTGCGCACGGTCACGCCGCCGACGCGCACGCCCTCCAGCTCGGCCACCGGGGTCACCGCCCCGGTGCGCCCGACGCTGAAGATCACGTTGCGCAGCTCGGTCGCGACCTGGTCGGGCGGGTACTTGTAGGCGGTCGCCCAGCGCGGGCTGCGGGTCAGGAAACCCAGCGCGTCCTGCAGGGCCAGCTCGTCGACCTTGACCACGGCGCCGTCGATCTCGTAGTCCAGGGTGTGCCGCAGGGCCCCCAGCTCGGCGATGGCGGCGATGACCGCCTCGATGCCCAGGCAGCGCCGGTTCAGCGGGTTGATCGGCAGGCCCAGGGAGGCCAGCTCGGCCAGCAGCGCCCCCTGGGTCGAGGCCCGCTCGGTGCCGATGCCCTCGCCCGCGGAGTGCGCCACGAAGAAGAGCGGCCGGCGGGAGGCGGGGCCGGGATCGAGCTGGCGGATCGTGCCCGCGGCGGCGTTGCGGGGGTTCTCGAAGGGCTTGTCGCCGCGCTCCACCCGGCGGCGGTTCATGGCCTCGAAGCCGGGCAGGTCGAAGAGCACCTCGCCCCGCACGCTCAGGTAGGCCGGCGGCCGCCCCTCCTCCCGCAGGCGGCGCGGCACCGACCTCAGCGTGCGCACCGTGTGCGTCACCTCCTCGCCCGTCTGGCCGTCGCCCCGGGTCCCGGCGGCCACCAGGTCGCCCTCCTGGTAGACCAGCTCCATCGCGAGCCCGTCCAGCTTGGGCTCGACCATGTAGGCGATCTGAGCCGGAGCGTCCTCGCCCAGGGCCCGGCGGATCCGGGTGTCGAACTCGCGCAGATCCGCCTCGCTGAAGGCGTTGCCCAGCGAGAGCATCGGCACCCGGTGCGTGAAGGGCGGGAGGCTGTCGACCGGGGCGCCGCCGACCCGCCGGGTCGGGCTGTCCTCGCGCACCAGCTCGGGGTGGGATGCCTCGAGCTGCTCCAGCTCGCGGAAGAGCAGGTCGTACTCCCGGTCGGGGATCTCGGGGGCGGACAGCTCGTGGTAGAGCCGGTTGTGGCGGTTCAGCTCGGCGACGAGCCAGTCGATGCGGTCTTGCATGAGCGCGGGTTATCCCCGGCGGGCCACCGCCGCAGGGAGACGCCATGTCCAAGGTACGCCAGATCTTCGAGACCATGCCCAGCCGCTACATCCCCTCTCCGGGCAGCCCCAGCAAGAGCTACTACTTCAGCGTCGGCGAGGAGCGCTGGACCGTCCAGATGCACGCCGATCGCTGCGAGGTCAGCCCGGGGAAGACGATCGAGAAGGCCGACGTCGTGCTGAAGTGCGATCCGGGCTTGTTCGAGAAGATGGTGCTGGAGGGCAAGACGCCGGGGCCGATCGACATCGCGCGGGGGAAGATCAAGACCAATGACCCCGGGGCGCTGACGGCGTTGAAGACGCGGTTTCGCATGTAGGGGGGAGGTGGGGAGTCACTTCCTTCCGCACCCGGTCAGGGCTGAGGAAGGCAGGAAAATTGGAAGCCAGGAGAGTCCTGCCCACTGTCCTCACAGAGGGTTCCCGATCAACCAGCCGCCGCCAGCTCCGCCCGCGGCGCCACGATCCTCTTGGCGTCTTTGCGACGGTGAGCGGCTATAGAGCGAGCGGACGTAGCGCTCCGCTACGATTCAGAAAGCTCCGCTGCGTCCGCGTCCGGACCGACTACGGGCCTGGATGCCCCGATTCTGCCTCCGGAATCAGACAGATACTGACCGTTTCGCCCTCAAACTGCCTCCTGAGGCGCCAACTCGCGGACATAGCTCGCCTTTGTGAATCACAAAGGGCGAGTCCACGTCGACTCCCGGGCCGTCCAAGCGGTAGCGGCCCCAATCCTCGAGCAGGTTGATCGCCGCCACGCCGATTTCACTTGCGGTCGCGGTTCGACTGATCCATATTTCCTCAAGGCGCCACCCCCGGCGCCACCCCCGGCGCCACCCCCGGCGCCACCCCCGGCGCCACCCCCGGCGCCACATCTCGGCGAGGCGCCCATGACGAAGGTTTCGTTCACCCTGTTCAACGGGGTGTTCATCAGCAACAGCGACGGCACCGCACTGCGGTACCTCTTCTCGGATATCTCCAACGAGGACCGCGCGCTGCTCGGCAAGTCCACGGGGATGCGTGTAGCGGTGCAGACCCGGAGCCGCACAGGAGGCACCCGGCTGGTGATCCGCATGTTCGAGACCGCAGGCCCGCGCAAGCCGACCTCCCTCGGGGCGGGGTACCCGGCCTTCTTCACCAGCGCCAACCTCGACACCGCGGCTCCCTCTCCGATGAACATCACCGGCCCCTACTGCGACAACGTCGACTTTGCCCTCGACGTCTCGGACATCGGCGCTGCCGCCCTCCAGAGCTGGGACGGCATCATCACCGTCGTGTTGTTCTTCAACTGAGGGAGCATGGCCATGTCCCGGCGAGACCCCTCCCTGCCCCCTCCGCAGCCATCGACGCAGTCGGTGCTTCGCCGGGTGGCGCAGGATCGCGTGGACCACGAGCGGGAGGTCCGCCTCCTGGCTCGCCGGGCGCGCGCCTTCAACACGCGACAGGCAGGCCAGAGCACCTCGCCGTCGGTGGTTCCCATCTCGCAGGAACTCCCGGTCCCCCTCGATGCTGCGCTGGTGGCCCGGGTTGACCATCGACACCCTTTCGATCTGCCATGGGCTCGCATCGACCGGGCGGTGGCGAGCGCGCTGCTCACCACCCCTGGACGGCCGGACACCGAGCCCCTGATCGGCTCCGACCTGGTTTCCACTCTGGACTTCCAGGAGGGGCTGGGGCTCAACGGGCTGAAAGCCTACCAGACAGAGGACGACCCCCCCAACACACGATTCGGATCGGGGGCCGACCAGTTGTCGGACGCGCGGACGGTGGGCGCGGACGTGGTGAGGCAGTTCGGGATCCGCGATCTGCTTTGGGGGATGCTGACCGATGGGCCGCGGAGGGTGGAGGGCACGGGCGGGAGCCCGTCAAGGCTGGCGTTTGACGTGCCTACGCCGGTGCCGACGGATGAGGACGAGCTTGGTCGACGACTGCAGGAAGGCCGCGCCTTCGACTTCGAGGGCTTCGATGGCAGTACGAGCGGCGAAGCCTCCAACGTCGAACGCCTGGGCGAACAGCTCGCCCAGGCCTACAAGAACAAGCTGCGCCTTCGATTCACCTTCCTGAGCTTGGGCGGAGGAAGCGAGACCGTTCTTCAGGTCGACCATGACCGGGCCGCGGACACGATGGGGGAGTACCCCGATTGGTCTCACCTCCACTTGAACGTGAAGGCTTGGGCCGTAACGCGGTATCCGGGAACCGATAAGGAAACGGAGCGAGACACGGTCAATTCCTGGCTCGCGGCCATCCCCGCCAACACCTTGCGGATGTACTGGTCGCCCGAGCACCTCAGGCCCGACGATCTAAGCAAAGCCCGCACCGATCCACTCACCTGGGCTGCAGCAAGCTACGCCCTGGCAAGCTTGGACTTTCGCTATTCGTTCCAGCGGGCCAGTATTCGGTCCATCGCCTACCGTTGTGCTGGCCTGCTGGTCGACGCCGGGATCCATGCGAAGTCCCTGCTTGAAGACGAGGAATACGCAACGGCCAGCCTGTTTCGTCTGGACGAGGTGCTGGACGGAGTCGAGCTCTTCAACGAGTGCGAGCTTCGCACCATCTTTCAGGGGAAGGCCGGAACCGTCCCTGTGCATCTGGTCGAGGCCACCGCAGATATGTGGGCCAAGGGGGTCGTAATGGCCTCCCTTGGCTTCATCGAGGGCTTCCATGACCTCGGCGTCACGCGGCCCAGCCTGTATCTCCCAGGATTGAGCAGCTACAGCGCCGCAGACCGTGAGGCGGCCACCCTCGGGCCAACAGGAAGTGTGTACGAGTTTCCAAGCTCAGGCGACAGCAGCCGAAGCTGGACGTGGCGAACCGTATTCCTCGACGCATTATGCCAGCGCATCGCCTTGACCTGGTCCTTCATTCGGGGCGAGATGCTGCACCTGGACAGCGCCGCGCTCCCATACTCCTGGGTACCGTCGCTGCGCGAGGTCTTTGCCGGAGTCGACCTGCACTGGTACCACTTCACCGTCGCCGGGAGTGATCTCGGCGCCCTGCACGCCGGTTGGTTGATGACCGAAGTCGCCGCCGTCTCCAGCCTGCTGAACAGCCGTGGCTTTCCGAGCGAGGTCACGGTCTTCGAGAACTGCGCGAGCGAGGACGAGGCAGACTTCCATGTCTACCCCGATGGCACGACGTCCAGGGGAGAGACCGAGCGCCTGCGAGAGGCCTTCCAGGCCAGCGAAGCCTGGCGCCGCCTGCTCGCAGCGAAGGCTGCCGGAGCCGTGAAAGTCTCCTGGCACCCTCTGGCCGAGCAGTCCGAGCAATGGGACGAGTGCGGCCTGCGGGACCCGCCGGACAGCATTCGAGCTCCGGCAGAGGAGACCGTCGCCCGTACCGTTTACTTCGCGTACCACCGGGTGGGACTCCTCCTTCGGAGCCCGGCCACAGTGGGCCTGGTCCTGCCCACGACACTTCCAGCCCGAGGAAGCTCGCTTCTTGAGAAGGACAATCCCAACAAGGCATTCCTGGACGATCCCGTGCTGGTCTTCGAGATCCGTGACCTGGGCATAACGCTCCTTGCAGGAGCTCCTCTGCGGGAACTGCGCACCGCGGCCTACGTCTTCCTGGTGGATCCCACTTCGGACTCAACAGCGGAACACCGCCTGAACATTCGCCCCGACACCGGAAGCCTTGACGGCGCGAAGTGGATGCAGCCCTACCCCAAGAATCCCGAGGACTGGCTCATACCGTCCACGGACAGCAGCGCCCTGCCTCGCTACCTCCTCGACGAGTCCATCGAGCTGGAGGAGAGCGGCCTTGCGGGAAGCGGCGATGAACTAACCCTGCGTCGGGGTGACCCGCCGCGGATCCTGCTCAGCCCCTGCCTGCTACGAATCGAACGACGGTAGGAGGTCAATCATGAGGTTGTTGTTCCTGCTAGCCTGTGCTGCCGAGGCTCCGAAGTCGACCTTGGAGGACACAGAGGTCGACGACTCGACCTGCGCGCACGTCCCGGGGGCAACGCAGCGTGAGATCGCCGGCGTCGTCTTTGGCGATGCGGCAATCTACCCCTGCCGAACGCTGGGTTGGGGAAAGCCCGTGACGGTCCCGCCC
This sequence comes from Deltaproteobacteria bacterium UBA2385, assembly GCA_002343455.1. Taxonomy (GTDB): domain Bacteria; phylum Myxococcota_A; class UBA796; order UBA796; family UBA2385; genus UBA2385. The sequence continues at coordinate 7,070 of DDSR01000261.1, read as the reverse complement.
GTCCATGAGGGTGATCCGGGAAAGGTCTTCATCGGATCCAATACGACCTTCAAAATCGAGATGGGCCTGGAGCGCGATGCCGACAAGTGGCCAGGCCGCGAATACAGTAGCGGAAGCGTCTACGAGTCGAGGGCTATTGTCTACGCACGCGACCTGGAGCCCAGAATGCCCCGAGTCAACATCCTCGAAGACATGGCGGGCGAGGACATCGAGACGCCTCTGTTTGCCGACCCTCTCAGCGACTATGACGCGAAAGTAGACCTTCCCGGAACCTACGCCGACTTTGATGGCGATGGCACGAACGATCTCCAGACGATAGGCCATCCAGATTATTCATCATGGCTGCCGGGCACTCCCGACGGGTTCTCCACGGTTCCTTCACCGACAGTGATTCCGCTCACGGTCGTTCCCATGGGCGACCTGACCGGGGATGGTGTAATCGATCTCGTACGCTTCGTCACCGAGAGTCGAATGGACGAGAGCGGCGAGACAGAGGTGCTCCTCCTTGAAATGCAGTCCATGCCCGTAGCGGGCAGGATTGAAGACGCACCGTGGGATATTCAGCTAGGCAGTGATCTTTTTGCCCGGGAGACTTGGGGCTACGCTTCCCGCGGCGAATACAATGCCCTGGCGTATGGCGGTTTCGACCACAACGGCGACGGAATCGCGGACGTTGTGGTGGGCAATCGTTTCCCATATGAACTGGGCCTGCCGACCAAGGGCAGCATCAACGTCTTCGATGGACCCATCACGGAAACCCGTACAGGCGACGAGGTCGATGCGCTCCTGTCGCGCTTCGCAAGCACGTGCGAAGATTCGGTTGGGGCCACGAAGTGTGATGGCGTAGGGACCTATGTAAGGTCCGCAGGGGATGTGGACGGCGATGGCTACGACGACCTGATGATCGGCTCGCAGGACGGAAACACCATTGGCCCCAAGATCAACAACGGCGCCCTGTATCTGGTGGCGGGCCCCTATTCTGGAAACATGGACATCGAGGAAGTCTCCGTGGCCCGCCTGGAAGGTGGCTACGACGGCGCACGCTTCCCCGACTTCATGCAAGGCAAGGGCGATCTGAACGGCGACGGGCGCTCCGACCTTCTGGTGGCCCAGGGAACCTTCGGCAAAGAGGGTGGGATGTACCTTCACTACGGGCCCATCAAAGGCGTAAAGCACTGGATGGAGGGCACTCTCGTCTGCGGCGACTGGTACGGTTACGGCACCGTCTCTTTCAACGAGGACATCGACGGCGACGGCATCCACGACCTGGTCTACAACCCCGGAGATCCCCTCTACAGCCTGCAGATCTGGTTCTCCTCGATCTCCACCGAGTTCCCTCGCCCCGACTCGGACTGCTTGCCCGACTGAACGCTCCTCTCAGACGGTCCCCCTGCGACTGAACCGGGGTCAGACCAACGGACTGGAGTCACTCCTCTCCTCGGCGCTTGCTGTCCGAGGTACAAAGCTAGCCGAAGGCGCCCTCGCGCCTCGCCGGCGGCTACAATACCTGTATGACCCTCCTCCTCCTCCTCCTCCTGGCCTGCGCGGACAAGCCCTCTGACACAGGCGACGGCGGCGCCACCCGACCCGCCGGCCAGTACTTCCCCGAGGGTTCGGTCTGGTACCAGGACGTCAGCGCCGCCTCTCCCGATCCGCGCTCCGACGAGATCATCGCCTGGTTGGACAGCCAGGGCTGGGGCCTCGGGCGCTTCCAGATCGACTTCTCCCTGGTCGTGGTCGAGGCCGATGCCAGTACGGAGCGCCGGGAGTTCGAGCCGACCGAGGACTTCTACCGCCCCGACTGCGACGAGGTCCCCGTCCCGGTGCCCGCCGACGCCGTCATCGAGGGTGAGAGCGGCACCGCCTGCGAGTCCGACGGCGACTGCCACCTGCTGGTCGCCGACTGGGAGAGCGGCCTGCTCTACGAGATGTGGCGGGCGGACATCCGAGGGGAGAGCTTCCGCGGCGGCTGCCTCGCGGTCTGGCATATGGACCATAGCTATGGACCCGACGGACGCGGCGACCAGTGCACCAGCGCCGACGCGGCCGGCTACCCCATCGCGCCGCTGACCCCGACCGCCGACGAGGTCGCCAGCGGCGAGATCGGCCACGCCCTGCGCTTCATCCTGCCCAACAGCAGCATCCGCGGCGGGGAGTTCGTGCACCCGGCGACCCACTCCACCGGTGCGGCCAGCGGCGGCCCCGACGCGCCGCCCTACGGCGCCCACCTGCGACTGCGCGCGGACTTCGACCTGACCACCCTGCCCAACGAAGCCAGCCGCACCGTCGCCCGCGCCCTGCAGACCTACGGCATGTTCCTGGCCGACGGCGGCAACGTCGCCCTCACCTTCCAGGCCGACACCTTCTCCACCCACAAGTGGGCGGACCTGATGGAGTCGCGCGATCTCGAAGACATCCGCCCCTCCGACTTCGAGTTGCTGGAGCTGCCCGACAGCATCCCGTTGACCTACGACTGCGTGCGGGTCGGCCCCTGAAGGACCCCTGGCGGTCGCGACACCCGCTGACCAGATCGTGCCCGCGGTGGCGCCGCTGACCTGTCAAGCCCGGCGGATCTGCAACCAGGCCAGGTCAACCCACGCCAATTTGCAACCCCATGGGCGTGTTGCCAGGTGGAGCGTCAGCCTCGGCAACGTGTTTGCTGCACGTACGGGCCTGTGGGCCGTGCGATGTTGAAGAACGGAGGGGGTTGACCGCGATGGGTTGCAGAACCGCAGGGGTTGGGCGCCCAGGACGGAGGCGGAGCCCGACGCCGCCTCCACCACCGCCAACAGCGTTTCCCCCCTGCCGCTGGGCCCATTCGCCCACCCGTCCTGTGTCAGCCCACCCACCCCTGACTCTTCGGCGCCCGTGATCCCTCGCTCTGGTCCTGGCACGCTCCCTGCACCGGCAGAGGAGCGGAGGACCCCATGCCCCCCGAGCGCCCCGTGGCCTTCTCCTGGGACTCTGTCCGCGCCCAGCTCGATGGGCTGCCCGGCGGCGGGCTCAACATCGGCTGGGAGGCCGTCGACCGGCACGTCCGGCGCGATCCCGGGCGCCTCGCCCTGCGCTGGCTGCCGCGCGACAGCACCGGGCCCGAGGGGCGGGTCGAACTCAGCTACGGCCAGCTCGCCGAGGCCAGCACCCGCTTCGCCGACGCCCTGCGCCGCCTGGGTCTCCAGCCCGGCGACCGGGTCTTCCTGCTGCTGGGCCGCGTGCCGGAGCTCACCATCGCCGCCCTGGGCGCGCTGAAGGGAGGCTTCGTCCTCTGTCCGCTCTTCTCGGCCTTCGGCCCGGAGCCGATCGCCCAGCGGCTGGAGATCGGCAAGGGCCGGGTGCTGGTCACCTCCGCGGCGCTGTACCGCCGCAAGGTGCAGGCCCAGCGCGCCGCCCTGCGCTCGCTGGAGCACGTCGTCCTGGTAGACGCTGAGCCCCTGCCCGACACGCTCGCCATGCCGACCCTGATGGCCGAGGCCGATCCCTTGGCCCCCATCGCCTTCACCCGGCCCGAGGACCCCGCCCTGCTGCACTTCACCAGCGGCACCACCGGCAAGCCCAAGGGGGCGCTGCACGTCCACGGGGCCGTGCTGCACCACCTGCACAGCGCCCGCGTCGCCCTGGACCTGCGCGAGGGCGACCGCTTCTGGTGCACCGCCGACCCGGGCTGGGTGACCGGCACCTCCTACGGCATCGTCGCCCCCCTGGTCTGCGGCATCGGCACCATCGTCGACGAGGCCGACTTCGACGCCGCCCGCTGGTACCGCATCCTCGCCCAGGAGCGGGTCACGGTCTGGTACACCGCGCCGACCGCGATCCGCATGATGATGAAACTCGGTGCCGACGCGGTGAAGGACCACGACCTGTCGGCGCTGCGCTTCATGGCCAGCGTCGGCGAGCCCCTGAATCCCGAGGCCGTCGTCTGGGGGCTCGAGGCCTTCGGCCGGCCGTTCCACGACAACTGGTGGCAGACCGAGACCGGCGGCATCATGATCGCCAACACCCTGGGCCAGCCCATCCGCCCCGGCTCCATGGGCCGGCCCCTGCCCGGCATCCACGCCGCCATCCTGGGCAGGCAGGAGGACGGCAGCCTGGTCGAGCTGGGACCCGACGAGGAGGGCGAGCTGGCCCTGCGCCCGGACTGGCCCAGCATCTTCCGCGGCTACCTGGACGAGCCCGAGCGCACCGCCAAGGTCTTCGCCAAGGGCTGGTACCTCAGCGGCGACCTCGCCCGCCGCGACGCCGACGGCACCTACTGGTTCGTCGGGCGGGCCGACGACATCATCAAGACCGCCGGGCATATGGTCGGGCCCTTCGAGGTCGAGAGCATCCTGATGGAGCACCCCGCCGTGGCCGAGGCCGGCGTCATCGGCAAGCCCGACGAGCTGATCGGACAGATCGTCAAGGCCTTCGTCTCGCTCAAGCCCGGCCACCTCCCCGACGAGGCCACCCGCCGCTCGCTCCTCGCCCACGCCCGCAGCCGCCTGGGCCCGGCGGTGGCCCCCAAGGAGATCGACTTCCTCGACTCCCTGCCCCGCACCCGCTCCGGCAAGATCATGCGCCGCCTGTTGAAGGCCCGCGAGCTCGGCCTGCCCGAGGGGGATCTGTCCACCCTGGAGCAGCCCGAGCCGCCGGGAGGCGCCCGATGAACGAGCTGACCGTCGAGGCCGGCCGCGAGCACCTGCGACAGATGCTGCGCATCCGGCGCTTCGAGGAGCGCTGCGCCGAGCTCTACCAGCAGGGCAAGATCCGCGGCTTCCTGCACCTCTACATCGGCGAGGAGGCCGTCGCCGCCGGGGCCGTCGCCGCCCTGGGGCCCCAGGACGCCCTGCTCTGCACCTACCGCGAGCACGGCCACGCCCTGGTCCGCGGCCTGGACATGGGCGCCTGCATGGCCGAGATGTACGGTCGGCAGGAGGGCTGCAGCGGCGGACGAGGAGGCTCCATGCACCTCTTCGACGCCGCGACGCGCTTCTACGGGGGCAACGCCATCGTCGCCGGCCACCTGCCCATGGCCGTCGGGCTGGCCCTCGCCGAGCAGCAGCAGGGCCGGGACGGGGTGGTCGCCTGCTTCTTCGGCGAAGGGGCGATGGCCGAGGGCGAGTTCCACGAGGCGATGAACCTCGCCGCCCTCTGGACCCTGCCGGTGGTCTTCTGCTGCGAGAACAACCTCTACGCCATGGGCAGCGCCCTGCAGATCACCGAGTCGCAGACCGATCTGTGCCACAAGGCGCGCAGCTACGGCATGCAGGCCGACAGCGTCGACGGCATGGATCTGCTCACCGTTCACGCCGCCATGCAGCAGGCCGTGGCCCACGCCCGGGCCGGCAAGGGCCCGCGCTTCCTGGAGCTGCGCACCTACCGCTTCCGCGCCCACTCCATGTTCGACGCCCAGCTCTACCGGGACAAGGCCGAGGTGGAGCGCTGGAAGGCCCGCGATCCGATCGTGCTCTTCCAAGCCGAGCTGCTCCGGCGGGGCCTGCTCGACCAGGAGGCGCTGGCGGCCCTGGCGGTCGAGGTCGAGGCCGAGCTGGAGGAGGCCGTCGCCTTCGCCGAGGCCGGCACGCTGGAGCCGGTCGAGCGCCTGGCCGAGCACGTGCTCACCCCCTGGGACGAGCAGGTCCCCAGCCCGCCGGTGAGCCCCCCCGAGGGCCTCGGCCCCCGCCGCATGACCGGCCGCGAGGCGATGCGGCAGGCCATCCGCGAGGCCATGCTCTCCGACCCGCGGGTCCTGCTGATGGGCGAGGACGTCGGCCACTACGGCGGCTGCTACGCCGTCACCAAGGGCCTGCTCGAGGAGTTCGGCGCGCAGCGCCTGCGCGACACCCCGCTGTCCGAGGCGGGCTTCACCGGGGCGGGCATCGGCGCGGCCATGGGCGGCCTGCGGCCCATCGTCGAGATCATGTCGGTCAACTTCAGCCTGCTGGCCCTCGACCAGCTCCTGAACAACGCCGCCACCCTGCGCCATATGTCCGGCGGACAGATCTCCGTCCCCCTGGTGGTGCGCATGGCCACCGGCGCCGGACGGCAGCTCGCCGCCCAGCACTCGCACAGCCTGGAGGGCTGGTTCGCCCACATTCCCGGCCTGAAGGTGCTGGCGCCGGGCACGGTGGAGGACGCCCGCTTCATGCTGGCCGCAGCGCTGGCCGACCCCAACCCGGTGNNCCTGGAGGGCTGGTTCGCCCACATCCCGGGCCTGCGCGTGCTCGTGCCCGGCACCGTCGCCGATCTGCGCACCATGCTCTGGGCCGCCCTCGCCGATCCCGATCCGGTGCTGATCTTCGAGAACGTCACCCTCTACAACCTCGAAGAGGCGCTGCCGGCCTCGCCCGAGGTGGACATCTTCAAGGCGCGCCTGCGCCGGCCGGGCCGGGACGTCGCCCTGATCACCTGGGGAGGCTGCCTGCCCAAGGTGATGGAGGCCGCCGCCCAGCTCGCCGGGCAGGGGGTGGAGGCCGAGGTGCTCGATCTGCGGGTGCTGCGGCCGCTGGACCGGCAGGCCATAGCGGAGAGCGCGGCGCGCTGCCGGCGGGTGGTGATCGTCGACGAGGGCTGGCGCACCGGCGGCTTCTCGGCCGAGGTGGCCGCCTGCGCCGTCGAGGGGGCCTTCTGGGAGCTGGACGCCCCCATCGAGCGGGTCTGCACCGCCGAGGTGCCCATCCCCTACCCCGCCCACCTGGAGCAGGCGGCCCTGCCCCAGGTCCCCGCCATCGTCCAGGCGGCCCTGCGCACCCTGGGCCGGGCCCCCGAGGAGCGCGGATGATCGACTTCTGCATGCCCAGCCTGGGCGCCGATATGGACGACGGGGTGCTGCTGGAGTGGCGGATCAAGCCCGGCGACCGGGTCGAGCGTGGACAGATCGTCGCCGTCGTCGAGACGATGAAGGGCGCGATCGAGATCGAGGTCTTTCACGCGGGCGTGGTGGCCGAGCTGGTGGTCGCCGAGGGCGAGAAGCTGCCGGTCGGGGCGTTGCTGGCGCGCCTCTCGGGCGAGGCCGACCCGGCTCCCCTCTCGGCTCCGCCTCAGGCGCCTCCAGCGGCGCCGAGCGCAGCGCCCCCTCCTCCTCCCCCTCCCCC
>DDSR01000348.1 GCA_002343455.1 Deltaproteobacteria bacterium UBA2385 | reverse complement strand
ATGCTCCTCCTCCCCGCCCTGCTCCTCGCCGCCGCCGCCCTCGCCGCCGCCCCCGATCCCCCCGAGGCCGACTTCCTCCGCGAGGCCCGCCGCCAGTCCCTCCTCTCGCCCGAGGAGGCCGCGTACCGCGAGACCTCCACCGCCGAGCCCTACGCCCTGCGCGCCGAGGTGCTCGGCCGCACGCTGGAGCTGGTGCAGCGCTACCCGGGGCGTGTGATGCCCGAGCGCCTGGGTCGCACGGTCCAGGGCCGCTCGATCTGGGGCTTCCGGGTGCGGGATCCTTCCGTCCCGGTGCAGCGGACGATGCTGGTCTTCGCCAGCATCCACGCGCTGGAGTGGATCTCGACGGAGGTGGCGCTGGCCTTCCTCGAACAGTCCGCCGAGCGGCCTCCCCCGGGGGTGGAGCTGATGATCGTGCCGATCCTGAACGTGGACGGTCGGGCCCGCTCCGAGGAGGACCTGCTGGAGGGCAGGACCCGGGCCTATCGGCGGGCGAACGCGAACGGGGTGGATCTGAACCGCAACTTCTCTGTTCACACCGAGCCGCGGGCGATCTGGCGGCATGTGGTGCCGGGCTACTACGAGACGGCACAGACGCCTCTGTCCGAGCCGGAGGCGCAGGTGATCGACGCGCTGGGGCAGCGCGGCTTCGACGTGGCGGTCAGCCTGCACGCCTTCGGCGGCTTCCACTTCCTGCCCTGGGCGGGCTCCTGGCAGCGGCCCGCGGACTGGCCGGCCCTGCTGGCCCTGGGGACGGCGATGCAGGACGGGCAGGGGCGCGGGGCCTATCGGCCGATGCAGCTCTCCCGGTTTCTGTTCTTCTTTCGCGGGCACGGGATGGAGGTGGATCATCTGTACGGGCAGTACGGGATCCCCTCGGTGCTGGTGGAGCTGACGCGCTCGGGGGTGGGCCGGCCGGGGGATCTGAAGACGCCCTTCCGCTGGTACAACCCCCGCCAGCCGGAGCGCCACCGGGAGCTGGGGGTGGACGCGCTGCGCTCGGTGGCCTGGGATATGGCCTGGGCCCTGCGCACGGACGGGACGACGGCATGGTGACGCTCCTCCTCCTCGTATTGGCCTGCGTGCAGGTGACGCCACCGCCTCCTCCGCCGCCTCTGCCGCCTCCTCCTCCCAACCCGGACCTGGCCTTGCTGGCGGAGCTGGACCTGCCGCCCGAGGGCCGCACGCTGCGCCTGCAGCACGAGCTCAGCTTCTCCGAGCCCCAGGCGGCGGACGAGGCGGTGGCCCGACTGTCCGCGCTGGGCCTGCGGGTCCACACGGACGCGGAGCGGGGAGAGAGCTGGGCGGTGCTGGCGGAGGAGGAGCTGCTGTTGACCCCCGAGCGCGCGCGCGAGCGCCGTGCCGTGATGGAGGGGCTCAGCGCCGATCTGCGTGGCAGCTACGAGGGGTGGTCGGTCCAGTAGGTGCCTGGCGACCCTCAGCGCCCCGGCAGCACCCGCGAGAGGAACAGCCGCCGGTCGGTGGTGACGGTCCCATCGACCCGCCGCGAGGGGACCTCCATGTAGACGCCCATGTCCTCGAAGTCGAGGCTGCGGTACATATCATACGCCCCCCGCCGGCTGGCGACGGTGCGCAGCAGGACGTGGGAGTAGCGGTTCTGGTCGATGGAGGCGATGCGCAGGTCGACGAGCTGCCGGCCCAGGCCCTTGCCCCGCCAGCCGTCCTGGACGCCCAGCTCGGCGAGGTAGAAGCTCTCGCGGATGGGGACGAGGCCGCGCAGCTCGCGGGCGATGTCGGGCCGGGCGACCATGGGGACGCCGATGCCGAAGGCGACGACGCGGGTCTCGCCTTTGACGGCGAGCAGGGTGACGTGGTCGGGGACCCGCAGGAAGCCGTCGAGGATGCCCAGGGCCTCGCTGGCCCAGAAGCGCTCGAAGTAGGGCGCGCCCGAGAAGATGTCCTGGTAGGCCCCGGCGAAGGAGGTCCGGTAGGGCTCGGCGTCCTCGGGCGTGAGGACGCGCACGATGCGCAGGCCGTCGTCTCGCTCCAGGAGGGTGGTCATGGGGCGATCATGCGGACCGGGTTCGCTCCTGGCAAGCCTCCCGCGGCAGGCTCCCGCCGAAGATCAAGGCGGTGGCGACGACGGCGCAGGGCTCGTGGGCGAGACCGACGCAGAGGCGTCCTCCCAGGGCGGCGGCGCGTTCGGCGGCCTCTCCGTGCAGGCGCAGGCGCGCGAGGCGGGGCAGGAGGGCCAGGACCTCGACCTGGCGCGGGTCCAGGGCCATGCCCAGCCCCAGGGCCTTGAGCACGGCCTCCTTGGCGGCCCAGATGGCGGTCTCGCGGCGCGGGTCCCCGGCGGCGAGGGCGCGCTCTCCCAGCGTGAGCCAGGTGGAGCCGAAGGAGGCGGGGCGGGCCTCGACCTGCTCGCGGTCGATGCCGAGCAGGCCGCCATGGCCGGCGACCGCCAGGGCGAGGCCCTCGCGGTGGGTGATGCTGATCTCGGGGGCGGCCGTCGGGCCAAGGACGACGGGGCGGCCGCTGGCCTCGCGCTCGATGGTGAAGGCGTCCGCGGACCAGCCGGTCAGCTCGGCGACGGCGAGCTTGGCGGCCTCGGTCCCGGCCAGCCGGTCGGCGATCCGCCGGGCGCTGCCCCTGGACTCGACGCTGGCCCGCTCGCTGTCGTTGAGCATGCGCACCTTGTTGCCGGTGGCCCGGGCGAGCACCGTTCGCGGCCAGCCGCCGGAGGGCGGCAGGAAGCGGTCGCCGTCGTTGAGCGGCCCGGTGTCGACCATGCGGAAGCCGCGCACCCGCAGGATGGCCCCGCCGCCACCGTCCACGTCGATGTCGTACAGATCGGCCTTCTCGTGGACCATGACGTGCAGGGGCTCGCCGTCGCCGATGGGCCGGACCAGGCTGAGCTCCTCGATGCTGGCGGGCAGGGCCAGCAGGCTCTTCAGGGCCATGCGGTGCAGGCCGGCCGCCTGGAAGGCCGCCTCGAGCACCAGGGGCATGGTCAACAGTCCCCCGGCGATCATGGCGTGTTCGACCATGGCGTCGGCCAGCAGGCTGTGGCTGGCGACGGCCCCGGCGTCCCGCAGCACCTGGAAGGAGGTGCCGTGGAAGAAGCGCTTGTAGATGGCGCCGCGGTTGATGCCCTCCTCGGCCAGGAACACCGGGGGCAAGGGCTCGGTCTGCAAGGCGCGGTCCAGGCGGATGATGGCCCGGAAGCTCTCGACGACCTGGGCCCGGCCCGTCCGCAGGGTGCGGGTGGTGGACAGGGTGCAGCTGACCTCGTCGTCCCCCAGGGGCTCCGCCCGCACGACGACGTCGATGGGCTCGCCGCGGTGCAGCTTGACGGCCTTGTCGAAGTGGACCTGGCGGGCGCCGACGTAGACGCTGCCGGGGCGGGTGGCGACGGCGGCGGCGGCCATCAGCTCCAGGCCGATCACGCCGGGCAGGACGGGGGTGCCCTCGATGCTGTGGTCCAGCAGCCAGGGGTCCCGCTCGGAGCTGAGCTTGCGCCAGGCGAAGACCTCGTCGCCGACCATCTCCAGGCGGTCGATCAGGGCGTGCGAGCTGCGCAGGGAGAGGGCCCCCAGGCGGCCGGCGACGACGAGCTCGCCCTCCATCCCGGCGGCGATCATGTCGACGAGCAGCTCGGCGCCAGCGTCGGCGGGGAGGAGCTCGATGCCGCGGGAGGTGAGCAGGCTCTCCATCCCGCCGCGCACGGCCATGCCGACGTCGGCCCAGGCGGTCCAGCAGAGGTGCAGGCTGCGCGGCCGGGCGAGGCAGAGCCGGGCCATGGCCTCGTTGGCGGCGGCGTAGTCGACCTGGCCGGGGTTGCCGAAGCGGCCGGCGACCGAGCCCATGCTGACCAGCCAGGCCTGCCGGGGGAGGCCCTCGACCAGGGCGAGGCCGCCCAGGGCCTTGCCGTCGTAGACGCGGGCCCAGGCCTCGTCGTCCTTCTGGGCCAGGGGGCGGCTCTCCTCGACGCCGGCGCCGTGGATGCAGCCGGCGATGGGGCCGAGCTCGGCCTCGATCCGGGCGTGGGCGGCGGTGACGGCCTCGGGCGAGGCCATGTCGACCTCGTAGACCTGGACCCGGGCCCCGGCGGCCCGCATGGCCTCGACGTTGAGGCGAGCCTCTTCCGCGCGGCGCAGCGAGGCGATGGCGGCGTCGATGCGGGCGGGGGAGGTCTTCTCGCCCCGGGCCTTCAGCTCGGCCTTGGCGGCGCTGCGGGCGGCGGCTTCGTCCAGCGGGGCCACCCCGGGCGCGGTCCGGGCCAGCAAGGCCAGGGTGCAGGGCCCGCGCTTGGCCAGGGCGAGGCCGGCCCGGGCGGTGATGCCGCGGGTGCCGCCGGTGAGGACGATGACGGGGCTGCCGGGCAGGCGACCGCCGGCCACGGGGAAGGGCACGGTGGCGAGCTCGATGGCCTTGCGGGAACTGGCGTTGCGCCGCACCTCGACCGCGCCGTCGCCGGCGGCCAGCTCGCTGATGGCCAGGGTGGCGACGGCGCCGTCGTCCAGGCCGGGATCGATGTCCACGACGCGGGCGTGGCAGCCCTCCCACTCGCGGCCCAGGGCCTTGGCGAGGCCCGCCCGGCCCCCGGCGGCCAGCACCTCGGCGGGCTCCAGGCCGGGCCCGGCCTCGCCGATGCGGACGATGGTGATCCAGTCCTCGGGGGGAGGGCCTCCGGCCAGGGCTCGCTCGCGGGCGGCGGCGAAGGCCTGGCGGGGGTCGAGGGTGGCGTCGATGACGGCGTCGCCCTTGGCGCCCAGCCGGCCGCCGCGGGAGAGGACCTCGTCGCGCAGGGCCTCGGCCAGCTCGCTGTCGCCGAGCACCTCGACGTTGCGCCCGCGCAGGGAGCCGACGGCCCAGGGGGCCCGCTCGACGGCGACGGGGCGGCGCAGGCGGAAGCTGGGCGGCAGATCGCGGGGGGGGATCGTCTGGAGGAGCTCCTCGGCAGGCGGCTCGGGCGCTGGGGCCGGCTCGGGCGCGGGGGCGGGGGCCGGCTCGGGCTCCTGCTCCGGCTCGTCGTGCTGGCTGATCAGGGCCTCGTCCATGCCCCCCAGCGGAGGGGTCGGGCGCTGGACGGTGTGTCCGCGCTCGCGGGCGTTGAGCTGGTTGCTGAGCCAGGTCGCCAGGGCCCGGACGGTCCGGTAGTCGCTGAGCTTGAAGCTGTCGTCGCGCTCCAGGCCGTGGCGGTCGCGCACCTCGGCGAAGACCTCGGCCTGCTTGACCGTGTCGATGCCGAGATCGGCCTCCAGCTCGAAGTCGGGATCGATGTCCTCGCGGTCGTAGCCGGTCTTCTCGGCCAGGAGCCCGATCAGCTCGTCCAGGGCCGACTGGAGATCGATCGGGGCGTGGCTGCCGGTGGTGGCGGCCTCGACCTCGGCCAGGAAGGCGCTGGTGCCGGCGTCCTGGCGGCTGCTCGCGCTCGCCACGACGTTGAGCGTCTCCAGGGCATGGGACTCGGAGTCGATGGCGGTCTGGGTGGCCGGAATTGCGGTCTCCCCGCCGCTCTCTCCCGCGCTCACCCCCGCGCTCTCTCCCCCGCTGACGAGCTGCCCCGCCAGCCAGGATGCCAGGGCCCGAACGGTGCGGTAGTCGCTGAGCTTGAAGCTGTCGTCGCGCTCCAGGCCGTGCCGCTCGCGGACCTCGCCGAAGACCTCGGCCTGCTTGACGGTGTCGATGCCGAGGTCGGCCTCGAGCTCGTAGTCGGGGTCGATCTCCGAGGGGTCGTAGCCGGTCTTCTCGGCCAGCATGGAGATCAGCTCGGAGAGCGCGCTGTCCAGGTCCAGGCTGGCGGTCGCGCTGGAGGAGCTCGTGGAAGGAGCAGCGGGCGCTGGGGCCGCGGGCGCTGGGGCAGGCTTGGGGGCCGCCACCGGCGCCGGGACCTCGATGATCTGGGGAGGATGCGCCTGGACGGCCTGGGGCGCCTGGGGGCTGGGGCGCGCCTCGTCGGCGATCAGCCGCAGGGTGCGGTGCTCCACCTGGAGGTGGGCCCTCGCCCCGCCCAGCAGGCCGGCGAGCCAGGCCTGGTGCCGGGCGGGATCGACGATGCGCAGATCGCCGCTGGCCCGCTTCTCCCAGGCCAGCATGACCAGCTGCGAGCCGAAGCCGGCCGAGAGCCGGATGGCGTAGCGGCCGGCGAAGGCCCCCCCGCGGGAGAGGCGCAGATCGCCGAGCTCGGGGTCGGGCTCCTTGAGGTGCGGCAGCGGCGGCACCCTTCCGTACTGCAGGGCCTTGATGGCGACGGTGTCCTCGATGCCCGCGCCCATGGGGTGCCCGGTGAAGCCCTTGGTGTTGGCGATCAGCACCTCGCGGGCCTGCTCGGAGAAGGCCCGGCGCAGGCTCAGGATCTCGGCGGCGGCCGAGCCGCCCTTGGCCGGGGTGTAGGTCTCGTGGCTCATGAAGAGGGTCGCGGCGGCCATCTGTCCACGTCCGACCCCGGCGGCCTGGGAGGCCTGCTCGACGAGCTTGTCCATCTCGCCGGCGATGTGCTCGGGGTCCAGGCGGGTGCCGTGGAAGGCGGAGTTGGCCATGCGGTCGGCCAGCAGGCGGGCCACGGGGACCATGCCGCGGGCGGCGACGTCCTCCTCGCGCTCCATCACCAGGCCGACGGCGCCCATGCCGATGATCATGCCGTGGCGGCGGGCGTCGAAGGGCAGGGCGGCCTCCTCGACCTTGTCCTTGGTGGTCGCGGCGCCCGAGGCGAGGAAGCCGGTGCCGATCCACTCCAGCAGCTGCGGGTTGGTGACGTCGTCGGCCCCGACCACCAGCACGCGGCGGCAGCGGCCCAGGCGGATCCAGTCGGCGGCGATGCAGACGGCCTGGGTGGTGCTGGCGCAGGCGGCGTTGACCTGGGTGTTGGGTCCGCGGGCGCCGAGCAGCTGGGCGAGCTGGCTGTGGCCCATCGAGAGGATCTGGAAGAGGAAGCGGCGGTCGAAGTGGCCGGCGCTGTTCTTGCCCCCGTCCGAGCCCCCGTCCGAGCCCCCGTCCGAGCCCCCAGCGTTGAGGTTCTCGACCAGCTTGCTGTAGCCGGGGAAGGCGCTGGCGAAGATGACGCCGGTGTCGTCGCGCATGGACTCGGGCAGCGACCAGCCGGTCGCCACCTGCTTGCCGTTGGTCGTGCTGCGGTAGGTGCGCACCAGCGGGATCCCCGCGTCGCGCAGGGCCTCGATGCCCGCGGCGAAGGCGAGCTGGGTGGTGACGTCCAGCGCCCGCTCCCAGTCGGCGTCGATGCCGTAGTCCCCGGACAGATCGAAGCGGGCCTTGACCCCGGCCAGGCGGATGACCTCGTCGCGCTGGCTGACCTCGACGAAGTCGCCGCGGCCGGTCTGGGCGTCCTTCTTCAGGCGCAGCACCCGCTTGCTGACGAAGCGGTCCTGGTCGGCCTCGCTCAGGTTGGCGATGCGGTTCTCGCCCTCCAGGATGCGGGCGATGTTGTCGGCGGCGAAGACCTCCTCTCCGCCGGGCAGGCCCAGGCTGGCGCCCGAGCAGACAAGGATGGGCAGAGGCATGTCGTCCTCCTCCGGGGAGGGTGCAGGGGACGAGGCAGCGGCGGGGGGACTCGCCGCCAGCGCGCCGGTGAGGGCCTGGACGAGGCTGAGCACGGCGGGCAGCACGGCCAGGGCGAGGCGCTCGGCGGGCTCGGCGGCGAGGCCGGCGCGGACGGCGCCCTCGGCCAGCGAGGCCAGGGCGGCGCGGGTGTCGACGGGCAGCGAGGCGCTCGCCGGGGCCGTCGCGGCCGTCGCCGGGGCCGTCGCGGACGGCGGGAGGGCCGGCGTCGTGGGGAGGACCGGCGCGAGAGAGGCGGCCAGGGGGGAGGCGGGCGCCGAGGGGAGGGGCGCCAGAGGGCTGATCTCCAGGCGGGTCGAGCCCAGGCGACGGGCGACGTAGTTGGCCAGGTCGCGCAGGCTCTTGTGGTCCCGGGCGCGGAAGTCGGGGTCGTGGTCCAGCTTGAAGCGGTCGCGGATCTGGGCGATCAGCTCGGCCTGCTTGATGCTGTCGATGCCCAGATCGGCCTCGAGCTCGTCGCCGAGGTGCATCTCGGCGATCTTGTAGCCGGTGCTGGCGGCGACGATCTCCATCACCTGGAGGGCCACGCCGCGGGTGGGCTCGGCGGCCCCGGGCTCGCTGCCGCGGTGCGCCAGCCAGGCCTGCATCGCGGCGGTGGTGGCCCGGCGGGGCGCCATCGGCTCGAACAGATCGGGCATGCCCGGCGTCGGGCGGCCGCGCACCGGGAAGCCCAGGCCCAGCAGGCCGGAGAGGGTGTCCTGGATGCTCTTGACCCCGCCGCGCTTGGGGTGGTTGGTGTAGAGCGAGCGGTGGGGGCGGCGCTTGAGGATGGCGGCGACGAAGCCGGTCAGGGCGCGCTTGGGGCCGCACTCGACGAAGACGCGGGCGCCGTCGGCGTACATGCGCTCGATCTGGGCGGTCCACTCGACTGGGGCGGCCACCTGCTTGGCCAGGGTGTCGAGGATCTGTTCACGCGCGCCGGGGCCGGTCGGGTAGTAACGACTGGTGACGTTGGTGGTGATCGGACGCCGGGGGGCGCGGATGTCCATGGTCGCCAGGACGCCGCGCAGGGGGGCGCTGGCGGGGGCGACGATGCGGCTGTGGAAGGCGTGGCTGACGGGGATCTCGTAGACGGTCATGCCGCGGCTGCGGAAGGCCTCAGTGGCCACCTCGACGGCGAGGCTCTCGCCGGCGATGACGGTCTGGGTCGGACAGTTCTTGTTGACGGCGACGACGTAGCCGCCGACCTCGGCCAGGACCTCCTCGACCGCCTCGACGCTGGCCCCGATGCCGGCCATGCGCCCGGGGTCGTCGAGCTTGATGCTGGCCATCTCGCGGCCGCGGGCGGAGACGGCCTTGAGCGACTCCTCGAAGGTCATGATGCCGGCGGCGACGCAGGCGGCGTACTCGCCCAGGCTGTGGCCGGCGACGATGTCGGGGAAGAGGCCGTAGCTGGCCAGCAGGCGCAGGATGCCGATGTCGACAGCCAGGGTGGCCGGCTGGCTGATCTCGGTGTCGGTCAGCCGGGCGAGCTGGGTGTCCTCGTCGATGCGGGGGTCGCGCCGGATGAAGTCGGTCAGCGGCTTGCCCAGGATCGGGCGCAGGACCTCGTCGGCCTCGCGGAAGGTCTCGGCGACGACGGGGTACTCGGCGGCGAGGTCCAGGCCCATGTCCAGGTACTGGCTGCCCTGCCCGGTGAAGAGGAAGGCGAGGCGGCCGTCGCAGGGGGCGTCCTCCACGTGGATGCCTCGCCCGCGCAGCAGGCCGGGGTCCTTGCCCGAGGCCAGCAGCTCGGCGGCGCGGTTGGCCTGCTCGGCCTGCTCGGTGGCGTCCTCGGCGGCGGCGGCGATGCGGATGGGGGCGCCGGCCTCGAAGGGCCGACCGGCGGGGACTCCGCCCCGCAGCAGGGTGACCAAGGCCTCCCGATCCTCGGCCGAGGCCGCCCAGATGCCGACGGGCAGCTCCTGGTCGACCGGCAGCGGGGCCGCGACCTCGACCGGACGGGGGGCCTGGGGGAGGTGCTGCTCCAGCACGACGTGGAAGTTGGTGCCGCCGAAGCCGAANNCCCGCCGCACCCGGCCCGAGGGCCAGGGCTCGGTCACCGTCTGGACGCGCATCGGGACCACGTCGAACGGCACGTCGGTGCGCGGGGTCTCGAAGCCGGCCGAGGGGGGCAGCAGGCTGTGGTGGATGGCCAGGGCGGTCTTGATGATCGAGGCCGCGCCGGCGGCGCTCTTGAGGTGGCCGATGTTGGACTTGACCGAGCCGATGCGGATGGGGCCAAGCGCGCCGCGGCGGTCGGGGCCGATCACCTCGCTGAGGCACTCCACCTCGACCTTGTCGCCGACGACCGTGCTGGTGCCGTGGCACTCCATCAGGTCGGCCTCGGCCGGGTCGAGGCCGGCGTCCTGCCAGGCCCGCCGCAAGGCCAGCACCTGCCCGACCGGGTTGGGCGCGGTGATGCCCTTGCCCTTGCCGTCGCTGCTGGCCCCCACGCCCCGGATCACGGCGTAGATGCGGTCCCCGTCGCGCTCGGCGTCGCTGAGCCGCTTGAGCACCAGCACGCCGCAGCCCTCGCCCATCACGAAGCCGTCGGCATCTTGATCGAAGGGCCGCGAGCCCCGGGCCGAGAGCGCCCCGATCTTGCTGAACTTGACGTAGGTCGCCGGGTCCATCGAGCGGTCGACGCCGCCGGTCAGCACCAGGTCGAAGTCGCGGCTGAGCAGGCCCTTGATGGCCGTCTGCACCGCCGCCATCGAGCTGGCGCAGGCGGCGTCGACGGTGAAGTTGGCCCCGCCCAGGTCGAAGGCGTTGGCGACCCGGCCGGCGATGACGTTGGCCAGCTCGCCGGGCATGGAGTCCTCGGTGATCTCCGGCAGGCCCTGCTTCAGCTTGACCTCGAAGGCGTCGAGCAGGGCTTGCTTCTGAGCCTCGGGCATATGGGCCAGCTCGGGCAGGCCCGACAACGTCCGGCGCAGCTCGGGCGAGCGGATGCGCAGGTTGGTGTCGTTCTCGATCTCGCCGCCCATCGAGTTGCCGAGGATGACGGCGCAGCGGCTGCGGTCGAAGTCCTTGCCGGCGCCGCCGGGGATGGCCCGCAGCCCGGCGTCTTCGAGGGCGTCGGCGACGCTCTCCAGGGCGATCTGCTGGACCGGGTCGATGCTGGCGGCCACCCGCGGCGGGATGCGGAAGCGGCGGGCGTCGAAGCGGAAGTCGTCCAGGAAGGCGCCGATGCGGGCGTAGGTGCGGTCGGGGACGCTGTGGTCGGGGTCCCAGTACAGGGCCGGGTCCCAGCGGCTGGTCGGGACCTCGCCGATGGCCGAGCGGCCCTCGAGCACCATCCGCCAGAAGCTGGCCACATCGGGCCCTCCGGGCAGGCGGCAGCCGAGCCCGACGATGGCGACGGCCTGCTCGCGGGCGCGGCCGGCGACAGGAGGGGCGCGGGTGACGGCGGCGTCCGTGCCGCGGCCCAGCGCCTCGCGGTAGGCGGCCAGCAGGCCGGAGAGCGTGCCGTGCTGCTCGGCGAGGCGGCGGGCGCTCCGCAGGGCGAGGCCGGCGGGCCAGGCGAAGGCCGAGGGATCGGCCGCCGTGAACCAGCCGCGGGCGAGCTCCCAGAAGGGCTCGCCAGAGAGCAGGCGGCGCAGGACCGGGGCGAGGGGGCCGCACTCGACCCGCAGGCCGTTGAGGAGGTGGGAGCTGCTGGCGTCGGCGCGCTGGAGGCGCTCGGCGAGGGGGGCGGGCAGGTCCAGCTCGGGCAGGCCCAGCAGCACGTCGGAGAGGATGACGCCGTGGGCGCCCGAGGCGGCGGCGGCGTCCTGGGGGAGCAGGCCGGCGTCGAGGATCACGGCACGGTCGGCGGGGACCTGGGCGAGCATGGCGAGGCCGGGCGCGTCGCCGCAGAGGCCGCCGGCCTCCTGCCCGCGCAGCACGATGCCGGCGGCGCCCGCGGGGGTGGCCCGCGGGTCGACCACCTCGACCCAGGTGGAGCGGCCGTGGATCGCGGCGCCGCTGCCGGCCACGATCACCGGCCCGTTGCCGGGGGCCGCCTGGCCCGGGCGCACGCGCACCCAGCAGCCGTCGGGCAGCTCGCCGGCCTGCTGCTCGCCGGCCTGTTGCTCGCTGGCGCTGAGGTCGACCACGGGCACGCCTCCGGCCGCCCGGACGGCGGCGGCGAGGCCAGCCCGTTCGGCAGGGAGGACACAGAGCAGCAGGGGCGTCGAGGCGCTCCGAGGCATTCGCACTCCAGGGGGTCCCGGGGGCCTAACGAGGTGCGCAGGGGCGCACGATGCGAAGCAATTTGCGCACCGGTGCCACCGGCTCAGCCCAGGGCGCCCACCAGGCGCCGGCGCATCGCCGGGTCGGACTGCAGCAGGTAGCAGACCTGCCCCTCCTCGACCGACTCCAGCCGCGCCGTCAGCGTGACCTCGTCGCCGCCGGGCAGGACGAGGTGGACGGCGGTCTCGGAGGGCCAATCCGCCAGGGCGGTGGCGGGCAGCCGCAGCCGACCCCGCTCCAGCTCGGTCGCCGTCCCGGGCAGCACACGCGAGCGGTCGGGCCAGGCGACCGCCAGCACCGGGCCGTTGCGCAGGTGCTCCAGGTCGACCCAGGGGCCCTCGGGGTGCGGGGGGGGCGCCTCGGGAGGCGCGGGGG
>DDSR01000282.1 GCA_002343455.1 Deltaproteobacteria bacterium UBA2385 | reverse complement strand
CCCGCCGCGCGGGGCAGGACCGGCCGAGCTGCCGACCCGTCGGGCCGCCGTCGAAGCCGCTGCCGGAGGCGTGCTCACCGAGGGCGAACGTCCGCTCCTCGACGTCGAGCTCCTGTCACACGAGCCGGCCGGACCGCCTCAGACCCGCGGCTTCGACGGCTTGTCGAGCGGGCCCACCCGTTCCCGCGTCGACGCGGGCAGCGTGCCGTGCCAGGCCGCGAGCCGCTCGGGCCACCACGCGTCGATGCCGCCCACGTTCCTGCGCGACAGGTCCACCAGCAGCTGCGCGTGCGCGTCGGGGATGCCCCCGGTCGCGGCCAGCCCGGACAGTCCGCAGCAGGCGCGCCAGCCCCAGCCGTAGACACGGTCCTCGACCCGCAGCAGCACGCCCTCGGACGCCTCACGCGCGGGTGCGCCCAACCGGCCGGCGACCTCGCCCATCCACCCGAACAGCCTCCCCTGGTACGCCAGGCGTCGCCGCGTCAGCGGGATCTCGGCCTCTTTCGGCACCACAGTCCAACCTTGGAGCGCGTCCAGGGCGCGACCGTCCGCGACCTCCGTCCACGCGGCGAGCAGGGCGGCGACGTCGAGCTCCGCCAGCGCCGCCAGCGCCGGTTTCGGCTCGACCGATCCGCTGCCGACGTGGGTGGCGAGGACCCAGAACGGCACCGTGCGCCCGTCGAGGGGCACCGGGAGATCGGCGGGCCCCGCGGGGTCGAGGCCGGCGTACCGCGCGAGCGCCCACGGGGGGACGAGGCCTGCGAACTGAAGGCTTGGACCGCCGCCCATCCGTGCCACGAGCGTGACGTATCGCCGGGCGAGCGGACAGATCGCCGGCGAACACCGGGGGACGCGGCACAGTGTCTGCGGAGGCGGGCGAGAGGCGGATCCGCTCCGGCGGACCTGCCGAAGCCAGCGCCACATCCCCGACGGGGACGGCGTCGTCCCCCTCCCACACCGCCCCGTCGCCGGTGCCGGTCAGCGCGACGTGGAAGGTGCGCGGCCCGACGGAGAGCTCCGCGGCCCACAGGTCTCGCCACTCCTCGTCGCGGGCGGCCTGGGCGACGGTGCCCGCGCCCTGATCCTCAAGCCAGCCGGTGAGCTGCTTCTTCTACCCCTTCGGCAGCGCCTTGGTGTCTTGGAGAGGCCGGAACCCAGGGGCGACGGTCATGAACTACCTCCAAGGGGCTTCAGTCTACTCGGACGAACCGGGACGACGAGCTCGGGCGCGGCGCGGGCCAGTGGGGAACGACTGCTCGAGGCTCACTGCACGGTCGTCAGCGCTCCTGGGAGAGCAGGAGGGACGTTCCCATCCGCGATCATGTTGAAGAGCAGGAGGAGCGTCGGGCTGCCTGCCCGCCGCTTCAGCCAGGGGGCGACGGCGTCGAAGGGGTAGTGAGCGAGCGCGCGGTCCGGCGACACCAGGGCCAGCCCACCGCCGGCGGGCAGCGCGAC
This sequence comes from Deltaproteobacteria bacterium UBA2385, assembly GCA_002343455.1. Classification (GTDB taxonomy): domain Bacteria; phylum Myxococcota_A; class UBA796; order UBA796; family UBA2385; genus UBA2385. Next base: position 5,069 of record DDSR01000282.1, on the reverse strand, counting down.
GCGCGCCCACTGCCAGCCGAACGCGCGATGAAGCTGCTCGCCCCAGGCGCAGCCGAGCTCCATCTGCACGGTCGTGCGCTTCCCGGTACCGAGCCTGCCCTCGCCGGAGGCGAGCGCCACGAGGTGGGACTGCAGGAGCTCCACGACCTCGTCGGGGGCCGCCTCGACGCCGACGCCGAGCCGCGCCAGACCTCGGCCTACGAAGGCGTCGATGTCGCTGCGCACCTCGGCCTCGATCGGCACGATACCGTCGGCCTCGTCGGCGTAGCGTGGCCGGCCGTGGGACGGCCAGATCCGGGGCGCCGGTCGAGTCGGAGGCGCTCCCGTGAGCGTCGCGAGGCAGCCCTCGTGCTGCGCGAGCGTGCTCTGGTCGTGACCGGCCTCCGCGAGGCGGTCGTCGCTGAGCACCTGCCGATCGATCGCGCCGCGGACGTGGGTGGCGTAGCGCAGCGCCGCGAGCCCGTGCCCCGCGCTGGCCTCGGCGAGCGACGGCTGGTCGTGACCCTCGACCTCCGACGCATAGAGCGCCGCCACCACCGCGTTGCCGCAAGCGGCGCGGCGCGTGTCGTCGGCGGCCCATCCATCGACGCAGCGCGCCACCGCGTAGGCCCACCAGGGGCTGGTGATGGCCGCCGGCCGGGCCGCCGCGTCGCCGCCCAGGAGCGCCCAGAACGCGGCCTCGGCTTCTGGGGCCTCCGGGACGGCGGGCAGGTTCCCGAGGCTCCACGCCGGTGGAAAGTACGCGTGGGGGTAGTCGGCGTCGTAGTCGTCGAGGAGGGCGGAGCCGCCCGCCGCGTCGCAGAGCACCTTCGCGAGCCCCGGCTCGACGAACAGCAGCCGCGGTCGCTCGAGCAGGCGGAAGATCGGCGCGGAAGGGACGCGGCCGGGTCCCCACCGGGCCCCCCTCAGCACGTCGAGCCAACCGTCGGTGAAGCTGCCCGCGACGTGACGCCGATCGAGCGGGACGCGCGCCTGCACGTCGAGGAGCACGTAGCGGGTCGGAAGTGGGCCCTTGTCGTCGCGGAGCGTGATGTCGCGTCGGGTGACGCCGGGCAGCTCGCCGATCGCCTCGGCGAGCTCGGCGTCGACCACGAGTCCTTGACCGCCCTCGTAGGTCGGCAGCACACGCAGGGGCTTCCTGGCGGCGCGAAGCCCGCGCGCGCCGGACCACCTGCGGTCGACGAGGGACAAGGCGCCGGGCGGCACCTCCTCTGGGTCGTGGATGGCGTACCAGGCCCCCATGTCCATGCTCCCCGCCTCCCAGGCGAGCGAGCCGCTCTTGCGTCGGGGCGGGGCGAAGACGTGATGGGCAGGGGTCATGGCGGGAGGATACCTCCGGTCCCGATCCAGGGCGGTGGAGAGCCGCTTGGAAGGAGGAGCGGATGTCGTGGCTCGGCGACGCCGACTGGGGAACCCTGGTCGGGGTGTCGAGGCGACGCGCGGCTGGTGCCCCCGAGCTCGCCGCGACCGCCTTCGATCCGGCGCGGGCGGTGGACGACCCGGCGCGTCGCAAGGCCTGGCTGGACCTTCGGGCGCTGCTGGTCGGGGAGGGCGCCTACACTCCGGCCGGGGCTGCCGCATTCGGACCGCTTCTCGCCCATGCGGAGCGCGGAACCGCCTCGCCCGTGCGCTTGTGGACCTTGCTCTTGGACCTGCTGTGGGGCCCCGCCTCGATCTCGGCCCGCGGTCTGGACCCCGCCGGGGTCAAGAAGGGTCCGGGCGCGGAGATCCTGGCTGCGGCCCGCGCTTCGTTGGGGCGCTTTGAGGCCCTGCTCAACCACCCTGATCCGGCGACGCGCTCCGGTGCCTCGCTCGCCCTCGGCGCGCTGCGCGCTCCCTCCCAAGCGCTGGCACGGGCGTCGTCGGAGGAGCGCGACGACGCCGCGCGGGCGGCCATGCTGCTCGCCCTGGCCGGCGCCGCTCCACCGGGCGCGATGCGGCTCGCTCGAGAGGGCTTGGAGCCCCCGGCACCACCCCTGGTCCGCCTCGCGGCGGCTACCACCTGCCTCGTCCTGGAGGGTGCCGAGGCCCCCGACCTGGCGCGAGACACCATCGCCACCTTCGGAGACCTGCGCGGCGACGCCCTCCCGCTGCCAGCCGCCCTGGGGTGGGTCGCACAGCGCGAGGCCCTCGGCGAGCCGCGGGTGCGGGTGCTCCTGACCGACGCCGTGCTCCGGCGGGTCGACCGGGTGCTGGACGACCCCGAGCGCTCCAGCGCGGCCTTCTCGGCGGCGATCGTCGATCTTTCGATGCTGTTGGGCGCCTGGCTGCCGGGGGTGACCTCGGGTGCGGAGCTGGCGCCGGTCGCGCGGCGCGTGGTGGAACGCACGCTGCACCCGGCCTTCGCGGGCCGGCCGCGGTTCGAGGACCTGGGCCTGCCGGCTGGTGTCCCGGGGCGCCGCCGTTGGCTCGGGCTGCCCGGCTTCGCAGACGGCGCCGAGGAGCCCCTGCGACCCGTCTTGGTCTGGGAGGAGACCTTCGACGAGTTCCCGCCGGTGGTCCGCGCGACGCTCGCGGAGATCCGCGAGGCGCTGGGCTCCTGCACGCTCGAGGTCCGTCGGACCTGGGCGAGGGCCCACCTCGGTCGCCGGACCCGCTGGCCGGGCGCCACCCGAGCGCCGAACCAGGAGGCGGCCCTGCTGGCGCTCGAGCAGCTCGACGACGCCGAGCTGCTTTCGACCTGGCTGTCGAACCGGGAGGCGGTGCTCGCGGCGCTCACTGGCGACGGGCCGGAGGTCCTGACGCTGCTGGGCAGGCTGCCGAAGCCTCGCCGGATCGACGCGTGGCGTCGGGCCTCGGAGGTCGCGCCGAACCCTGTCGTTGGCCTGCGCAAGGCGCTGGCGTTGGCTCCGGCCTGCCCGTTCCCAGAGGTCGCGCTGGAGCTGGTCGCTTGGACCTTCCGCCTGCCGGGTGGGCCGGGTGCCGCGCCGCTGGACGAGGTGGGGGCGACGCTCGACGCGCTCGGCGAGGCGGGCGAGGCTGCACGCGCGGGGCTGCGGGCGCTGGCGGACCGCTGAACGGGCGACGGGGGCGGCGCCTCAGCCCCAGGCCGCCCACGCCATGACCACCGAGCGGGCGAGCATCCAGCCGATGATTGCGTAGCAGGGAAAGGTCACGAAGGCGACGCGCCGGGGTTGCACCTGCTCGATGCGCGAGCCGAGCAGGAGCGGGTAGGCGGCGCGCAGCACGATGTAGGCGCCGCCGAGGAGCGTGGCCCTGCCCGGCGAGACGACGAGCGCGTACATCCACATCGACGCCAGGAAGGGCACCATCTGCTCGTGCGTGTTCTGCACGGCCCGGTCGGCCTTGAGCATCTCCGGGTCGGTCGAGCGGTACCGGTCGAAGACCAGGCCGCGAGCGGCGTACTCGCGGCGCAGGCGGTACTTTGTGCGGGTCTGCAGCCCGAACAGCAGCGTGTACCAGAGCGCGAAGTACGCGGCCGTCACGGTGATGGGGCCGCGCAGGGCGGCGAGATCGACGGGGGAGATGCCGGCCTCCACATGGCGTCGTGCTGCGGGTCGAGGCTACCACGCGACCCGCCGCGCGGGGCGATCGTGACCGCGCTCAGCCCCGGACGGCGCGCCAGGCTCGCGACAACCACAGCCCTGGACCGACCAGCAAGCACAGCACCAGGAAGAATGCCGCGTTCTCCGCCCCGCCCAAGAGCGCCTGGCGAGCGCCGAGCCCGTTGACACCGTCGACGACCACGCGGAGCAGCCCGCAGGATCCGCCCAGGAGCACGAACACGAGCGCGACGGCGGCCCCCGTCCCCGGCGCGGTCCGCCGCAGCTCGAGCAGCAACGCGGTCCATGTCGCGCGCGGCGGGTTGCGGGGCCAGGGCAGGCCCAGCGTCCACAGCAGGACACCGAGGCCGAAGGGGCCCATCCACAACGCCGAGACCACCGCGCCCGCCGCCGCGAGCTCGGGNNGCCCGCCAGGATGCCGGGCAGGCCGAGCACGGACGTGGGAAGGAAGAGCGCGACAGGCACCACGACCCAGGCCAGGACGTAGGTGCGCACCACTCCGTCGATCCCGAGATCGAGCTCGGCGATACGCTGGAGGACCAGCGCCCGGCGGCCCGGGAAGGAGCGGCGCCGCTCGACCAGGCGGTACCGCGCCCGGTGCAAGGGCAGGACCGGCATGTACAGCAGGGTCACCCACTTCGTGGCCTCGAAGACCCCGTCGTCGTCGTGGCGCGTGCAGGAGCGCAGGGCCGTGCCCGTACCGCCGACGCTCCAGACCAGTGGTTCCACCAGCGCCAGCCGACACCTCCTTGAGCGGCCTCCTGCTAACGCTGACCGCGGCGGGCCGAGGGGGGCGAGCGGCAGCCCGCCGGGCCAAGGGAAGCTCCATTGACGGAGCAGGGTCTTGACGCTATCGTGATAGCATGGAGGTCGAAGTGGCCCAGCTCATCGTTCGCAACCTCGACGAGGACCTGGTGGAGGCGCTCAAGGCTCGGGCTGCTGCCCATGGCCGTTCGGCGGAGGCCGAACACCGCGCCATCCTGTACGAGGCGCTCCACGGGCCCGCCGCCGGGAAGTCGCTGTGGGACTGGCTGGCCGCGATGCCCGACCCCGGTGAGGACGAGCTCCTCGCGCGCCAGCGGGACCTCCCCCGGGACGTGGAGCTGTGAGCTGGCTCCTCGATACGAACGTCATCTCCGAGATCCGGAAGGGCGCCCGCGGCGATCCGGGCGTGCTTCGTTGGGCTGGCGGCAGACAGGACGATGTGTGGCTCAGCGTGCTGACCGTGGGCGAGATCCGTCGGGGCATCGAGCTGAAGCGTCGCAGGGACGAGGTCAGCGCGCGGCATCTTGAGATCTGGCTGCAGGGCCTGCTCGGCAGCTTCGAGTCGCGCATCCTCCCGGTCGATGGCCGGGTCGCCGAGGTGTGGGGGCGCCTGAACGTGCCGGATCCGCGCCCCACGGTGGACACCCTGCTCGCCGCGACGGCAATCGTACATGGGCTGACTCTGGTGACGCGCAACGTGGACGATGTCGCGGGGACTGGGGTGAAGGTGTTCAACCCGTTCGAGGGGGGGTGAGGTCGGCGGGCTGTGGTGTGAGTGGG
>DDSR01000443.1 GCA_002343455.1 Deltaproteobacteria bacterium UBA2385 | reverse complement strand
GAGCAGGTAGACGGCGTCGACCAGATCGGCGTGGAGCTGGCCCTCCTCGTCCACCGGCGAGTCGCCGTGCACGGTGAAGATGTCGGCGCCGGCCGCCAGGGCGCGCTGCACGTCCTCGGGACCCGCGCAGGGCAGGACCCAGCGCAGGGCCATGCTGACCAGCGGTCCGCCGGGGCGGCGGATCTCGACCTCCTCCACGAAGATGGCGTCCTCGGGCAGGAGGCGGGCGAGGCCCTCCTCGCACCAGGCGAGCAGCGTGGAGCCGCCGAAGAGCGCCTCGATGACCTGCCAGGGCTCGACGCCGCAGCAGGCGAGGCCGCGCTCGGCGTCCCGCGCGCTGTCGTCGCTGAAGGAGGCCCCGCTGACCATGATGCGGAACATCTCGGGGAAGCCCGAGGCGGGGTAGGACTCGATCCAGCGCTCCCGGCCTCGGCAGAGCCGTCCGGGGTCGGTGGGATCGAAGAGGTCGCAAGACCAGCCGAGAGCTCGTGCCATGGCCGGCGGCTATCGCGCGCCCGCCGGCGCCACAAGGCGCTTGCCCCGCAGCCGGGCGGGCACTACGGAGGCGGCATGCAGCGCTACTACGTCACGACCCCGATCTACTACGTCAACGACAAGCCCCACCTGGGGCACGCCTACACGACCATCGCCGCGGACGTGCTGGCCCGCTGGCACCGCCTCAACGGCGCCGACACCTGGTTCCTGACCGGGGTGGACGAGCACGGCCAGAAGGTGCTGGAGGCCGCCGGCAAGAAGGGGATCAGCCCCCAGGCCCACGTCGACGCGATGGTGCAGCCCTACAAGGATCTGTGGGCCCGGCTGGACATCCGCTACGACGACTTCATCCGCACGACCGAGCCCCGCCACAAGGCGGTGGTGCAGGCCGCATTGCTGAAGCTGAAGGAGCAGGGCGACCTGTACGAGGACGTCTACGAGGGCTGGTACAGCACCGCGGCCGAGCGCTTCTGGACCGAGAAGGACCTGGTGGACGGCAAGTGCCCGGATACGGGCCAGCCCGTGCAGTGGGTGCAGGAGACCAACTGGTTCTTCCGCATGTCCCGCTATGGCGAGCGCCTGCGCGAGTGGATCGAGGCCCACCCCGACTTCCTCCAGCCCGCGAGCCGCAAGAACGAGGTCCTGGGCTACCTGCGCAAGGACCTGGGCGATCTCTGCATCAGCCGCCCGGCCGCCCGGATGAGCTGGGGGATCCCCTTCCCCTGGGACGAGAGCTTCGTCACCTACGTCTGGTTCGACGCCCTGCTGAACTACGTCTCCGCCGTCGGCTTCTCGCCCCAGGGCGAGAACGGACCGGACTTCGCCCGCCGCTGGCCGGCCCAGCACCACCTGCTGGGCAAGGACATCCTGACGACCCACGCGGTCTACTTCTCGACGATGCTCTTCGCCCTGGGCCTGGAGCCGGCCGAACATCTGTACGCCCACGGCTGGTGGACGGTCGAGGGCGAGAAGATGAGCAAGACCATCGGCAACGTGGTCGACCCGCACCTGCTGGTCGACGAGTACGGCGCCGACGTGGTCCGCTACTTCGTGCTGCGGGAGATCCCCTTTGGCAACGACGGGGACTTCTCGCACAAGGGCCTGCTGGAGCGCACCAACGCCGACCTCGCCAACGACCTGGGCAACCTGCTGCACCGGGCCTCCTCGATGACCGGCAAGTGGCTGGGCGGGCGGATCGGCGCCCTGGACGCGCCGACTCCGGCCGACCTGGAGCTGCAAGGCCTGGCAGACCGGGCCGTGGCCGGCTTCGCTCGGGAGCTCGAAGCGGCGCAGTTCCACAAGGCGCTGGAGTCGCTCTGGGAGCTGGTGCGCGCCGGCAACAAGTACATCGACACCGAGCAGCCCTGGGCGCTCAACCGCGAGGGCAAGACCGAGCGCCTCGGCGGGGTGCTGACCCGCTGCCTGGAGATCATCCGGGTGGCGGCGACCCTGCTGCAGCCGGTGATGCCCACCAAGGCCCGCGAGCTGGCCGCTCAGCTCTCCCTCAACGCCGACCCGCTGCTGGCGCTGGGCTGCGCCTCGCTCGACCACCTCGTCGCGGGCACCGTCCTCCCCGAGCCGGCGCCAGTCTTCCCGCGCCTGCTGGAGCTGCCGCCTCGCATTCAAGAGGCGCTCGCCAAGGCGCAGGCCCCCACGCCTCCTCCTCCTCCTCCCTCCCCTTCCCTTCCTGTACCGGAGCCCCCCGTGGACGAGACCACCCCCGCCGCCCCCGCCCTGATCGGCATCGACGACTTCGGCAAGATCCAGCTCCTCACCGGCCGCATCGTCGCCGCCGAGCGCCACCCCAGCGCCGACCGCCTGCTGGTGCTGCAGGTCGAGCTGGGCGAGGACAAGCCCCGCCAGATCGTGGCCGGCATCGCCGCCCGCTACGAGCCGCAGAACCTGGTCGGCCAGCAGGTGGTGGTCGTGGCCAACCTCAAGCCGGTCAAGCTGCGCGGCATCGAGTCGCACGGCATGCTGCTGGCCGCGGGCGGCAAGGATGTGCGCGGACTGGTGACGGTCGGCGAGCCGCTGCCCCCGGGGACGCTCGTTCGCTGAGGGGGGTCCGCTGAGGGGGGCGCGTGTCGGAGACCACCCGGTGGCCTCGAGTCCTCGGCTTGGGTCGCGTCTCTTCATCCCACAGTCGCAACAGTCCATCCTAAACAACAACAACAACAACAGCGTGGTCTAAGCTCTCCAGAGGTCAAACACGGAGGCCCACGATGTACAAGCCCCCCCTCTTCCTTGGCGCTCTCCTCCTTCTGGCGGGTTCACCGGCCAAGACCTTCGTGCAGTTCGGGGTGCAGGTCCGAAACGGCACCAACGGTGACATTCAGATCTGCATGGCCAGCATCCTGGTCGAGCCGAAGGAGCGGCTGTGATCCTGGCCCTCGCCTTGGGTTGCCTGACGCGGGCAGCCCAGGAGCAGAGACCGCAGCCGGTCGCCCCGCCCCCTCCGACCTACGTGGACTTGGGCCTGCCGCTGCGGGTGCCCGACGAGCTGCTGGACCCGCGAGATGTGACTGCGGTGTGTAGCGCCGACCTGGTATTCATCGGAACAATCGTGGACGCCCAATCGTTCATGGGCAGAGACCGCAGCTTCGACCCGCCGCTACGCTGGCCCGATGTCATCTTGACCGAGGCGACCTTCGAGGTCGAGAGAGTGATCGCCGGGACGGCTGGGCCGAGATTCAAGGATATCTTCTTTGGGGGAGAGTTGGCAGGCGAAGGCCGATCTCACTGGAGTCACAACCTGTTCCCCGGGGTTGGCCGTCGATACGGGCTCGCCATGGTACGAAGGTCCTATCAACTCAAGCTGGAGAGCAACTACTCCGGCGGAGACTGGGCAATGAACCGATGGATCGAGCTCGATCCGGATGCGCCTCTGCCCAGCGAGAGCCAGCTTCGCGAGGAGTACGATCGTATCTGCGGCGCGAAAGAACAGTGAATCCAAGGCTCGTCGCCCTGCAACCTTGGGTGAGCGCCTGTACGTTGAAAGGCGGAGACGGGCCAGGCGTCAGGGGGTCCCCAGCGGCCTCACCGACCATCTCGAGGGTCTCACGCCAACCGGCCCTCTCACCCGGATGACCGAGGCCCGCCTCACATCCGCCTTCGAGGGTGCCGTGGGGAAGTGGAAGGCCGTCCTCTGGCTGACCAGGATCCGTTCAAGGCGCCGCCGGCGGCGTCCCTTCGGCGCCTTCGGCGCTGGCAGCAGCCTCGGCGGCCTGCCGCTCGGCCTCCACCTTCGCGGCGGCTTCGGCGGCGATGCGCTCGGCGGCGGCCGACTCGACCATGGGCTTGAGGCTGTCCAGCCCCTTCTGGAAGTCCGCGCCGAGCATGGCGTCCATGTCGACGAAGACCATCATCAGCTTGCCCATCAGGTCGTTGTCCTGCTCGAAGCCCCAGGTGATCTCGGTCTTGCCCTCGCCCTTGTCGGCCATCGCGATGAAGGAGTCCGCCTTGCTGGCGAAGGGCTCGATGAACTCCAGGCTGGAGTCGACCCGCTCGGGCGTCACGGCCAGGATGGTCATCTTGCCCTGGCCGACATCGGAGTTGCCCTTCCAGGTGTACCAGGCGCCGACCCCCGAGGGCGGATCGGAGAACTCGACCGTCTGCTGAGGGTCGAGGGCGGTCCAGGGGATCCACTTGACGAAGTGGGTGTAGTCCTGGGCGTAGGGCAGCACGTCGGCGGGCGAGGCCTGAACGAGGACGCTGCGGCTGACGGCGAGGGTGTCGGGCTTGGTGGAGGCGAGGCCGAGCAGGACGACGACAGCGAGCACGAGGACGGCCAACAGGCCGAGGAGGACCTTCTTCATCACGAGCTCCGGGGGAGGAGGGGACCGCCCGGAGTCTACGACGCAGCGCCAAGCTGGTCAATGGCCAGGGACAGGCTCAGCACCTGCTCCTCGCCGCTGCGCAGATCCTTCAGCTTGACGGTGCCGGCCGCGGCCTCGTCGGGCCCGATCACCACGGCGAAGGGCACGCCGCGCGAGTCGGCGGCCTTGAGCTGCTTGCCGAGCTTGCCGCCGGCCAGGGAGATCTCGGCCGGGACGCCGGCCTGCCGGAAGGCGGACACCGCGGCCAGCGAGGCGGGCAGCGTCTCGTCGCTGAATACCGTGACCCACACCCGGGTCGCGCTGGAGGAGCCGCCCAGCATGCCGCGCTCCTCCATCAGCACGATCAGCCGCTCCAGGCCGAGCGAGACGCCCACGGCGGGGATCTCCCGGCCGCAGAACATGCCGATCAGCCCGTCGTAGCGCCCGCCGCCGGAGACCGAGCCCAGGCCGCCATCGGTGAGCACGGTCTCGAAGACGGGGCCGGTGTAGTAGTCCAGGCCGCGGGCCAGGGTGCGATCCCGCAGCAGCCGCTGCCGATCGACGCCCATGGCCAGCGCCAGGGCCTCGACCTGGTCCAGCTCGGCCAGCGCCTGCTCGCTGCCGGCCAGCGGGGCGCCGTCCAGCAGCTCCCAGACCCGGTCGATCTGGCCCTGGGTGAAGCCCCGGCCCAGCAGCTCGCGGCTGACGCCGTCCCGGCCGATCTTGTCGAGCTTGTCGATCGCGACGATCAGCTCGCCCTCGCGCTCGGCGGCGTTGACGGCCAGGGCCAGGGCGGCCAGCCACCGGCGGTGGTTGAGCCGGATGGTGAAGTCGGTGAAGCCCAGGGCGAGGAGGCAGTCGTGGACGACCGCGATGCACTCGGCGTCGGCGAGGCCGACCGGGGCGCCGACGGTGTCGACGTCGCACTGGTAGAACTCGCGGAAGCGGCCCTTCTGGGGGCGATCGGCCCGCCAGACGGGCTGGACCTGGGACCGCTTGAAGGGCATCGGCAGCTGCGGGTTCATGGCGATGACCCGCGCCAGCGGCACCGTCAGGTCGTAGCGCAGGGCCTGGTCGACCTCGCCCTGCTGGCCGCCCTCGCCCCGCTTGAGCACGCGGAAGATCAGCTTGTCGCCTTCGTCGCCGTACTTGCCAGTGAGCGTCTCGATGCGCTCCATCGCCGGGGTCTCCAGCGGGGCGAAGCCGTAGCGCAGGAAGACCTGCTGGATGGTGGAGATCACCCGCTGGCGGAGGATCATCTGCTGCGGGAGGATGTCCCGCATGCCCTTGGGGAGGTGTACGTCAGCCATGGCTCGCTGATAGCCTGCCCCCTCCCCGCGCGCCCGGGCCGGCCTGCTGTGCTATTGAGGGGGGACCACAGGAGTCGGGCGAGTGACCTGGTATTACACCCGAGAGCCGGGAGATGAGGGCCAGATCCTCACCGATGAGGGCCAGCCCAAGGGCGTCGCCCTGAACACGCTGCTGGAGGGCGGGGCCCTGCCGGTCCGCGCCGCGCTGGAGCTGGTGGCCTGCCTCGCCGACGCGCTCTCCATCGCGGAAGAGGACCAGGCCTCGCACGGCGACCTGGACGAGGCCGGCGTCTTCATCCAGGCCAACGGCAGCGTCAGCATCGCGGGCTTCGGCCTGCCCCGCCGCAGCACCCGCGCCCCCGAAGGCCGGCCGCAGGGCATCGCCACCGACATCTACTCGCTGGGCCGGGCGCTGCACGCGGTGCTCTCGGGCGACGCGCTGGGCCAGGTCCCGCGGGACCGCGACGGCCACGACGATCACGTGGTCGCCCACCTGATGCGCATCGACTGGGGCGAGCTGGCGGACAAGGCCTGGATGCAGGATGTGCGCAGCTTCTTGTGCTCGATGCTGGCCTACGAGCCCGACGAGCGCCCGGCCCCGCTGGACGTGGCCAACGTGCTCTTCCAGGTGGCGGCGCAGGCCCCGGGCAAGGACCTCGCCGGCTGGGCCGCCCGCGCGGTCCCGGCCGCCGGGGGAGCCCGCGCGCCTCGCGCGCCGCGGCCGATGATCGAGGAGATGCTGGGCGGCCCGCAAGAGCTGGGGGGCCCGGTCGCCGGGGCCAGCGGCTTCAAGGTGCGCCAGGCCGGCAGCGCCAAGGGGCAGAGCACGGCCATCTGGTCGCGCGAGAAGATCGCCGCGATGCTGACCGACGACGAGGACGAGGAGTTGCCCGCCGAGGTGCCCGCGCGCCAGGCCTGGAGCCCTCCCCCGGCCTCCAGCCCGCCTCCCCCCGCGCCAGGCC
>DDSR01000330.1 GCA_002343455.1 Deltaproteobacteria bacterium UBA2385 | reverse complement strand
CCCCAGATCTCCTCCACCGTCCCCGCCCCGCACATCCCCAGATCCCGCTCCAGCTGACAGAACGGATGCCCCAGGTGCCAGGCCACCCGCTGCTCCACGGTGCTCTCCGCAAACCCCGCCCCCTGCACCAGCGCCGCGATCCTCCCCCGCACCCCACGCGCCAGGAACAGGCCCGGCGTGACGATCTCCATGCCCGCCTCACCCACGAAGGACCCGGCGAAGTCGAGGACTCCACTCACCCGCCAGCGGCCGTCGCGCGTTTCGAGCAGCACGTTCTCGCCCGTGAGATCCCCATGAAGCAACACGCCCGCGTCCGACTCCGAGGGCACCTCGCGGAAGGCCCGCATGATCCCGCCGAGCTCACGGAGGACGGCCTCTCGCTCCTCTTCCGTCAGCGAGGGCCAGGCGGTCTCGGCCAGGACACCGGGGATCCGTGTCAGCAACAACACGATCCACCCGTCCTCGTCATGGCGCTCGACGACCCGCGGCACGGGCACGGGCAGTTGCCCGCCGACCCGACCGAGCAGACGTACCTCTTTGTCGACCCAGCGAGTCGATCCCGGCGGAGAGAGCTTGACCACCAACTCACCCACCGCAAACGCGGCGCTGTCCTCACCCCCGGGGAGCCGCTCGAATTCACCGCTCAAGCCCCAGCGCAGCCGCAGCTCATCGAGGGCGGGTTGCCAGACGGGCAGCGCCCGCGCGCGGAACGCGGGCCAGGTCTCTTCGGTGACCGCAGGTAGTCTCATGGTTTACACCTGACAGCTGGCACCTTCGTCGCTGCAACAACAGGTGCAGAAGTCTGAACAGAAGCCCGGATTGCACTCCGGCCCGTAGCAATAGCTCCCCGTCGACGGCGGGCAGGTCACCGTCGCGACGCCCATGCCGACCCCGTCGCGCAAGACGTGCCCCGGCTCGGTCCAGCAGGTCGCCCGTGCGATCTCCCCGAGCCCGTGCTGCCCGTCGGTCCACACCTGCTTCAAGTCATGCAGGTGCGGCTTCGTCCCCTCCCAGCAGACCCCGACGCTCTCCCCCACCCGCCTGGGCAGGCCGCAGAACCAGTCCCCGAGACAGTCGTCGAGGTGGTAGGCGCCCTCGGCCGGCTCGTTGTCGGCCAAGTTGGGCATCTGCGAGCAGCCCATCGAGGCCTGCGGGCCCCCCGCCGCCCGGGCGGGACGGGCGAGGCTGAACAGGGCGCCGACGAAGAGCCACAGCGCGGCGAGCCGGGCGCCGAGCAGCCCCCAGAAGGCCAGCCTTCGGGCATCGGCGGCCTGCTCGGCCCGGCGAATGGCGAGCTCGGCCCGGCCCCGCAGCGAGCGGACCAGGACCTCGTCGAGCAGGCTGCGGTGGCGCTGCAGGGGGAGCTCCTCCAAGACGGCCTGAACTCGATCCAAAGCCCCGAACAAGCGCGCCCGTGTGCGGGTGTGGTCGGCGTCGCCCACCAGCGGGTTGAAGTCGCCGCGTTGCACGTCCTCGCGCAGGTCGTCGAGGGCGTCGATGGTGTAGATGCAGAACCCGACCGCCTCTCCCAGCGCCTTCAAGGCCGGCGCGGCCTGGGACTGTCCGCCGGGCAGCTGGGCCAGCGCCGCGAAGCCGAGCCCCAGGGCCCGAACGGTAGGGGCAGCGGCCACGCTCAGGGGGTCCGCCGCCGCCCGGGCCCGCGACTCGGCCTTCTCCTGCCGGCCCTCGAAGCCGCGCAGCTCGTGCAGGCCGACGCCGAGGCGGTTCATCTCCTCCCAGGCCCGGCCGACGGCGCCGCTCAGCAGCCAGCGCGCGCCTCTCCAGAGGGGCCGCTCGACGGCCCGATCGGCGGCCCACTGGTCGGCGAGCAGGATCTGCAGCGCCGAGGCGAAGCGCATGCCGGGCGAGGATCCGTCGACCGTGGGGCGATGGACGATGGGCAGCATGGGGCAGCGGGTGCGCGAGGCGGGGGCCTCCTCGATGGCCAGGGCCTCGGCGAGGGTGGCCATCAGGACGGCGTCGTGGCTGTGGAGCGCGCGCAAGGCCTGCCCCTGCTGCTGGCCGGTGGACTGGCACAGCCCGCAGTACAGTCGACGGTGCAGCAGGCGGTCGGGCCCCTCCAGCCGCGCGGGCCTCAACAGGCCGAACATCGCTGCCTCCAGCGCTGGATGAGCAGCTCGTGGACAGAGGCGAAGCGCCGCTCCAGCCGCGGCCAGCGGGGGAGGAGGGCGCGGGCGGGCCTGAGCGCGGCGAGCTGCTCGTGGTCGCGGTGGACAGAGGCGATCGTGCTGATCAGGCCGTCGGCGCGGTCGCGGGGGTGGTCGCAGAGCGCGTCGGCGGCCTGGATGGCGAGGCCCCAGGCGCGCAGGGCGCGCAGCTCATCCTCGTCGGGGAAGGCTCCGGCTTCGGGGGGCAGCCAGCCGGGCAGGGCGACGCCGAGCAGCCAGGTGGTGCCGACCTCGGCGGTGGCCTCCCATACGGCGTCCGGCTCGGCCTCGCCCTGGGGCCGTGTCATGACGGCCAGGGCCCGGGCCTGCAGATCCCAGCCCGCCTGGAGGAAGGCGTGCAGTTGATCGAGGCGCTCGGAGTCGGCCAGGGCGCGCAGGCTGCGGCCGAGGGCGCCGGCGAAGGTCTGGCCCTCGCCCGAGAGCAGGTCCGCGAGGCTGGGGGCCAGGATCCGCTCAGCCGCGGCCCGCACCTCGGCCGGCCGGGCCTCGAAGACGCGCCGACCGGGCAGCAGGTCCAGGCGGTCGATCTGCTGATCGTCGAGCTTGGTCAACAGCGCGAGGCCGGCGGCGGCGCTGGCGACCTGCTCGGCGCGGGGGTGAGCCTCGGGGAGCAGGTCCTGGGCGAGGCCACCCAGGCCGGCGCAGAGCAGGACGCTGCGCTCGGGCAAGGGAGAGAGCCAGGGCCGCCAGGGCTGCGCCCAGCGCGGAGCCTGGGACAGGTCGAGGGGAGGCCGGGCGTTCATCCCGGCATTCTACGCTACTGGCAGCTGCGCTCGCCGCCCTCGAAGCAGCGGTAGCTGCGATCCTCGCGCGCGATCACCAGGGCCACGAGCCGACCGCCGTCCGGGGTGGTGCCCGTGACCTTGCAGGGGCCCGCCGGCGCGCCGGTGATGGTGACCGACATGCCCGAGCCGACCCGCCCGCCGTGGCAGGAGACCTCCATCCCGGCGACCGCGGCGCTGCTGGCGCTGAAGGAGAGGGTGTAGGGCGGTGGCGCCACCGGGGGCGGCGGCGGCGGGGTCGAGCGGGTGCTGGTGCCGCCGCCGACGATGACGACCTGTTGCGGGCTGTCGGGATCGACGGGCTGCGCGGGCTCGGGGACAGTCCGGGCCGGCGCTGGCGTGCTCGAAGCCGGCGCAGGCGCGATCCGGGCGGGCGAGGCCTCGGGCTCGGGGGCCCGGCGGACGGCGGCCGCGACGATGGGAGCGGGCTCCGGCGCAGGCTCCGGTGCGGGAGCAGGAGGCTCGGGAGCAGGCTCTGGGGCCTCAACCACCTCAGGCACCGGCTCCGGCTGGGGCGGCGCCTCCTCGGGCAGGGGCGCCCCGAGCTCTTCGACCTCCAGCGGCTCCAGCGCGGCAGGAAGCGTGGGCGAGGCGACCTCTTCGACGACCGCCGACGAGTCCTCCCAAGGCCGCAGCCAGGCCCCGACGCCGACGAGCAGCGCCAGCGCCCCCAGGGCGGCCAGCATTGGCGCTCGGCTGCGGGGGCGCCACGCCTCGACCTCGTCCGAGTCGAGGGGGGCCGACAGCAGCGGGACATCGCCCCCGATGGCGATGGCGCCGACGGCCTCGGCGGTGGCGGGCTCGGGCTGCTGCTGCTCGACGCCAGTGGCAGGCTCGGGCCGTGGGGCCATCGCGGCGGTCTGCGCGGAGTTGGTCTCCTGCAGGCGGCCGGTGACCTCTTCGGTCTGGTGCTCGGTCACCGAGTCGGCGCTGGCCCGCCGCGAGACGGTGCCGCCCTCGGTCGTCGGGGCGAGGCCGGGGTCGGCGTCGCGGAAGGGCGCCGGCGTGAAGCGCACCGGCGGGGCCTCGCGCGAGGGGGCCGAGCGGGCCAGCCGCTCCCGCAGCGGATCGACGACCGCCCGGTACCACTCGGCCAGGCCCGGCCCGGGCTGCTCGGTCGCCAGGGCCGAGAGCTGGATCGAGAGCCGGGGCAGCGAGGGGCGCTCGGCCGGGTCGACCGCGAGGCAGGACTGGATGACCTCGACCAGGCGCTCGGGGACCCGGGCCCCGGGGCGGGAGAGGATCCGGATCAGGCTGCGGCGGATCAGCGCCGCCTGCCGATCTGGGGCCAGCGAGGAGGGGGCCGGCGGCTCGCCGACGAGCAGGTCGACCAGCAGGGCGCCGCAGCCGTAGGCCAGGGCCGCGGGGCCGACGAGGCCCTCGGGCGCGAGGTAACCGGGGCGCGTGGGGGGCAGGGCCGGGCGAGGCAGGGCGCGGAAGCCCGCCACCTGCAGCCCGCCCTTGGCGTCGAGCAGCAGCAGGCCGGGCCAGACGCCGGGGTGGAGGATCGAGCCGACCACGCCCGCCGGAGCGTCGTTCCAGGCGGTGCCCAGCGCGTCGGCCACCCCCACCGCGAGGTCCAGCACCACCCGCAGCGGCAGGCTCTGTCCGCTGGCGTTCAGCTCGCGACGCAGGCGCTCCAGGCTGAGCTGGTCGTCGAAGGGGTGGATGGTGCAGGGCTGGCCGGCGACCGCCATCACCCGGACCAGCGGCAGGATCTGGGGGTGGCGCAGGGCCAGCAGGCGGCGACCTTCCTGCTGGGCGGCCTGGAGGGTGGGCTCGTCGGGCACCGGCAGGATGAGGACGGCCTGTGCAGGCTCGTCGCCGTCGATGCTGTGCATGGTCCCCCGCTGCGCCTGGTCGTTCCAAGCGGGCCAGGGTCCTACCAGCTTGAGGCTGACGCCTCCCATCTCACCTCCCTCGTCCGGGCTAACTCTACAGCCGGGGGGGTGACGAGCGGCCATCCGGTGCGCAGGGTAGGCCGCTCGGGGGGAGGGGGCCGGCGAGGCCCCAGCACCCCCCGCTGTTTCTGGATAGTTACCCAT
>DDSR01000398.1 GCA_002343455.1 Deltaproteobacteria bacterium UBA2385 | reverse complement strand
GGACGCTGCTCCTCTCCCAGGTGCAGGCTGTCCAGGTTCCACAGCACCGCCCTCCCGGCCAGGGCGGCGATGGTGTCGTGATCGGCCCCGACGCGCTCCTCGGGGCCGACGAGCTCGACCAGGGCGCGCAGCTCGGGCTGGCCCGAACGGACCATGTGCTGCGGGAAGGAGCTCAGGTTCAACACGGCCAGCAGGATCACTCCGACGATCGCCCCCCCGGCCCGCCGGGGCCAGGCCATCGCCCCCGCCAGCATCCCCGGCACGGCAAAACAGAGCCAGGAGACATGCCAGTGCACCGAGGGCCCCAGCTCGGCGGTCCACTCGCGGCTGTCGCGGGCGAGCTGGGCCGCCAGGGGCAGCCCGGCCAGCAGGGCGGTGGGCTGCAAGACGCCGAGCACGCCTCCGGAGCGCAGCCAGCGCCCTAGGAAGCGCAGCCTCGCCTGCACCAGGTCCGGGTCCAGCGGCCCGGCCTCCTCCGTGACGACCCGCCGCGGATCGAAGTGGAAGAACATCTGGGGCTTGGCCAGGATCCACAGCCCGAAACAGAGGCCCGCGAGAGCAAGCACCGCCAGCCCGACCCGCCAGCGCCGCGCTCCCCCCCAGGGAAACAGACACAGCGCCAGCCCTGCCGGGATCAGCAGGTAGCTGGCCTCCTGCCGGCCGGCCTGGGCGACCAGGGACCAGAGCAGGGCTTGCGTGACGCTGCCCTGGCGGGCCGCGGCAAACACGCCGACCAGCCCGGGCAGGAAGAGCGCGCTCGGCCGGAAGTCGGCGCTGCCCACCCCCTGGAGGGGGCCCAGCAGCAGCAGCGAGAGCGCCGCCAGCGAAGCCAGCAGCGCCGGACGCCGCACCTCTCGCTCCCGAGCGACCGTCTCGGCGAGCCGGAAGGCCGGCCAGAGGGCGAGGCCGACGAAGGCGCCCTGGAAGGCGAGCAGCACCTCCTGCCGGGGGATCAGCGCGTAGACCCCGACCACCAGCGGCAGGACGAGGTGGCTGTGCACCATCTGGAAGAAGCCCTGCGGCTCGTGCAGCAGGGGGCTGGCCCAGGGGCCCCCCTGGCTGGCCGACCAGGCGATCTGGGTGAAGAAGGCCAGGTCCTGGCCCCAGTGGGGGGCGAAGGCCCGGACGTTGGCGATGTTCAGGCCGCCCAGCAGCAGGGCGCCCGCCGCCGCGATGGCCAGCGGCAGGGCGATGGAGGCTCGCTCAGTAGGCGCGGGCAAAGATGGCCATATGGGTGGCCGGCCGCCCCGAGTAGAAGCAGGTCCGTCCCTGCGCCTGCTCCTGGCCCTCCAGCGGGAAGCAGCGGATGGTCGCCTTGCAGTCGGTCTTGATGAAGGCCTCGTTCTCGGCGTCGTCGGCCCAGGGCACCAGGAACCAGGCCGCGTCGCTCTCCAGCCGGGCCTTGAGGGCCTCGTAGCTGTCTACCTCGACGGTGCGCTCGGTTCGCGCGGCCAGGGCCCGGTCGTAGAGGGCCTGCTGAAAGGCGTCGAGCATGCCTTGCACCACGGCCCCCAGCCCCTCGTCGACGGTCAGGCTGCCCTTGTCGCCGCCCAGGCGGCTCTTGACCATGGCGGTGCCGGCCTCGACGTCGCGGGGGCCGACCTCCAACCGGAAGGGCACGCCCTTGCGCTCCCACTCGAAGTACTTGGCGCCGGGCTTGAGGTTCTCGCGGTCGTCGATGCGCACGCGGATCCCGGGTCGCAGGCTCGCCGCGATGCGCTCGCAGTAGTCGATCACCGTCTGGCGGGTCTCGGCCTTGTAGATCGGCACGATCACCACCTGGATGGGGGCGACCTTGGGCGGCAGCACCAGCCCGTCGTCGTCGCTGTGCGCCATGATCACGGCGCCGACCAGCCGGGTCGAGACCCCCCAGCTCGTCGCCCAGACGTGCTCGAGCTGCCCTTCCTTGTTCTGGAAGGTCACCTCGAAGGCCTTGGCGAAGTTCTGGCCCAGGAAGTGGCTGGTCCCGCACTGCAGGGCCCAGCCGTTCTGCATCATGCCCTCGATCGTGTAGGTGTCGATGGCCCCGGCGAAGCGCTCGCTGGCGCTCTTCACGCCTCGCACCACCGGCAGGGCCAGGATCTGCTCGCTGAAGTCGCGGTAGACGTCGAGCATGCGCCGGGTCTCCTCCTGCGCCTCCTCGCTGCTGGCGTGGGCGGTGTGGCCCTCCTGCCAGAGGAACTCCGCCGTGCGCAGGAAGGGCCGGGTCCGCATCTCCCAGCGCACCACGTTGGCCCACTGGTTGATCAGGATCGGCAGGTCCCGCCAGGAGGAGATCCAGCGGCCGTACATATGCCAGATGATCGTCTCGCTGGTGGGGCGGACGACCAGGGGCTCTTCCAGCCGGGCGTCGGGATCGGGGATGACGCCTTCGGGCGTGGCCTTGAGGCGGTGGTGGGTGACGACCGCGCACTCCTTGGCGAAGCCCTCGACGTGCTCGGCCTCCTTGGAGAGGAAGCTCTGGGGGATGAAGAGGGGGAAGTAAGCGTTGACGTGGCCGGTGGCCTTGAAGCGGGCGTCCAGATCGTCGCGGATGGCCTCCCAGATGGCGTAGCCGTGGGGCTTGATGACCATGCAGCCGCGCACGGGCGAGGCGTCGACGAGGTCGGCCTCGGCGATGACGTCCTGGTACCAGCGGCTGTAGTCCTGGGCGCGGGGGGTGATGCGGGGCGAGGACATGGGGGGCTCCGAGCGAGTGGCCGGCGAGGCTAACCCGAACCGCTCTCTCATCCCCCCTGAATCCGATCCGGCCGGTTATGCGGCCCGCCCCCGGAGGCCGTGATGAACCGCGACAGCGACCCCAGCCAGAACGACAGCCAGGCCGAGAGCGAAGAAGCCGACATCCTCGGCGCCCGCCTCGAAGACCAGATCGAGGGCCTCACCGCCCTGACGGTCATGGGCCTGGCGATGGACGCGGTCCAGAAGGCCGACTCCGGGCACCCCGGGGCGCCGATGGGCATGGCCGACATCGCCACGGTGCTGTGGACCCGCCTGCTCCGCTACGACCCCGCCGACGCCGGCTGGGCCGATCGCGACCGGGTCGTGCTCAGCAACGGCCACGCCTCGATGCTGCTGTACTCGATGCTGCACCTGACGGGCACCCGCAGCCCGGACAAGGCCGGCATCAGCCTGGACGACATCCGCAACTTCCGCCAGTGGGGCAGCCCCTGCGCCGGCCACCCCGAGTACGGCGAGGCCCCCGGCATCGAGACGACCACCGGCCCGCTGGGTCAGGGCTTCGCCAACGCCGTCGGCATGGCCCTTGCCGAGGCCTGGCTGCGGGCCCGCTTCGGCGAAGAGCTGGTCGACCACCGCACCTGGGTCCTGGCCGGCGACGGCTGCCTGATGGAGGGCGTGAGCCACGAGGCCTGCGCGCTGGCCGGCGCCTGGAAGCTGAACAAGCTGGTCGCGATCTACGACGACAACGGCATCTCCATCGACGGCCAGGTGGCGCCCTGGTTCGTGGACGACACGCCGGCGCGCTTCAAGGCCTATGGCTGGAA
>DDSR01000019.1 GCA_002343455.1 Deltaproteobacteria bacterium UBA2385 | reverse complement strand
CGACGGCGGCGGGACCGGCGACGGGGGCGGGGACCCCACGGGCGACGGGGGCGGCGACATCACGGGCGACGGGGGCGGGGACCCCACGGGCGACGGCGGCAGCGACGGCGGCGCGGCCGAGGCGCGCTCCGTGCGGGTCCACCTCAGCCTGCACCTGCGCGAGGACGGCAACCTGACCCAGGCCATCCCCGAGGCCACCCTGATCCTGCAGGGCTCCGAGGGCAGCCGGATCCTGCTGCCCGAGGTGACCGACGAGAGCGGTCAGGCCTCGGCCGTGCTCGAGCTGGGCGACGAGGAGTGGACCGGCTGCTGGATCCTGCCCGGCGAGACCGAGGGCTGCGGCGAACCCCTGGAGATCGATGAGGACGGCGAGATCCGGGCCTGGCTCGGTGTGGACTGGGACGACAGCCATATGATCAAGGGCCGGCTGACCCTGGGCGATGGCCGGACCTACTGTTCCGGAGTCGGGATGCTGGCCTCCTGCGGCTTCACGCAGGACGCCGCCCGGCCGAAGGTCTGGGGAGAGTCGCCCTACTATTACTGGTACGCCGAGACCTCCCTGACCCGGCCGAACCGCTCGGGGGACTACCTGCTGGACGGCGCCGCCCGGGTCGCCACCGTCTACGCCGAGGGAGGGGCCGGGGCTGAGGCCGAGGCCGGCATCACCGCCTCGCGCGCGGTCGACCTCAGCCTGCCGATCCCCGTCCCGCGACTGTACAGCACCCTGGTGGAGAGCACGGAGACAGAGGCGCAGCTCTACCTGAGCGCGGTCCTCGCCCAGACGGAGGGGGACGCCCTGGCTCACTCCTTCGTGCCGCCGAGCGAGGCCTTCACCGCGCTGCGCTCCTACAGCAACGGCCGCACCACCGACATCGGCTCGCGCGAGGCGCTGGTCAGCCTGCGCCGCGAGCCCGGCGACAAGACCATCCTGGTCTGTGGAGAGACCGACCACTTCCTGGTCGCCTGCGACACGCCGCGGGTGTACCCGGCCGAGGATGCCTCCGTGCTGCTGAGCAGCGCCGCTTTGGCGGGTCGCCGCCTCAGCCCCCACGGCGAGGCCGTCCCGCCCGAAGGCGAGGAGGAGCTGCTGGACTCCGAGCGGCCCCAGGCCTGGCTCAGCCCGGGCTTCTACTGGCTCAACGGCCCCGACCTCGCCCCCAGCTCGGTCCACATCCCCGACGACGCCAGCGCCTCCCTGCTGCGGGACGTCGCCCCCTGCCTCGCCGAGGCCGAGCTGGCGGACACGGCGCTGATGGAGCGCTCCAGCGGCGGCGGGGCGACCACCTGGACGGCCTCCGACGGCAGCTTCAGCCTGCGGATCCCCGATCGCACGGTCTACATCGGTCGCGAGGCCCTGCCCGACACGGCTGTCCCGCGGCTGTCGATCGTCTCGGGCGCCTCCAGCCAGCCGCTGGAGACGGTGGGGCAGAGCCCCGAGCTGAGCGCCCTGTCTCCGCTGTCCACCGTCTGGCTCTCCTTCGACGACGAGGATGGCAACCCGCTCGACGCCCGGATCGTGCCCAGCGACGCGCCCGTGCAGCTCAAGGTGGCCTTGGGTCACGACTGGAGCGGCGAGCGGCAGGTCGCGCTCTGGACGGGACCGGGCCCCGACACCAAGCTGGACGAGCCGGTCTGGCAGGGCACCGGTGAGCTGGCCACCGTCGTGGACGGCTACGCCAGCTTCGAGGTGGACGCGCTGGGCTGGATGACGGTGGCCGAACCCTACAGCCCGGGCTGTGTGACGGTCTACGCCGACCAGTGGAGCGGCTACACGACGGTCTACGGCACCTGGACCTCGGCCAGCGGCCAGACGGTCAGCCGGAGCTGGCCCATCCACCAGGCTCCGATCCACCTGGGCGGGCTGCCGCTCGGACAGTCGGTCACGCTCAGCCTGGGAGGGGTCTGCGAGCCGGATCCCTCGACCGCGCGCACCGTCTCGGTGGGCAAGACCAGCGCCGCCCTTCCCTGGAACCTCGGCCCCGAGGCGGAGTGTACCGAGGTCGTCCTCCCCGAGCTGCCGACCGTGCCGGCGCCGGCCTGGCTGACCCGCCATCGGCTGGAGCCGGTGACGGTGGGCTCGACCAGCCTGTCGGCCGACGACCTCGCCCAGAGCTACTACGACACGATCGATCCCGACGGGCTGGCCACGACGCTCTCCGACTGGAAGGACAACGTCTGCGGCTGGCCCTCCGGCATCGGCGACGTCCAGGCTACCTACCAGAACCGCTCCGACCTGGGCTTCATCCGTGACATGTTCAGCTATACCGGCAGCGACGGCCGGGTCTGCATGTACGTGACGAACTACGCCGACTTCGCCGCCTTCCTGGCCGGGCAGCCGATCGCGACGGTGGCGATGGACTGGGCGCCCGATCCTCTGGACAAGAGCGCCACGCCGGAGTTCTTCACCCGCTTCTACGTCTTCGACGCGGCCGGGACCTCGCGCTTGACCAGCATCGACCTGGACGGTACCGGGCCCCGGGCCGTGCCGCAGCTCTGCATGAACTGCCACGGCGGGGATCACATCAGCAGCCAGGACGTCGCCAGCGCCGGCTGGTCGGGCTGGGGCGACGTGGGGGCGAGCTTCATCCCCTTCGACGCGGGGTCCTACGGCTACCTGGACACCCTGCCCGGGGGCGGCCCCTCGGGCATCGACGCAGCCAGCCAGGAGGCCGCCTTCCGCGAGCTGAACGAGGCCGTGCTGCGCACCCTGGACGATCCGGAGACGCGCTCTCTGGTCCACCTCTGGTACGGCAGCAGCGCCTCGACCACGAATGTGTTGCCGACCACCTCGCCCGACTTCCACGCCGTGCCCGCGGGCTGGGCCGGAAGCGCCGACGACCAGGACGTCTACCAGGACGTGGTCAGCAAGCACTGCCTGCTCTGTCATATGAGCCACGCCGACTACGTCGACTTCGACAGCGCCAGCGAGCTTCAGCAGTGGGGCTCGATGGTGCACTACGACATCTGCGAGCAGCGGTTGATGCCGCACGCCCTGCGCACCTTCCAGAACCTCTACCAGCAGGTCAGCCCGCACCCGACGGCGCTGCTGGGGGACTACCTGGGGACGGGCGCCAAGTACGATCCCTGGGCGGATGGCTGCAGCTTCTGACGGGCCAGCCAGGCGCCGAAGGCGTGCATCACCAGCTGGTGTATGGGCGCCTGGGTGAGGCGGTAGACCAGCCAGGGCAGGCTGGGCTCGAAGTCGTGGACCGCGGCGACCAGGGTGCGCCCGTCGAGCACCTGGCGCAGCTCCAGGCGGGCGATCTGGGGGTCCTGGGGGCGGGCCAGGCGGCCCCCGACCACGGTCAGGATGGCCCGATCGGGGGTGGAGCGCAGGGTGTCGGGGCGCAGCACGAGCAGGTGCAGCCCCAGCCCGCGCAGGGCGATCGCCGCGCCTTCGTCGGCGGCTTCGTGGACGCGAAGAAAGGGAAACAGTCCGCGAGGCAGCCAGTCGAGGTAGGCGCGGGCGGCGTCGGCGGCGGTCCAGCCTGCCGGAAGTCGCATGCGCTGCACGCTGCGCACGGTGTCCCTTCGGGCCCCTTCGCTGGACTCACCGCGGGGAGGGCGGACGTCGGGCGCGTCGACCTTGCCGGACAGGGCGCGCTTCAAGGCCTCGTCGACGCCCATGCCTTCGACGCCGAGCGCCCGCTGCTCTGTACGATCGCCGGCGAGCATCGAGTGCTCCAGGCTCTCGATCAGGGGCCCGGTGAGCTGGCGCGGGACCCCCGTCACGGCCGTCACCCACAGCTCGCTGAAGAAGGGCGAGCCGATCGGCACCGGGACCAGGGGGCGATCGAGGCCCATGGCCTTGGCCGTTCGGGCGATCAGGTCGCCGTAGGTCAGGACCTCGGGGCCGCCGACGTTGATGGCCTCGTCCCGAGGCGCTTGCACCTCGCTCACCCGGGCCAGCAGCTGCAGCACGTCGTCGAGCGCGATGGGCTGGGTCCGCTCCCGGGTCCAGCGCGGCAGGACGAGCCCGGGCAGGCGGGTCACCAGCCGCTCCAAGATGCGGAAGCTGCTGCCGTGCGGGCCGATCACCAGCCCGGCGCGCAGGGTCGTGACCGGCACGCCGTGGGCCGCCAGGGCCTCTTCGACCTCGCGGCGGCTGTCGAGGTGCCGCGAGCTGCCGCCCACGGGGGGGAGCAGCCCGCCCAGGTAGACGATGCGTCGGGCCCCCACGGCCGCCGCCGCCCGGCCGACGTTGTCCGCCAGCAGGAGGTCAAGGTCCTCGAAGCGGCCCTGCTGCAGGCGGGTGCCCGGCATCATCGAGTGCACCAGGTAGACGACCACGTCGGCGCCGGCAAGGGCCCGCTCGGTCTGCCGCAGGCGGTAGAGGTCGGCCCGCCGCCAGGTGAGGCCGTCCTGCTGCGCGCCGTCGGGCACGCTGCGCCCCAGGCCGATGACCCGATGCCCCCGGTCGCGCAGCAGGCCGCAGAGGTGCCGGCCCACGAAGCCCGTGGCGCCAGCCACGGCGATGGTCAATGGAGTTGGCATGGCGGGGGTCTACCCGCTTTGGGGGGCGGCGCCCGCGGAAGGGAGGGATGTGTGGGGAAATGGAATTGAAACGACCTGACTCCTGATCTGATCAGCCGCGGGCCTCCAGCCAGCCGAGCAGGCCGTCGAGGGTGGCGACCTGGGGGTAGGCGGACTCGGGGATCTCGACGCCGGTGCGGGCAGCGATACCGGCGACCAGGCGCTGGAAGTCCATGCTGTCGATGTCGGCCTCGTCGCGCAGGCGCTCGGTGGGGTCGATGGCGGCGAGGTCGACCTCGGGGGCGATGGCGCCGAGCACGGCGGAGGCGTGGGCGAGGGCCTGGTCGCGGGTCATGGGAGCTTCTCGGGGCTCTGGAGGAGGCGGTCGAGGCGGTTGAGGAAGCGCGAGCCGGCGTGGCCGTCGCTGGCGCGGTGGTCGGCGGAGAGGCTGGCGACGACGGTGGGGCGGACGCCGAGCAGGCCGTCGACGGCCACGGGGCGCTCGGCGATGCGGCCGAAGCCGAGCAGGGCCACCTGGGGCGGGTAGATCAGCCCGAGGACGGCGTCGCTGCCGGTGTCGCCGAGGTTGGTGAGCGTGATGGTCGGCTGGGCCAGCTCGCTGGAGCGCAGGCGACCGGCGCGGGCCCGCTCGACGAGATCGCCGAGCTGGGCCATCAGCTCGGGCAGGGGCAGGCGGTCGGCGTGCGGCAGGGCCGGCCGGACCAGGCCGCCGCCGCGCAGGCTGATGGCGATGCCGGGGTGGACCCCAAGGGCGGGCTCGAAGCGACCGACGGGATCCTCGGGGCTGCAGCGCCAGGTGCCGTTGAGCTCGGGGTGGCGGGCCAGGGCCAGGGCGCTGGCGCGGATGAGCAGGGCGGCGGGCAGCACCCGCTGCGCGACCGGGCGGTCCAGGTTGAAGCGACCCAGCCAGGTCAGCGCCGCGGACAGATCGATCTCCTGCACGAGGTGGTAGTGCGGGATCTCGCGGTTGGAGCGGGTCATGGCGATGGCGATGGCCCGCCGCATGGCCTCGGCATGGCCGGTGGGAGCCGGGGCCGGGGCCGCTTCGAGCCGCTGCCGGTGGGCCTCGATGTCGGGCCGGCGCACCGCCCCGTGGGGTCCTGTGCCGGCGACCTCGTGCAGATCGACGCCCAGCTCGGCGGCG
>DDSR01000325.1 GCA_002343455.1 Deltaproteobacteria bacterium UBA2385 | reverse complement strand
GGCCGGGCTGGCGGCCGTGGGCCTGCTGGCCTGGCTGCTCTGGCCCTCGCCCTCGGGCGAGCTGCAGCCGACGACCCCCGCCGAGAGGGTCGAGGTCGAGCTCGGCACCGAGCTGCTCGCCGAGCCCGCACCCCCGGCCGGCCCCGCGCCAGCCGAGCCGTCTCCGGCTGCGCCCGAGACCACAGAACCCTCTCCAGAGGCGCCCGCGCCCAAGACCACTGAACCCTCTCCAGGGGCGCCCGCGCCCAAGGCCACAGAGCCCGCCCCCGCCCCCGCGGCGACTCCCGCGGCGACCCCCGCGCCTGCAGCCGCGGCCAGCCCCGCTCCGGCGGCGAAGGCCCACCTGACCGTCAGCGGCGACGTCAGCCGGGTCGGGCTCAAGGGCAGCGGCGGCACCCTCCAGGTCAGCAGCGGCGAGGTCCCGCCGGGCACCTACGAGATCTGGGTGCGCTTCGATGGACGGGCCGACCAGGCCGCCGGCAAGGCCGGCACGATCACCCTGGCCCCGGGCGAGCGGGTCACCCTGGTCTGCGACCAGGCCTTCGCCGAGTGCCGCCGACGCTGACCTTCAGGTCGGCTCGACCGCGCCGCGCGGCAGGATCACCCGCACGCACAGGCCTCCGCCCTCGCGGTTGAGGGCCTCGACGCGACCGCCGTGGGCCTCGACGATCTGGCGCACCAGCATCAGGCCCAGCCCCAGGCCGCCGGTGCGCCGGCTGCGGCTGGCCTCTGCCCGGAAGAAGGGCTCGAAGAGCCGCTCCAGCTCCTCCTCGGCCACGCCGGGGCCCCGATCGGCGACTTCGACCAGGATCTCCTCGCCCCGGGCGCGCCCGCTCAGGTCCAGCGGGCTGCCGGCGGGCGTGTAGCGGGCCACGTTGGACAGCAGGTTGCGCAGCACCCGCAGCAGCCGGGCCGGGTCCCCCTGGAGCTCGAGCTCCTCCACCTCCACCCGGATGGGGCGGTCGCCCAGCTCGCTGGAGGCCAGGGCCTCGTCGATCAGCGTCCGCAGGGCGACGGTCTGCAGGCGCAAGGCGAGCTGGCCCTGGTGCAGGCGGGCGCTCTCCAGCAGCTCGCCGACCAGCGCGTCCATCTCCTCGATGTCGCGCTCGACGGCGGCGATGCGCGCCTCGGGGGCGCCCTCCTCGCGCAGCAGCTCCAGGCTCAGCCGCATCCGGCTCAGCGGCGTGCGCAGCTCGTGCGAGACGGCCGCCATCAGCTCGCGTTGGCCGATGACCAGGCCCTGGACCCGCTGGGCCATGCGGTTGAAGGTGGCGCCGATGCGGCCGGCGGCGTCGTCCCCGCCCTGGACGCGGTGGTCCAGATCGCCGTCGGCGATGCGCTGCATGGCCTGGCCCGCCAGCTCCAGCGGGGCCAGCATCCAGCGGCTGGCGGCCGTCGCGCCGAGCAAGGCCACGCCCAGCAGCAGCAGCAGCCCCAGGCCCACCAGCCGCTGCGGGCGCTCCAGGTCGACCCGGAAGTGGACGCCCAGGTAGGGCGGCCCTCCGCGCTCGCCCAGGGCCACCAGCACCGGGGCCTTCGCGCCGCGCAGGGTGTAGAGGGTGTAGCCCTCGCGCTCGATGATCCGGGTCCGCCCGCGGGCGTTGGGAGGAGGGGTCGGCAGCTCGTCGAAGAGACGCAGGCGCACGCCCTCGTCCTTGGAGAGGCGGCGGGCGAGCTCCCGGCGCGAGCCGGCGGGCTCCTCCTGGAGGCGGCGGGCGACGAAGATGGCGGTGTCCAGCCGCTCGTCGGAGAGGCCCTGGAGCAGCGGCCGCAGCACGGCCCCGCCGGCCACCAGCCAGGCGCCGATCACCGTCAGGCCGAGCAGCAGCACCACCGCGCCAAAGACCCGCACGCGCAGGTTCACGTCGGGACCATGTAGCCGACGCCGCGGACGGTCTTGATGCGGCGGGGGACGCGGGGGTCGTCGCCGAGCTTGCGGCGGAGGTGGCTGATGTGCACGTCGACGCCTCGCTCGAAGGAGGCCCACTCCTCGCCCCGGGCCAGCTCCATCAGGCGCTCGCGGGCCACCACCCGGCCGGCGGAGGCCACCAGGACGCGCAGGATGTCGAACTCGGTCGTGGTCAGCTCGACCGGCTGGCCGTCGACGCGCACCTCGCGCCGCGAGGGGTCGACCCGGATCCCCGCGCCCTCCAGCACCGCCTCCTCGGAGGCGGGCGCCTGCGAGCGGCGCAAGATGGCCTTGATCCGGGCGAGCAGCTCCCGCGGGTTGAAGGGCTTGGCGAGGTAGTCGTCGGCGCCGAGCTCCAGGCCGACGATACGATCGGTGTCCTCGCCCCGGGCGGTGAGCATCAGCACCGGCAGCCCGGCCAGCGCCGGCTCGCGCCGCACGATGCCCAGCAGCTCGAAGCCGTCCATCCCCGGCATCATCAGGTCGAGCACGCAGAGATCGACCGCGCCGGCCCGCAAGCGCGCCAGGGCCTCGCGCCCGTCGGCCGCGAGCTGGACCTCCAGCCCGCGGCCGCTCAGGTACTCGGCCAGCAGCGCCCGCAGTCCGGGGTCGTCATCGACCACCAGGACCGTGGCCATCGCTACTGCGGGCCGCGCTGCATGCCGGCACCCGGGCCCTCGCCCTCGCCGCGGCCGCGGCGCTCGCCCCGACGCTCCGCCATCTCGGTCAGCAGGCCGCCCAGCTCGGTGCGCTGGCCGGCGTCGAGGGTCTCGTAGACGTCGAAGACCCGGTCGACCACGAAGAGCATGGTCTCCTGGGCCGCCTCCATGCGCTCCTTGACCTGGGCCTTGACCTCCTTGCGCTGCAGGGTGCCGTCGATGATCGCCTGGATCTTGTCCTCACGCTCATCGCCCATGGCCTCGCGCTGCTCGCTCATGCGGGCCTCGATGTCCTCGCGGGCGTCGCTGAGGGCCTGCTGCTGCTCGGCGCTGAGGTCGAGCTTGCTCATCGCCCGGCCCAGGGCCATCAAGCCCTTGCCGCCGGCGTCGCCGTGCATCCCGGCGCTGGGATGGCCCTCCCCCGGGGGGCCCCCATGCGGACCCGCCGCGGCCTGCAAGCCGAGGCTGCCGAGGGCGCCGAGGGAGATCAGCCCGAGGCTGGCGATGACGGTCTGGATGCGGTTCATGGTGCGCTCCTACGAAGGCGGACCGGGGTCCGCCGGGTTGACACTACGATACCCCGGGGGGCATCGGCGGGCGGGTCATCCCGTCCACATCCCCAAGCTCACCCCGCAATGTCGCGGCCCGGCGTTCGTGGGCCAGCGTCTTCCCGCGGAGTGTGAAGCAATGTGAAGGCCCCTCGCTCCGCCAGCAGGAGCTGGGCCGCGCCTCCCTCTCGCGGCAGCGTGCGCCGCGCTTGCCGATCGAAGCCGCGGGCCTGCAGCTCGCGTGAGAAGCGGCCCAGCAGCCCCCGGCCCGGGTCGATCAGCATGACCCCGGCGTCGGGCGCGGCGTGCGCCTCGATGAAGGAGGCCAGGACCGGTACCTGGGGCGCCTCGTAGAGGACCTCGCTGCCGATGACCAGGTCGAAGCGCCCGAGCTCGGGCACCGGATCGGCCCAGCCGCAGCGCAGGAAGCGGGGCGGGGGATCGCCGTTGAGCGCCGCGTTGTAGGCCAGGAAGCGGCCCGCCTCGGGGTGGAAGTCGGTCGCGGTGACGTCGGCCCCGCGGCGGTTGAGGATCAGGCTGGCGAGGCCCAGCCCGCAGCCGACCTCCAGTACCCGAAGGCCGGCCACGGGCAGATCGACCACCTGCTCGGCCAGCAGCCGCCCGCTCTCCCAGACCAGCCCGAAGAGCGGCCACATCGCGGGAGGAACGCCCAGCGCCTCGGCCTCCCCCTGGTCGTCGCTGTACTGCTCACGATCGCGGAGCGCGCGCAGGTGCAGATCGTAGGGTCCGATCTCGAGCGTCTGGAAGCGGAAGCGGGCTGGAGGCATGCCCCCAGATAGCCAGAAACCGCGGGAGAGGCCGGGGGCCTCAGGCCGTCTGGCGGACGGGGGTCCCGGCGTCGGTGCGGGTGGCGACCCGCCGCGGGAACCAGGGGAAGAAGCTGGAGGTGCGCGCCCGGTACTCGGCGTAGCGCGGGCGGCGCTGCTCGATCCCCCGCTCACACAGCGGGACGCCGGTGAGCTTGTAGAGGACGAGGCCGAAGAGCAGGGGCGCCGCCAGCGTCCAGGCGACGCTGCTGCCCGCCGCCAGGGCGATCAGGAAGATGCCCACCTGCGAGAGGAAGGAGCCGAAGTAGTTGGGGTGGCGAGAGTAGCGCCACAGCCCCGTGGTCAGCACCTGGCCGTGTCCGCCGGGGTTGTGCCGGAAGCTGAGCAGCTGTCCGTCGGCCACGGCCTCGAAGGCCATGCCCAGCCCGAAGACCGCGACGCCCAGGTAGTCCAGCCAGTACAGCGGGCTGCGGCCGGGCACGGACTGGGCCACCAGCAGGGGCATCACCATGGCCAGGGCCAGCATCGCCCGGGGGAAGAAGAGCAAGGGACCGCTGACCCAGCCGAAGCGCGCGCCGAAACGACGCCGCAGCGCCAGGTACCGGCGATCCTCCTTCAGGTTCATCTCGCCGCCGGGGTGCAGCCCCATCACCAGGTTGCGCCAGCCGAGGGTCGCGACCAGCCGCAGTCCCCACAAGGCGACCGCGCCCGGCAGCAGGTACCGGCGGGCGCCCATCGCGTCGCCCAGCGAGAGGGCCACCAGGGCCGCCAGCACGAAGGAGAGTCCCCAGCCGACGTCGCCGTGGCCGGCGTTGCGTCGCATCACGCTGATCGCCCACAGGAGACACGACCACCCCGTGATCACGACGGCGGTGCTGGCGACGAGGGGTATGAGGCTTGGTCCGGTCACAGGATCCTCTTTCGACGTGAGCGCCCCAAGATTGGCCGCGATTTTCGCGGTTCGTGTCAACTTTTGCCTGGGTTCGACTCCGGAGGGCCCGCTACTCCCTCCAGACCCCGTTGTGAAGCACCGCGTGGATGGACAGGCTGTTGCGGATATCCTCCCGAGGGTCTGCGTCCAGCACGACGAGGTCGGCCAGCTTGCCCTCTTCGACGCTCCCCAGCAGAGCGTCCAGGCCCAGGTAGCGAGCGCCGTCCAGGGTCGCCGCCCTCAGGGCCTCCGCCGGGCTCATCGCCCCCGGCCCGGCCAGCGCCCACAGCTCCCAGTGCACCCCCAGCCCCTGCAGCTGCCCGTGGGCCCCCAGCGTGGTCAGGACGCCAGCCCGAGCCAGCGACGCGGCGTCGCGGGCGGCCTGCTGGTGGTTCCAGTCCCCCTCGCGCCCGAACTCGCCGTGGCGCCAGGCCCGCTGATCCAGCAGGCGCCGCGGGTGGTTGCGCAGCAGGCGCTCGACCTGCAGCGGGTCGTGGTGCTGGAAGAAGTAACCCTCGCCGCTGACGCCGCCGTAGGCCACCAGCAGGGTCGGCGTGTAGGCCGTCCCGGCCGAGTCGGCCGTCGCGCTGGCCCCCATCAGGCCCCGCACATCGGCGTACAGGGGGGCGTTGGGGAGGGAGTGCTCGATGGCCTGGAAGCCGTCGAGCACCATGCCCAGGTTCATCCAGGTGTCCCCGCCGCCCTCGGCCACGCAGAGCATCGAGAGCTCCGCGCAGGCCTCGGCATACCACTGGCGCTGGTCCCGCCGGCTCTGCTGGTAGACCTTGACGCTGCTCGCCCCCAGCGCCTGGAGCCGCCGCACATGGCGCAGGGCCGCCTCTCGATCCGGGGTCGGCGCGCCCGCGTTGGACTTCGCGCCGTACAGCACGAAGCCGGTCGAAAAGACCCGCGGCCCCTCCATCAGCCCGGCCGCCACCCGCTCGGCCTGGGTGAAGACCAGGTCCGTGCTGGCCGAGGGGTCGTGGACCGTGGTGACGCCGAAGTCGAGGTTGACCCGGTAGCGCCACTCCTGCTCGGGCAGCACGTCGCCGGCGCCGTAGTGCAGGTGGGCGTGGACGTCGATCAGGCCCGGGATGACGGTCTTGCCGCTCAGGTCGATCACCCTGGCCCCCTCGGGCACCGCGCCTCCGGCCTGCACCGAGACGATGCGATCCCGCTCGATGACCACCGTGGCCCCCTCGATGGCCTCGCCCGGGGCCTGCGGGTTCGCCATGCTCAACACCCGGGCGTTGACCAGGGCCAGGGTCCCCTCCGGTCGGGCCCGCGGCAGGGCCAGCCCCGGCTCCATCGAGACCGCAGTCGCCAGCGGCTGGTCCTCGTCCAGCGAGTCGACCGCGAGGCGCTTGAGCACCGGCCCCTCGGCCCAGGAGACCTCGCCCGCGGGCGTCCAGCCGATCCAGTCGCCGCTCTGCTCGCTCAGCTTGCGGGCCGGCACGCCCTCGCCCGCCTTGACCTCGCCCCCACCCCAGCCCGGGAGGGCCGTGACCCAGACCTGGTGGTCGATCCGGTAGGCTACCCGCGAGAAGTCCGGCGAGACCGCCAGCTCGGTGGCCGCGCCCAGCACGAGGTGGACCCGCTTGTCGGTGCCGTCCAGCGCCACGCTGACCAGCAGGGTCTCGGCGGGAGCGCGCGGGGCGGTGTCCCGGTCCTCCAGGAACCAGGCGCGGTCCTGGTGCAGGAAGGGCCGCTGGGCCCGCGCGTTGGACCCCCGGTTGGGCAGGGAGCTGACGATGCGGCTCTGCCAACGCCCCTTGAGCTTCTCGACCAGCAGCAGCTCGAAGCGAGGCTCCGCCCCCAGGTCGGGGCTGGCCTCGCCCCCCACCCCCCGCAGCACCAGCAGGCGCTCGCCGGCGGCGTCCCAGCTCGGGTTGACCAGCTGGCCCTCGATCGGCAGCGTCTCGGTCCGCCCGCCGGTCGTCAGGTGCAGGCGCCCGCCCTCCTCGTCGCTCCAGCTCGTCCAGGCGAGGCGGCGACCGTCGGGCGACCAGGCCGGGGCGTAGCCGGTGCCGGGCGAGAGCCGGCTGAGGTTGCCGGAGGCTCGCTTCAGCCAGAGCTGGCCCATGGCGCTGAAGGCGAGGTCCCCCGCCGCGTTCCAGGTCGGCCAGCGCAGCACCCGCGCCTGGACGACGTCGGGGATCGAGCCCGGCGCGCGGGCCACGTCGCGCAGGGTCCAGCTGCCCTCGGCGCGGAAGGGCACCGAGACCTTGGCCCCGCTGGCCGGATCGACCCGCCACAGCGTGCCGGAGGACCAGAGCAGCAGCCCCTGCTCGGTCCAGGCCATCGCCGGCCAGGTCCCCCGCAGCGCGAAGCCCTCGAGCTGGTCGTGACTCAGCCAGTCGGCCACCACCCGGCGCCTCCCGCTGGCGAGCTCGATCACCTCCAGCAGGGTCTTCTCCCGATCGCGGCTGATGAAGGCGAGGCTCTTGCCGTCGGGGGCCAGGGTCGGGCGGGCGGCGCTGCCGGCGCCGGTGACCACGACGTCGATGCGCCCGGTGTTTCGGTCCAGGCGCTGGATGCTCCACAGCCCCGCGACCGGATCGCCCCCGTACTCGAAGCGCCCATGCCGGCTGCTGAACCAGACGAAGCGCCCGTCCGTCACCGCCTCGCCGGCGTGCGGGTGTTCGTCCAGGCTGGTCAGCCGGAAGCCCTCGCCCCCGTCCAGGTGTACCTGCCACAGCTCGGTGACCCCGATGCTGCGCGTGTCCACCGTGCGCCGCCGCACCAGCATCCACGGGCCGCTCGGATCCCAGACCGGGTCGGTCAGGCGGGCCTCCTCCTCGTGGGTGAGCTGCACCAGCCCGGTCCCATCGCTGTCCATCAGCCAGATGTTCTCGTTGCCGTCCCGATCGCTGCTGAAGGCGATGCGCCGGCCGTCGGGAGAGAGGCGGGGATCGCTGTCCCAGGCAGCCCCCTGGGTCAGGCGGGTCGCCGCCCCGCCCCGCGCCGGCATCGACCAGATGTCCCCCAGCAGCTCGAAGACCACCGTGTCGCCGTGCTGCGAGACCCCCATCCAGGTGCCCTCGGCCAGGGAGAGGCGGACGCTGTGCGAGGGCCCGTGCGGCTCGTCGACGGACCAGCGCACTGCCGGAGGCGCAGGCTCTGCTGCCGGAGGCGCAGGCTCTTCTGCCGGAGGCGCAGGCTCTGCTGCCGGAGGCGCAGGCTCTGCTGCCGGAGGCGCAGGCTCTGCTGCCGGAGGCGCAGGCTCTTCAGCCGGAGGCGCTCCTGCCGCGAGAGAGGGAGCGAGACCGAACCACAGGGCGAGGAGTGAGCACATGACGGCGACGCTATCAAGATCGCCGCGCTCCCGAGCACGGGGCACCGCGGCCTCGGAGAGGCTAAGCTCCCGGTCGCTGATGAAGCCCTCTCCTGCCCGCCTCGCATTCTGTGCCCTGCTGCTCTCGGGCTGCGGGAAGCCACCGGCCCTGGAAGACTCTCCCAGCCAGTCCGCGCCCGCCCGCAGCGCCCCGCCGCCCTCTCGCCCCGAGCTCGGCCGCCTGCCCTCCCCTCCCCCCGGGACCGGCGACGGCATGCACACCGACTTCCGGCGGGCCTTCCAGGACGGCCTGCGCATCAACCGCGCCGATGAGACCTTGCAGATCCGCGTCCACGAGGGGGGCCGGATGGAGGTCGGATCGGGCGTGCTGCTGGTCGGCGACCCCGGCTACGTCAGCAGCCTGGTGGAGCTGCCGCTGGGCCTGCCCAAGGGCAGCTACCCGGTCCAGCTCTCCCGGGTGCAGGCGCTGGCCCACAGCGGCGAGACCGTCGAGCAGGTCGCCGCCATGCGCCTGCTGCTGGGCCGCAGCCCGGCGGTGCGCTGGCTCTACCTGGCCAGCGTGCACGTCGACACCGGCTCGGCCGCCCTGCTGACCCCCACCGCCGCCGAGGTCCTCAAGACCCAGCAGGCCCAGACCACCGAGCGCCTGCGCCGCCGGATGCAGGGCGAGGACGTCCCCGACCCGCCCGACAGCATCGATCTCCGCTTGCAGCAGGGCTTCAGCCAGGACCTGATGGGCGCCGTGCTGCTGCAGAGCCACCTCCCCCGCGGCCCGGTCAACTTCGCCGCCTGCACCAGCGGCTTCGGCGACGGCAGCTACGACGTCTACGTCGGCCTGGACGACGGCGGGGTCCCTGCCGAGATCGTCATCGACTTCCGCGTCCTGCTCGATCCCATCGTCGACGAGGTCCTGATCCCCGACATGGACGCCCTCCCCGCCGGCCCGATCGCCCTGGGACCGCTGGAAGGGCACGGCATCCGGGCCTGGAAGGGCGGCCCCTACGACCCCTGG
Source organism: Deltaproteobacteria bacterium UBA2385 (assembly GCA_002343455.1). Lineage (GTDB taxonomy): Bacteria > Myxococcota_A > UBA796 > UBA796 > UBA2385 > UBA2385. The sequence continues at coordinate 201 of DDSR01000325.1, read as the reverse complement.
CTGCTGCTGGACGCCTCGACCATCTTCGCCGACGCCCGCTTCACCGGGGTCGAGATCCAGGTCGAAGATCCCCACGGACAGCGCCTCCACCCCGACTCCACCATGCAGGCGGGCGTCCACAAGCTGGCACCGCCCGGCGTCGCCCGCGCCCGCCTCACCCTGCGGCTCCAGGTCGGCGTCCGCCCCCTCTAGCTCCCGCCC
>DDSR01000153.1:6282-6656 GCA_002343455.1 Deltaproteobacteria bacterium UBA2385 | reverse complement strand
GGCAAGAAGGGGGTCCGGGTCACGTCCAACTCCTTCGAGTTCACCTCGTGGTGGGCGGACGCCCGGAACAAGCCCATCCAGGGGCTCGCGGGCTTCACCAAGACCTTCTTCGCGAAGCACACGCTCCTTGCCGTGCTCACCCGGTACTGCGTGCTCACCGCGGACCGGATGCTCCTCGTGATGCGCCCGTACCAGATCGTGGCCACCGAGCGCATCCTCAACAAGATCGACATCGCCAAGAACAGCCGCACGCTCGGGACGGTGGAGGCCGGCGGCTACGTCTGGCACACCACGGGCTCGGGCAAGACGCTGACGAGCTTCAAGACGGCGCAACTGGCCTCGCGGATCGACGGCGTGGGGAAGGTGCTCTTCGT
>DDSR01000153.1:0-6231 GCA_002343455.1 Deltaproteobacteria bacterium UBA2385 | reverse complement strand
TTCATCGCGGGCAACAAGAGCCACGAGGTCTACGACGGGCACATCGTCATCATCTTCGACGAGTGCCACCGCTCGCAGTTCGGCGACATGCACGTCGCCATCACCAAGGCGTTCAAGCGGTACAACCTCTTCGGCTTCACCGGCACCCCGATCTTCGCCGAGAACTCGACCACCGGGGGGAATCCGAAGCTCCGGACCACCGAGCAGGCGTTCGGCGAGAAGCTCCACACCTACACGATCGTGGACGCCATCACCGACAGGAACGTCCTCCCGTTCCGCATCGACTACGTGAACACCGTGAAGCTCCCCGAGGGCATCGCGGACAAGAAGGTGTCGGCCATCGACACGGAGCGCGCGCTCCTCGCCCCCGAGCGCATCCGTCAGGTCGTCGCCTACATCCGCGAGCACTTCGACCAGAAGACCCGGCGCAGCGGCACCTACAAGCACCGTGTCCTCACCAACATCGGCGAGGTCGTCTCGGCCAAGGGGAAGGGTGAGGAGAAGAAGGAGCAGCGGCGCCTCAACGGCTTCAACTCCCTCCTGGCGACCGCCTCCATCGACGCGGCCAAGCGGTACTACGCCGAGTTCCAGAGTCAGAACTCCATCGTCGCCGCGGCCCAGCGCCTGAAGGTGGGGCTCATCTACTCGTTCGCGGTCAACGAGGGCGAGGACGACGGGGTGCTGCCCGAGGAGGGCTTCGAGACGGACGGGCTCGACCAGCCGTCGCGCGACTTCCTCGACGCGGCCATCGCGGACTACAACGCGCTGTTCAACACCAGCTACGACACCTCGGCCGACAAGTTCCAGAACTACTACAAGGACATGTCGCTCCGGCTGAAGAACCGGGAGCTCGACCTCGCCGTCGTGGTCAACATGTTCCTGACCGGGTTCGACGCCACCACCTTGAACACCCTGTGGGTGGACAAGAACCTGCGCTCGCACGGGCTCATCCAGGCGTACTCCCGCACCAATCGCATCCTGAACTCGGTCAAGGTCTACGGGAACGTCGTGAGCTTCCGCGACCTGGAGCAGGCCACCAACGACGCCATCGCCCTGTTCGGCAACAAGGACGCCCGGGGCGTCGTCGTCCTCAAGCCCTACGCCGAGTACTACACCGCGTACGCCGCGAAGGTGATGGAGCTGCTGGAGCGGTTCCCGTTGGAGTCCATGCCGATCATCGGCGAGGCTGCGCAGAAGGCATTCATCGCGCTGTTCGGCGCCATCCTGCGGCTACGAAACATCCTGGCTTCGTTCGACGACTTCATCGGTGACGACCTGTTGAGCGACGGCCAGGTGCAGGACTACATCAGCATCTACCTCGACCTCCACCACGAGTTCCGCAAGGCGAACGAGGCCGAGAAGGAGACCATCAACGACGACGTTGTCTTCGAGATCGAACTGGTCAAGCAGGTCGAGATCACCGTCGACTACATCCTGCTCCTGGTCCAGCGGTACCGCGACCAGCGCGGCGACGGGAGCGACAAGGAGATTCTCGCGGAAATCCGCCGGGCCATCGACAGCAGCCCGGGGCTCCGGAACAAGAAGGACCTCATCGAGGAGTTCGTCGAGCGCATCTCCGCAAGCGGCGCCGTGGATGAGGAGTGGGCCGCCTACGTCGCTGCCCGGCGCACCGCTGAACTCGACGGCATCATCGAGGAGGAGGGCCTGCGGGCCGACGAGACCCGCGCCTTCGTGGAGCGCGCGTTCCGCGACGGGGCCATCCAGCAGAGCGGGACCGCCATCACCAAGATCCTGCCGCCGACGTCCCGCTTCGCGAGCGACGGCGGGCACGGCGACAGGAAGCGGCGGGTACTCGTACGCCTGGTTGCGTTCTTCGACCGGTTCTTCGGCCTCATCACCGGGACATCGTAGGAAGGCGACGCATGGGCATGAGGGCTCCCGGCACCCGCGCAGAAGCATCTCCTTGTGGGCAGTGTGTGGACCGGCCTTGTGGACCCCGGAACCCGCGCTGAGCCGCCCCCCGTCTCCACCGACCTTCTGGACCCCCACGCGGGCCCCGCCCACCGTCGGTAGCTGGCCGTCACCTCGTCGCCGGCCACCACCATTACCAGGGCCTCCTGGAACTCGGGCCAAGCGTTGATGTATCGGCGCCTCCACGCTAGCGGCCAGTCGGCGGCAGGGGCAGCCCAAGGACGACTGGCCCAACAACCTCCGGGATCTCCCGGATCGGGACCTCCAGGGTCAACGTGGGCGCGATCACTACCTGGAGCGACAGCTCGTCCGTTGAGCGCACCAGCGCGACTCCCCCCGCCTTCAACATGATTGAGCCCGAGGTGCTGCCATCCATGAGCAGGACTTCTTCGTCGGGAAAGTGAACCCGCGCGGTCGGCAGCGACAGGTCGTCTCCTGTCCCCATCACCAGGCCAATGCCGCGCCCGCTGGATGGGGAGACGGGTGCCGTGGAGAGCAGCACCGCCTCCTTCGACCAGGAGGGCCGATCCCTTCCCGGGTCACCCGTGATGGTGCTCAGGACCCAGCTCGCCATGACGACGAAGGTCCGCTCCGTGTCCTGCGTCGGATCCACGACGATGAGATAGGCGTGATCCTGCTCTCCGCCGGGGCTGTCTGGGGCGAGCCGGTAGTGGAAGATGACCAACAGGTCGCGCTCTTCATCGGGCTCCCAGGTGACCTCGTCCGGCAGGAAGTCGGGGTGCAGCAGCTCGCCGCTGGTGACCGTCCCAAGGATCGACGCCAAGCGCTGGAACGCGAACCAGGCCGGCCGCTGGACCGAACGCCGGGCTGAAGCCATAGGTTTGGCGGCATCGGCCCTCAGGCCCATGCCGTAGTACTCACGGCTGGGTTCGTCGGACGGGTCGATTGGACCCGAGTCGGACATCCACGCCTGCAGGCCGACGCGGGTCGCCCCGCAGGCCAAGGCACCGCCCAGCCGCCTCCAGACCTCTGTAGCCTGGAATACCTCGCGGTCCCCTGCGGCCCAGGCGGGCACGTGGTCGTCGGAATCCAGGACGCTGGTGCCGGTCTGCAGCAGGTCGAGCTGGGTTGCCGTGAAGCCACGGCTGTCCAGAAGTGAACGAATGGCAGCCGCGTCGGCCACCATATGGCTGATGTGGCGGGGACCCAGGCGGAAAGGCACCTGGCTCTTGTCTTCCGTGGCATCCTGGCGCGCCTTGTGGTCCCACTGGAAGGAAATGGCGGAAGCGACATCGTCTCGGCTGACCAGGCCGTCCCAGGTCCGCAGGCTGTAGGCCGAGATGTCCCGCAGGAAACGATCCCAGAACTCCAGGCGGTAGCGCAGGCTATGTCGGCGGGGGGTCCCGTCGAGGTCGATCTCGTAGTGGGTTCCCATTGCCGGAAGGCGCACAGCGACATCCACACCCCAGGTCCGACAGGCGATGTGGAAGGCGCTGGCGCAAGACCACCACAGGGCCGCCCAGTGGTTGGCCGAGGTGACGGGGTCGCCGGACTGCCATTTCGTTGTGGCCATGCCTATATACGCATCACCCGGCCACACGCAGCGCATGCTCGGGAAGTGGAACAGGCTCACGCCCGCTACGACATCGGAGAGCAGGATCCCGTCTGCTGCCAGGTCGTCCTGGACCTGCCGCAGCAGGCTGGCGATGGCGACGGACAGTTCGGCCAGCCAGGAACGGTGATAGGGGCTGGAAGGGTTGATGACATCGCAGCGGTTCTCATTCAGACCCGTCACCTCGGACGCATCCTTCGGGTGCTTCTCTGACCAGGGGAGCAGGATCCCTTCAGCAAACTCATGCCTTTCTCTCCATACGTCTGAGTCTCCCTCCCGCGCCTCCCCCTCCGTGTGCAACGCGGTCAGCACTACCCTCTGCTGACTGGCCGCCAGGAGCCGCAAGAAGTCGGCCAGGCGGTTCACGTTCTCCGAGGACCGGACGATGTCGTACATGTCCGTTTCCACTGCCGGCAGCGGCGTCGACGCCTGGGCCACCGGAGAGAAGCTCCCGTCGGCCGGCGACGTGAGGCGAAGCCAGGTCAGGTCATGACGGCCGGGCAGGGTCACCAGGCCGGCCCCCAGTCGCACCAAGTCTTGCGCGATCTGCTCATCCGAGCCCCACTTCCCGGAGATGGCGCTTGCCTCCCGCATCGCGAATGGCACAACCGACAGCCCAAGCGTGCGAGAGTCAGAATCGGGGTTGGCAGCGGTCGGCAGCATGCTGCTGCGGCGGTGGGTGGCGAAGACCCGCGGCGAATGCAGCCGCCCCAAAGCCAGCCGGAATCGAGTCCGGTCCATCGAAGGATCGAAGATCATGGCGTCAGCCTCCAAACGTAGGGTTGCTCGTCGCCGTCGTCGTCGGTGTAGGTCGCGACGACCTCGCCTTCACCATCGAAGTCCGAACCGGTCGGCCCGCCCCAACAGACCAGGTCGTGGTTGGTAGTGACCCCACAGCCCCCGAACTTGATGTCAACCTCCAGGAAGCGTAGCCAGGACGGGGCCTGGGGTACGCCGCGAAAGATCTCGGCGCTCCCGCAAAGCAGCCGTCCATCCGCCGCCAGGCCGCAGCCGGGCGGGTCCATATCGAAGCTGGACATCCAGGGGGCGGTCAGCGTGCCCAGGCCCCATGCGATCGGGTCGTTGTCCGGGTCGTAGGTGTAGCCTCCCGGCGCCAGCGGATCGACCATGTCCCAGTAGCAGAAGGTAGGGTCGACCGGGCCGCCCACACCGTCTGCGCCACCGCACCAGCTCCGCTCGCCCCAGCAGGTCCAGGTGTTCGATTCAGAGAGGGCGCAATTGGCATAGTCGGTCGAGGCAAGAGCCTTGTAGCCCCTGCCGGAAGGCGTGTCGGAGACCTGGCCAAAGTCCTGAGACTTTGGGCCCAGACCTTCCCTGCCCCAGCACTCCACACTGCCATTGGCCATGAGTGCGCACCCATGCCAAGACTTGACAGTTACCGCTTCCACCTTCGCGCCCAACGCGAGTGGAGGTGTCTCATCCCACTCGAGCACGTCGTCTCCCCAACACTCTACGTTCCCACGCAGTGTTATTCCACAGACTTTGTCGACCCCAAGCGCGATCGTCTGGAATGGCGTCGAGCTTTGGTTGCTAAGGATCTCCCGGCTCTTTCCCCAGCATTCTACTGCCCCTTCGATCGTCAAGCCACACACTGTGGCCTCCCCCGTCGTGAACTCCACCTGCACGAACGGCCCATCCGGCATCAGCGAGACCTGGCCCCAGTCCACGCAGTCCGAGCAGTCGTAGTAGTCCATCCACTCCTCGATCTCCTCGTAGGACTCGGCGCCCATGTTCCAGCCCCAGCACTGGGGCCTGCCATCCCCGCGTAGCGCGCAGACGTGCGTCATGCTCCGGCGGACGTGGCACCAATCGTCCGGTGCGCACATGGTCGTCGTCGCCTCACCTGCCGGCCTACACCCAGCCAGACCCAGCAGGCCGAGGATCGGGGCGACCAGCGGCCCTCTCATCGCAGAAAGCGGACCTCTAGCCACGCCCAGACCCGACCGCTGATCTGCGTCCCGACCTGCGCGCCATTCCATGCCCACAGCTCGGCCCGGACGTGCGCGGCGTGCTTGGTGTCGTCGCTCTGCCACGTGGCGTCGACCTTCTGGGGCGCGTCGGTGCTGGTGGTGAAGACCTCGCTGAGGTTGAACGGCGACGCGGACCAGTCCTTGCCCCGGACGCTCCACCGCCCCTTGACCTGCATGAGCAGGTTCGTATTGGCCCCCTCGACCGCCCACTGCACTCGTGCCTTCTCCACACGAGGGAAGATCCGCGTGATCTCCGGAAGGTCCAGCACGATCTTCGTCTCGCTGCCGGCCCCACCTCCGGTGGTGGTGATGGCCAGGTCGGAAACCAGGGGGATGAGCATGGTCACGCGTTCACCGTTCATGGCTGCTCCTTGGGTAGTGCTCTGACGGGCGAGAGTCAGGATAGACCCTCGCGCGTCGGCTGTCCAGCACGAAGCCGCTGCGGGCAAGCGGATCTCACCCGGTCGCTCCCAGGTTGGATGGAGCGGCGCTGTAGTGACCTGCCTGCCTTGGGCCTTGCTGGCGGAGGACTCGCTGGAAGCCAAGCTTCAGCGCAGAGCCGCCAGCCAGAGACAGGGAGGCGGTGAGCAATTCGCAAGGTGCTCCCAGGCGGCCCGGGCGGCCGATCAGGATCGCGGTTTCCGCAACGCCTTGCTCACCGCAGCCGCCGACACCCCTTCGCCCCGCGCCAGCTCGGACTGGCTCGCGTATACCCCCTCGTCCAGCATCCGCCGC
>DDSR01000225.1 GCA_002343455.1 Deltaproteobacteria bacterium UBA2385 | reverse complement strand
GTGGCCCGAAGGGCCGGAGGGGGTGGGAGGTCTGACAACACCGCGGTTGGAGAGGTGAACCCCCGTTTTTTGCAGCGCTTGCCGGGTGAACCCCCGGTTTCTGCAGCGGTTTGGCGGTCCGCCGTGCGGCGAGTGGGGAGCAGCGTACCAGATTTCAGCACCTTGGCGATCGGTCCAGGGCGATCCTGATGCCAGGCTGCCCCCGGCCGCTGCATTTTTCCGAGGATCACCTCCGGACTGCTGCATTTTTCGGGGGTTCACTCCGCCCCCTGGCCGGCCCCGCCTGCGCTACCGTCGACGCATGGACACCCCCTCGACCGAACCGGGCCCCCTCGGCCTCATCCTGATCCTCCTGGCCTTACCGCTGGTCTTCGTCGGGTTCTGGTCCGCTGTCTGCGTCATGCTCAGTGTCGTCGGAGGATGGAGTCGCCTCGCGCGTCGGTTCGCGACCGACCAGCCTCAGCCTGCCGGTGCCCAGGGCTCCCTGGGGGCGATGGTGGGCTTCGTCTCCTACCGGGGAGGGGTGCTGGAGGCGGGCGCGGCGCCCGACGGGCTGGACCTGCGGGTCATGACCCTCTTCCGGCCGGGGCACCGACCGCTGCGCATCCCCTGGGAGCAGGTCGAGGTCCAGGGCGAGGGGAGCTTCCTCTTCGGGAGGTGGACCAGGCTCCGGCTGGGAGGCCAGGCGACCTTGCGCATCGACAGCGGGCTCTGGGCGCAACTCGCCAACCGCGCCGGGCGCTGACTACTCGCCGCCCGGCGGCTCGGGCACAGGCGGCTCGGGCACGGGGGTCTCCGGGCCGGGGATGTCCGGCGGCGGGGCCGGAGGGAGAGGCGGCGGGGCCATGGGGCGTCGGCCTGCGCAGGCGAGCAGCAAGAGGACGGTTGGGAGCATCGTGTTCTCCTGGGTACCGTCTCCGTAGCCCCCCTCGCGGGATGTGGGTGATCTTCCGCTCAGCGCTCCGCGACCATCACCATCCGATCTCCGGGCTTCCACTCCGTCCCGGCCAGGTCGCTGAACAGGTCGAAGCGCCGAAAGCCCGCCCGGCTCAGCAGCCGCGCCAGCTCGGGCGCGCTGTAGATGCGCATCGCGCTCTGGCGGGTCTCGATGCGGGGCCCCTCGGGCAGCTCGTGGACCAGGGTCCACTCGACGTGCATGGTGCCCTCCAGCGGATCCCAGGCCCGCTGCTCCAGCACCCGCACGGGCCCGGCGTCGAACCAGCCGCGGCTGCTGTAGCGGGCCATGATCATCTCCAGGCCGGGGCAGTCGATGACGAAGTGCCCCCCGGGTCGCAGCACCTGGGCGACGGCGCGGGCGAAGGCCATGTCGCCGCCGGCCATCCCGCCCTCGGCCACCCCCGCGTCCCCGAAGTAGCCGAAGCTGCCCCAGATGCAGAGGGCGGCGTCGAAGGGGTCGCCCTCCAGACCGCCGAGGCGATCCACCTCGCGCAGATCGAGCTCCTCGAAGCGGCAGTCCAGGCCTCGCCTCTCCGCCTCGCGCCGGGCGTCGTCGAGGAGGGGCCGGCAGCGGTCCACGCCGACCGTCTGCATGCCCTGCTCGGCCAGGGCGAGGCTGAGGCGTCCCTCGCCGCAGGGGGCGTCCAGGACGCGCTCGCCGGGCTCGAGCTGGAGCAGCTCGGAGAGGTCGCCGGCCTGCTGCCGGGAGAGCTCGACGGGGTGGATGCGCCGCTGGACCTCCAGCCAGGCGCCCTGGAAGAAGTCCTCGGTCCAGTGGCTGGGGCCGTCGCTCATCGCTCGCTCCTCAATGGCATGGGGGGCTCACCGGTTTACAATGAGGGCCCAGGCGCCGCCACCTCGGAATCCCCATGACGATCAATCCGCAGAACCGCCTCCGCAACAGCTTCTCCGAGGTCGTCAAGCGCCAGGCCGCCGAGCTGGTCGAGCTGGCCCGCGAGGCGCTGGAGGACTCCGCCAGCCGCGACGCGCTCTGCTTCGAGCTGGAGCGCATCAGCGGGACGGCCTCCTCGCTGGGCCTGCGCCAGGTCGAGCGGGCCGCGCGCAGCGCGCTCTCGGCGGGCGACGACGAGTCGCTGCTGCAGCGTATCGACCAGCTCGCCGAGATCTGCCGCGCCCTCGAAGGGATCTCCCCCCTCTTCCGGCCGATCATCGTCATCGGCCTCGCCGGCGTGAAGGCGGACGACCTCGCCGTCGATCTGCGGGCCGCCGCTGATGTGGACGAGGCCCTGGGCATCGCCGAGGCCGAGGATCCGGGCGCCTTCGTGGTGCCTCACGACCGGCTGGACCGGCTGCGCGAGCGGCTCTCTGGACCGCTGCGGGCGGTGCCGATCTTCGTGGTGGGCCCCGCGGGCGATCTGCAGAGGCGTCTGCGCGCTGTCTCGATGGGCGCGGCCGGCTACCTCGGCGCCCCGGCCCGGCTGGACCGGGTGCTCGACTACGTGCGCATGCGCTGCCNNTGAGCCGGCCCGCCGGGTGCTGCTTGTCGAGGCCGACCCGGTGGTGGGGGCGCAGGTGGCCGATCTGCTCAGCGGGCCGGACTGCGACACGGTCCGCATCCCAGACCTCGAGGGCGTCCTGGCGGCGCTGGACCGCCATCGCCCCGACCTGGTCCTGCTCTCGACTGAGGCTCCCGCCCTCAGCCCGGGGGGCCTGGACCCCGCCGCCATCACCCGGATGATCCAGTCCCACGATGTCCATGGCAGCGTCGCCGTGCTGCTGCTGGCCGAGAAGGAGCAGCTGCAGCGGCTCTCCCTGGTGGCCGGCGCCGACGACATCCTGCTCAAGCCCGCCGACCCGCAGGTCCTGCGCACCCGGGTGATGGACCGCCTGCGCCGCCAGCGGCAGCTCGACGGCGAGCGGGTCGTCGACCGCCTGACGGGGGTGCTCTCCCGGCGGGCGATGCTGCGGGCCGCCGATCGCGAGATCGGCCTCTGCCGCCGCACGGGCCAGCTCCTCAGCGTCGTGCTCTTCGACGTGGACAGCATGGGCGACCTCAACAACCGGCTGGGCCCGGCGGTGGGCGACGCCGTCCTCGCCGGCCTCGCCCGCATCCTGACCCGGACCTTCCGCGAGACCGACATCCTCGGTCGGGTCGGCGGCGACAGCTTCGGGGCGCTGCTCCCCGCCTGCGCGGCGGCCGACGCGAAGCGCCGGGTGGAGCTGATGCGCGAGGGCCTGGCCGCCCTGGGCGCCGAGCAGGGCTGCGCCGAGCTGGAGATCTCGGTCGGCATCGCCGACACCACCGTCGACATCTCCGATGTGATGGCCCGCGCCGATCGCGCCCTGCTCCAGGCCCGCGGCGACGGCGGCGGGCGCACCGTCCTCTACAGCTCCGACATCTGACCATGAACGTCGACCCCGTCTCTGCTCGCGACGCCCTCTTCCGGGCCATCGACCGCCTCTGGCAGGTCAACCACAAGGAGCTGCTGGAGTGGGAGGCCCCCGGCGTGCGCGAGGGCCTGCCCCGCTTCCGCGTCGCCTGCATCCACCCCGCCAACACCGGCGAGCCCTTCGTCTACCTCAGCTGCGGGGCCTGGGAGGCCAGCGTCAAGGGCGCGCTCGGGCAGGAGTTCTTCCTGCTCGCCTCGCACCCCGACCCGGCCCACGTCGACACCATCGGCGCCGTGGCCCTCGCCCACCTCGCCGGAAAGGGCCTGCTCGGCCTGGGCACCGTGCTGCCGCTGGGCCGGCCCTGGGTCGAGGGCTCGGCCTGCGATCACCTGCTGGTGACCCTGCCCTACCCCTACGGCCCCAACCTGGAGCGCGTCCCGGTCAGCGACGGCTTCGCCCTGGCCTTCCGCTGGCTGGTGCCGATCACCCCGGCCGAGGCCGCGCTGGCCCAGGCCCAGGGGGGCGAGGCGGTCGAGCAGCGGCTGGAGGCGGCGAGGGCGGACTTCTTGGATCCGAGGCGCTCGAGCGTGGCCTGAGCGCCCTCACCCGTAGGTCGGCCCAGCCTCGTACACGCCCTGCACCTCCGCCTCGGGCCGCGCCGCCCGCACGGCGAGCTGGCGTCGCACGGCCAGGACCAGGTCCTTGTCGGTCTCCTCCCCCCGCAGGCGGGTGATGGCGCGCTCGCTGAGGCCCAGCAGGCGGGCGGTCTCGGCCCCGCTCAGCGCGTCGCGGGCGGTGTGCACGGCGGCGCGGCGGGCGGCGACCACCTCGGCGGAGCGACCGGTCAGCGTGGGCAGGCCCCCGGCGGCAGCGGCAGCCTCGGCGAGCGGCTCATAGGAGGCGGGCTCTTCGGGCAGCGCCGCAATGCCCAGCGGCTTGAGCAGGTCTGCCCGGCGCAATCGCGGCAGGGAGGCGCGAACGGTTCGTAATGTGTGCCGGGCGAGCAGACGCATTCCCAGCAGATCGGGCAGGTTGCTGGCGTCGTGGAAGGGGTCCAGGTCAATGCCGTGGTGCCGCTCCTGGCCGAGCACATAGAAGAACAGGCTGCGCAGGTGGGCCTGGTCGGTCACGGGTCGCACATGGCCGGTGTTGAAGCCCACGGGCAGGGCCAGGGCGCGGACGAGGGAGATCGCCACGCGGCGGCCCAGCTCGACCGCCTCCGGCGCGGGGCAGAGGGCGACGATGTGCAGGTGGGTGTCGGCGGCCCGGAAGACGAGCAGTGAGAAGGGCTCGCCCGCCCGGGCGACGGCGCCGGCCAGCGCGCGACGCGCGGCGACCGTGGGGGCGAGCACGCGATCGTCGCGCAGGCGGAGGATGACCTGGTGGGCGAGGGGAGGCATGGGCGGAGTCTGACGCAGAGCGGGGGGCGGGGCAAGACGGGGGCCCCGACGCAAGTGCTTTGGACGGCGCGTCCAGTCGACTTGCGTCGGGGGGGCTCAGCCCAGGCCCGGCGGCGTGCGCGGAGGCTGGGTGCGGCGCAGCAGGTCCAGGTCCTCGGGGCCCAGGCCGAAGGCGGCGTGGACCAGGGTGGCAAGGCCGGCCTCGGCCTCGGCAGCTCGTCCGTGATCGGGGCCGCCTAGAGGGCGTCCTTGACGGTGCGAGGGTGGAACAAGGGGGGGGCGGACATGCGGCCTCCGGGGCGGGCGCGTGGTAGCGCAGCGGCGCTACCTCGTGCTATTAAGGGGAACCGGCATTCGTCTTAACAAGGCGCGGCCTACTGAAGCTCACCTGAATAACGGAGGCCCCATGCAGGCCCACCCCCGAGCCGGAGAACTCGTAACCACCTCGACCGTTGGGGAGGTCGTGCGCGCCTTCGTTCCGCGACCCCTCCCGCCCGATCCGCCGCTGAGCCTGACGGAAGACGACCGTGAGCTCATCGACCGCGCCAACCGCGCTCTGGGCCGCCTGGACGGCCTGGGGATGTTGCTGCCGGACACCCAGCTCTTCCTCTACCTGTACATCCGGAAGGAGGCGGTGCTCTCCTCGCAGATCGAGGGGACGCAGTCCTCGCTCTCCGACCTCCTCCTCTTCGAGAGCGAGCATGCGCCCGGTGTGCCGATGGACGATGTCGTCGAGGTGTCCAACTACGTCGGCGCGGTTCAACATGGTCTGTCGCGGATGAGGGGCGGCTTCCCGCTCTCGCTTCGCCTGATCAAGGAGATGCACGAGGTCCTGCTCTCGCGGGGGCGGGGCAGCACCAAGCAGCCGGGCCAGTTTCGTACGAGCCAGAACTGGATCGGCGGCGCTCGCCCCGGCGTCGCCGAGTTCGTCCCCCCGCCAGCGGACCAGGTCGTTCGGTGCATGGGCGACCTGGAGAGGTTCCTCCACGGCGATCCGGTCCGGACACCGGTGCTCCTACGCGCGGCCCTGGTCCACGTGCAGTTCGAGACGATCCATCCGTTCCTCGACGGAAATGGGCGCCTGGGGCGGCTGTTGATTCCCCTCCTGCTGTGCGCGGAGGGTGTCCTCCAGGAGCCCATGTTGTACCTGAGCCTCTACTTCAAGCGGAACCGGCGGGAGTACTACGGACGCCTCACGGCGGTCCGTGATAGTGGCGCTTGGGAAGACTGGGTGCGGTTCTTCATGCAGGGCGTCGCCGAGACGGCGGAGCAGGCGGTGTCCGCTGCGCGGGGAATCCTGGGCCTGTTTGATGAGGATCGGCAACCGTTGGTAGCTCTCGGGCGGCAGGCGAGCGCCGCGCTTCGCCTGCATGAGGTCATGAAGCGCCGCCCGATCGCCTCGATCGCTCAGCTCTCGGCGCTCTCATCGATGTCCATCCCGTCGACGACGCAGGCGCTGGGCAATCTGCAACGGCTGGGCCTTGTGCGTGAAACCACGGGTCGCCAGCGGGGGAAGGTCTTCGTCTACCAGCGGTACATCGACCGGTTGAACGAGGGCACCACGACGCCCGGAGAGGAGTGAGTCCACGGCCTGGTCCGAAGGTGCCGCCGAGCGGAGAACCTCGGCGTCCCCGACGAGACGTCTCACTCCTTCACGTGTTCTCGACGGCCTTCCCCTTGACCTCGGCCCCAGCATCCTCATCCTGGATGTACGTCTTCTCGCGATACAACAGCACCACCGGGATGAAGAACACCGCCGTCCCGCCCATCAGGGCCGCCCAGAAGGCGTAGTAGGCCGCCCCGGTCAGGGTCGAGCCGGCCGTCGGCGCCGTGCGGCTGACGATGTCGGCGCTGTCCAGCTTGCTGGCGTCGGGCTTGCTGATCATCCGCCACTCGTAGACCAGCTCGTCGCCGTCGGGGTCGAAGGTCCCACCGGCGTCCAGCGTGATCTGCAGCGGCTTCTTGGGGTCCTCGCTGAAGACATGGCGCTGGTCGCCGCCCAGGTCCAGGACCGGGGCGACGTTGGAGGTCGTCGCCACGATGCGCGTGGTGTCGGTGGCGGTCTGGCTGCCGACCGTGAGCTGGAACTCCAGCTCGTAGGCGCCCTCGACGTCCGGCACGAAGGTCGGGTTTCGGGTCGTCGCCTCGGCGAGGGCGTCGGCCCCCACGCGGCTGCCCTCGGGCACGGAGAGGAAGCGCCAGGCGTAGCTGGCCGAGCCGGACACGCCGTTCTTCTCGGCGGTCGCGTACAGACGGACCGAGGTCCCCGGATCGACGGTGCGCAGCAAGCCGGCCTCGGCGATGGGGCCCTCGACCTCGGCAGGGGGGGCCTCTTCGGGGATGGTCGCCGAGGAGGGCATCACCCGCACGGTGACGGTGCTGGTCGGCTGGACCGTGCCGTCGTCGACCTTGAGCTCCAGCACGTAGTCGCCGGGGGCGTCGGGGCTGAAGCCGGGGGAGGGGACCTGGATGAAGGCGTTGACCTGGCTGACCATGATGTTGCCCAGGCTGACGCTCATCAGGTAGGCCGCCATGATGACGGACTTCATCTTCTTGGGGGCCTGGGTGTAGCTGAACTCCAGGCAGGTCACGCTGACGAGCACCTCGGCGGCGGTCAGCACGGCGTAGGCCAGCAGCTGCCAGGCGATGTTGGGGAAGCCGCCCTCGGCGATCGACAGCTCGATCCAGGCGGGCACCAGGAAGGCTGGCACCGTGATGAAGAAGCCGATCGCGATCTTGCGCAGCGGGGTCAGGGGCCAGAAGCGGTTGACCGTCGGGTAGATCACCCAGGTGAACAGCGGGATCAGGGTCAGGATCAGGATCGGGTTGATCGCCTGGATCTGGCTGCTGAGCCACTCGAAGCCCAGGAAGTTGCGGTTCATGCGCTCGGCCTGGAGCACCCAGGCGCTGCCGGTCTGGTCGAAGAGCGCCCAGAACATCGCCACGAAGACGTAGATGATGGAGAGCTTGCCCAGGGCCTTGAGCCCTTCGGCCGAGAGGATCTCGCGGACGAAGCCCATCCCGCCGGGGGGGATGTGCACGAAGACGTTGCGGCCCGACCAGAAGACCACCGTCGCGGCCAGCATCAGCAGGCCGGGCACGCCGAAGGCGACGTGGGGGCCGTAGTTGTCCAGCAGCCAGGGCGTCAGCAAGGTGCTGATGAAGGCCCCCAGGTTGATCGCCAGGTAGAACCAGTTGAAGACCTTCTCCAGCAGGTGCTTGTTGCTCTGCCCGAACTGGTCACCGACGTGGGCCGAGACGCAGGGCTTGATGCCGCCGCTGCCGATCGCGATCAGGGTCAGGCCGATGCCCAGGCCCAGCCGGGTCTCGTCCAGGGCCAGGGCGAGGTGCCCCAGGCAGTAGACGACCGACAGCGTCAGGATGGTGCGGTACTTGCCCAGGATCACGTCGCTGAGCAGCGCGCCCAGGGCCGGGAAGAAGTACACCGCCGAGCTGAAGAGGTGGTAGTACTCCATCGCCTCCGGGTCGGTCATCGTGTCCGACTGCCCGGTCGAGGTCATCAGGTACTTCGTCATGAAGACGACCAGGATGCCCTTCATCCCGTAGTAGCTGAAGCGCTCGGCGGCCTCGTTGGTGACGATGTAGGGGATGCCGTTGGGCATGCCGGTCGAGGCGGTCGGCTGGGAGCGGTACGAGGCCATGGGGGTCCGGGAGCTGGAAGGTGCAGGGGGTTATCGCACGGGCGGGCCAATCTCGGCCAGCAGGCGCAGCCAGGTCCGGTAGCGCGCCGCGGGGATCCGGCCCTCGCTCAGCCCGCGCTTGATGGCGCAGTCGACCTCGGGCTCGCCCTGGTGCTTGCAGTCGTCGTAGCGGCAGTCGGTGGTCGGCAGGTCGGGAAAGACCTCGCGCAGCAGGTCCAGGTCCAGGCCCCACAGCCCGAAGGCGCGCACCCCCGGCGTGTCGATCAGGAAGCCCCCGCCGGGCAGCTCGTGCAGCTCGGCCCGGGTGGTGGTGTGGCGGCCCTTGCCGTCGCCCTGGCGGACCCGGCCGACCGCCGCGGTCTCGCTGCCCTTCAGCGCGTTGAGCAGGCTGGACTTGCCGACGCCGGAGTGGCCGACCACGGTGCTGACCTTCCCGACCAGGCTCTGGCGCAGCGCCTCGATGCCCTCTCCGTCCACCGTGGAGACCAGGTGGACCTCCACGCCCAGCTCCCGGTAGTGCAGCAGCTCGGCCTCCAGGGCGGCCCGCTTGCGAGGGTCCAGCAGGTCCACCTTGGTGACGACGATGACCGGCTGAGAGTCGCCCGCCTGGACCGCGACCAGGGCACGATCCACCAGCCCCGGCTTGAAGGCCGGGCTCTTGGCGGAGCTGACGATCAGCACGAGGTCTATGTTGGCGGCCAGGACCCGCTGCAGGCGTGGGTCCATGGGGTCCGGGCGGGAGAGGGTGCTGCGGCGAGGCAGCACCTCGATCACCAGCGGAGGCGCGTCCTCGCGCTGCTGCAGGACGACCGCGTCCCCGGGGGCGACGGCGGTGCGCTGCACCTGGGCGAGGTCGTTGCTGAGGGCGCAGGCGACGAGCTGGCCGTCGGGCAGGCGGACCTCGCAGGCGCCGCGTTCGAGCGAGACGACGATCGGTGGGGAGGAGAGCAGGGGCAGGTCGACCTCGAGGTCCGTCGCCATATCCCTCGGAAGTCGGACCGTCCGCTCAGGAAGGATCCGCCTTGGGGGTGCTCGGCCCCGACTCGGGCAGCGTGGGCGGCTGGATCCGCTCGGTCGGCAGATCGCCGGTCAGGCTGCCCAGGAAGGCCGTGATCTGCGAGACCGTGGCCGCGTCCAGCTCCTTACCGAGCTGGTGCCGCCCCATCAGGACCACCGCTTCGTCCAGCGAGGCGACGCTGCCGTCGTGCAGGTAGGGCCCCGTCTTCTCGATGTTGCGCAGGCTGGGAACCTTGAAGACGCCCTTGTCGGCCTCGTTCTGGGTCAGATCGAAGCGGCCCAGGTCCTTGCTCTCGTAGGGTTGGACCAGGCCCATCTTGAAGTAGCCCTGGCCACCCAACGCCACGCCGTTGTGGCAGGTCGTGCAGCCGGCGTCCATGAAGGCCGCCAGACCGTCGAGCTGGGCAGAGGTGAGCGCCTCGTCCTGGCCGGCGAGGAAGCGGTCGAAGGCCGAGGGCGTCAGCAGGGTGCGCTCGAAGGCGCCGATGGCGATCGCCGCGTTCTCGTAGCTGACGGGATCGGCCACGCCGGGGAAGGCCGCCTCGAAGAGGGGGGTGTAGCCGGGGATCGACTTCAGGATGGCGCTGACCTGCGAGCCGTCGGACATGGCCATCTCGATCGGGTTGACCATCGGGCCGCCGGCCTGCTCTTCGACGTCCTTGGCCCGCCCGTCCCAGAACTGGGCGACGTGCAGCGAGGCGTTGTAGACGGTCGGGCTGTTGCGTCCGCCCAGCTGCCCCTTGTGTCCGGGCGAGGTCGGCAGGTTGTCCACGCCCCAGGCGTCGAGCTTGTGGCAGCTGTTGCAGGAGATGTCGTGGTTCTTGGACAGTCGGGTCTCGAAGTAGAGCGTCCGGCCGAGGTCGACGCGGGCCTCGCTCAGCTCGTTCGTGCCGGCGGGCGGCTCGGCAGGCAGGGCGGCCAGCAGGGCTCCGGCGCGGGTGCGCAGCTCCTTGGCCTTGGCGTTGCCGGTCTCCGCTGCGGGGGGCTCGGCGGGGGGAGGCGTCGGGGCAGGGGTCTGCGACTGGCAGCCGGCAGCCAGCAGGAAGGCAAGGGCGAGGGGCTTGGTCGACATCGTTGATCTCCAGTTCGGGCTCGTGAGAGGGCCTGTGAACATGCAAAGATCGAGCCAGTGGCACCCTTGTTTGCGGCCGCGTTCGAACCGCCGCTTTCGACGGGCCGCCTCCCCGGGGGTGTGCGAAATTCTTCAGTCGGCCTGGGCCATTGAGCGCAGCGGCGTCAGGTATTGCCTTTTGCCATTTGAGGACATCGACGAGCAGCGGATCCCGCTGGCTCGGCTCCGCGCCCGGGCGTCTCCGGTGAGGCCCAGTCCAGCGCGTTATGGACCGCCACCTCGGAGGGAGTCCATGCCTTCCTTCTCTGGGGCGCGGCGGGTATGCAGATCCAGAACCAAGACCTCGAAGGCAAGGCGCTGATCACTACCCGCCGCTTCTCCGACACTGCGAGCAGCCGCCCGGTCCCGGTGAACGGGATCACGGTCCGCGCCGACGACGAGCTCTGGGACGGCTCTTCGGAGGACTGCCTGATCGACACCTCGGCGTGGACTGCCGGGGACAACATCGTCACCGTGATGGCGATCGGCGGCACCAACGGCGACTTCTCGATGGGCGCCACAACCTCGACCTGGCTCTGATGATGTTCCGTCTCATCCAGATCCTGATCCTGTGGACCATTGTGGCCCTGGCTGCCTCGTGTGCGCCGGACCGAGCCTATGAGGGGCTGCCCGAGGCCCGGGAACTGCAGGCCGCGCCTGCGACGCTCACCGTCGATGGCATGGAGATTGAGTTCACGGCAAACGTATCGAGGAACCTAATGCCGAGGGCACCGGGGCCTCAAGAAGTGAAGGGGGCCCGTGTGACCGGGACCTTGAGGGGAGTGCCCACAGGCGCCGCGAGCCCTCATCCCATACCGTTCCCCTACAACAGGATCGCGATCCAGCGGCTCTTCGTGGTCAGCGGGGATCGGGTGTGGGTGACAAAGGCCAAGGCCCGGGAAAGACGCCAAGTTGGGTCTCTGATAATGGCCAGCGGGGAGGACGAAGGGCCGAAGTGGGAGCCTGGCACTGTTGTGGACGTTTTCGCCGAGGTGGTGGTACCCGGCGGGAACCTTGTCTACGTTGCGGCGCGCGGGGAGCGGGTCAGGGCATCATCTTGATACGCTTGGTCGGGGCGCGCTGTCTTTGCGTTACACCCTCAGGCCAGGTTGGTCGTCAACCCGGGACCCTGAGACATCCTCGCCGGCTCCGTTCGCAGGGGCGTCAGTTATTGCCTTTTGCCATTTGAGGACATCGACTAGCGGCGAATCCCGCTGGCTCGGCTCCGCTCCCGGGCGGCTCCGGTGAGGCCCCGTCTTGCGCGTGACGGAGCGCCATCTCGGACGGAGTCCATGCCTTCCGTCCCCGGGGCGCGGCGGGTATGCAGATCCGGAACCCATACCTCGAAGGCAACGCGCTGATCACCACCCGCCGCTTCTCCGACAGAGCGCTCGCCTTCGCCGAAGGCACGGCGACCATCGACGACTGCGAGCAGCCGAATGGGATCGCGATGGACCGGCTGGACGGCAGCGGCGTCGGCTGGGTCGCCTGCGCGGGGAACTACTCGGTCGTGCAGGTCGATCTCAGCTCTGTTGCGTCGAGCTACACCCCCAGCACCACGCTCTACATGAAGGCGTCCTCGGGGGCGGCTGTCGCAACGGGCGGAGGCAATGTGTACAACGGGTCCTACGACGCGGTCGGTGCCGGCTTCGACCGTCCCCTCGGTGTGGCGATCACGCCGATGCTGTCCATCACCTCGCCGCGACCGGGGGTCCAGGTCGGGGGGATCAGGCGCTTCCACGTGATCGTCCGCGATCCCAGCATCACCGCGATCGAATACAAAGTGAACGACGGGGACACGGTCTGCACGGACTACGAGCTCTGGGACGGTTCTTCGGAGTGCCTGATCGACACCTCGGAGTGGACTGCCGGGGACAACATCGTCACCGTGACGGCGATCGGCGGCACCAACGGGGACTTCTCGATGGGCGCCACAACCTCGACCTGGCTTTGACGATGGGCCGCCTCATCCCGGTCGTGCTCCTGTGGACCACGGTACCCCTGGGCGCCGCGTTTGCGTCGGATCCGTTGGAAGAGCTTCAGCTGGAGATCGCCATGGAAGAGCTCGGGCGGGCGATGGACCAGGCGGCCCTGTATGCCTCGTTTGAGCCGGATCTGACCTCCTATGCGTCAGATCGCCCGCTTGCCGAGCTGCCCGAGGCCCAAGCCTTGCAGGCCGCGTCCAAGACGCTCACCTTCGATGGCATGACGATCGTGTTCAATGCGCGGGTTTCGTTGAATTCCCACTTCAATCCGCTCGATGTGGATCGAGAGTACAAGGGCGCCCGCGTTCACGGAAGTATGTCAGTAACCAAGAAGAGCATGGGCAGGGTTGCGCTTCCTCACGGTGTCGTGATAAATCGGCTCTTCGTGGTCAGCGAGGATCGGGTGTGGGTGACCAAGGTGGAGAATCAGTGGACGCGGGTTGGATCCTACACTGTCTATGGAGTCGACGAATTGCCGAAGTGGAAGCCGGGCACCCGGGTGGACGTGTTTGCCGAGCTGCTGATGCCTGGCGGGCCCCCCGTCTACCTGGCGGTGCGGGGGTTGGAGGTGATCGAGGCCTCATGACCACCGATCTGCTCGCTCTGCACCCGTTCATAAGGGTCAGGTCGATCCTGCTCTTCTGTTCGCCTGGCCTCAGAGTCTGTCGCACCCGCCTACCGCTCGTCCAGCGGCCCCCGATGCTCGCTCTGCCCGAAGGCCGCCGTCTGTTCGCTCTCGTAGAACAGCCTCCCCTCCTGCTCGTAGCGAAATGCATAGTCCACGAACCAGACCCCCCGGATCCTGCGCTGCCGGGTGGACAGAGCCTCGACGATCGCCGGAGGGCCGATCCGGCCCATGGCCGGGAAGCGGGCCTTCTTGACGTGGGTGCCGAAGCCGACCCAGCCCTCGGTGGCGCGCAGATCCATGCAGTAGACCGCATGCAGCTGCCCCAACGTGCCAGTCACCTGGATGGCGATGGCCCCGGGGAAGTGGCGGTCGTGGCCCGGCCAGGCCCGCTGCGCGTCGACCAGCGGCCCCAGTCGGGTCGTGTCGACCAGGGCCCGGATCCGGCCGGCCTCCCGGTCCACCTCCAGCAGATCGTGAACGAACCAGGCTTCGGGGGCGTAGAGGCACTCGTGGATGAAGTCGTCGGGGATGGGCATCGTGTTCTCGGGGGAGATTGTCAGCCATGGCGTCGGGGCGCCTTCACAGGCGAACGAGTCCGGCAAATGGTCGGGCGCCTCGGCGACATGGGTGACGCGGGGGTTGGGGGGGCGGCC
>DDSR01000334.1 GCA_002343455.1 Deltaproteobacteria bacterium UBA2385 | reverse complement strand
CAGCGGGAGAGGGGGGGGATGTCGGTGATGGTGGCGGCGGGCACCAGCCCGATGGTCTGGGAGGCCTGGCTGAGGTGCAGGGGGTCGATCAGGGTGGCCAGCTCCAGCTGGAGGCGGGCCTGCTCGGCGAGGGCGGACTCGTGGGCGGCGGCGGCGATGTGCAGGTCGACCGCGGTGCGGCGCATGTCGATCCGCGACCAGGTGCTGGTCAGCAGGCAGATGCCCACCAGCAGGAAGGCGCCCAGGTAGCGGAAGAGGCGGTCCAGCTCGACGTGCCCCAGGTGCTCGGCCTCCGCGTCCACCAGGCGCGGCGTCGCGGTGGTGCCGGCCGACGAGGGCAGGACCGCCTGCCAGGCACGCACGGCCGTAGCGGCGAGGGCAGCGGGGGTTCGGCGCATCGGGGACTCCAGGGGGAGCGGGTTCAAGGGGTGAGTCGTTAGGTCACGCTGAGTCGTTGGATCACACGGAGGCGGGCGGAGCGGGCTCGGGGGTTGTCCGGGTCGGCGTCCGCCCCGGAGACGCCCCGTCGGGTGAGCAGCGCCCAGCCGGGGGGGGGGAGGGGGTTGCCGTAGGGGTCCCGCGGCGCGTCCAGTCCGCAGAGCGCGCGGAAGCGATGCTTGACGACGCGGTCTTCGAGGGAGTGGAAGCTGATGATCGCCAGCCGGCCGCCGGGCCCCAGGAGGGACTCCGCCGCGTCGAGGGCAGCGAGCAGCTCTTGAGGCTCTTCGTTGACGGCCATTCGCAGGGCTTGGAAGGTGCGGGTCGCCGGGTGGGTCCGGCTGCCGTGGTAGCCCGAGGCGCGGGCCACGCAGTCGGCCAGGGCCAGGGTGCTGGTCCACGGGCGCCCGGCGAGCACGGCGCGGGCGATGCGACGGGCGCGAGGCTCCTCTCCGAGCTGGGAGAGGATGTCGACCAGCTCGTCCTCGTCCAGCTCGTCGAGCAGCTCGGCGGCGCTGGCTCCCTGGCTGGGGTCCATGCGCATGTCGACTGGTCCATCCTGCTGGAAGGAGAAGCCGCGCTCGGCTCGGTCGAGCTGGGGGCTGCTGACGCCCAGGTCGAGGAGCATCCCGTCGAAGGGGCCTTGGTCGGCCGCCAGCTCAGCCAGCTGCGAGGCGCGACCCTGCCGGGCCTCGAAGCGCGACCCGAAGGGAGCCAGGCGGGCGCGGGCGGCGTCCAGGGCGCTGAGGTCGCGGTCGAGGCCGAGCACGAAGCCGTCGGGCGCCGAGCGCTGCAAGAGGAGCTCGGAGTGTCCGCCGCCGCCGAGGGTGCCGTCGAGGTAGCGCCCGCCCGGACGGGGGGCGAGCAGCTCGACGGTGGCGTCCAACAGGACGCTGCGGTGCTGGAAGTCGGTGGACATGGCTTCACTCGCCCTCCCCGCCCGAGGGGACGCCGGCGTTGCCGGTCTCGAGGTCCCACTGCTCCACCGAGTGGGCGAAGGCCCGCTCCCAGCGGGACAGGTCCCAGACCTCGAACCAGTCCAGGCTGGAGAAGGCCACCACCTCGCGGTCCATGCCCACCATCTTGCGCAGCAGGGGCGGGACGAGCACGCGCCCGGCGCTGTCCAGGGCGACGGTCTGGCTGGTGGCGGCGACGGCCCGCAGGTAGTTCATGGTCCCACCCGCGAAGGGGTCGGCGTTGCGGACGCGGCCCTTGATGATGCGGTCGTAGGCCTCGGGGATGAAGAAGGCGAGGCCGCCCTTGGGTCCGTTGAGGGCCACGATGACGAGGCTGTTGTGCCCTTCCTTGGCCAGCGCTTCACGCAGGGCCACCGGGAGCGTCAAGCGCCCCTTCGGGTCCAAGGTGAGCTGGCTGTGGAACTCGTCGTGCTGCATCGGTCGGTCGGGGGGCGGGGAGCCTTTGGGGGGAGCGGGGGCTGCGAGGGCTGAGGCGAGACGACGCGGGGACGGACGCCTCCTCCACTTCGATCCACCTTCACCCACTTTGATCCACTTCTCAACCCTTTCTCCCCCCTTTGGCTCACCTTTTTCCGCTTCGCGGAGAGGTGCATTTTCCGCTTCGCGGAGAGGGCCCCCGGGACAGCCTCGGCGAGGGGGCGTTAGTCCCCCGGACCGGTCGTGGGAGGCCGGTCCCGATGGCCCGTCCGCCGCCTTCATCGACGCCTCGCGAGCGCGTCCGCCGTGTCATCGCCGAGAACCGCAAGGCTCGGCACGAGTACGAGATCATCGAGAAGATGGAGGCGGGCCTCGTGCTACGCGGCAGCGAGACCAAGACGCTGCGCGACGGCAAGGGCAACATCGCCGAGGCCTGGGTGCGGCTGGACGAGGGCGAGGCCTGGCTGGTCGACGCGCACATCCCGCCCTACCCGCAGGCCGGCCCGCACAACAACCACGAGCCGACCCGCCCGCGCAAGCTGCTGCTCAGCCACGACGAGCTGAACCGCTTGCACAAGCGGGTGCAGGAGAAGGGCCTGACCATCGTCCCGCTGGTGCTGCTGTTCCACGGGCCGTGGGTCAAGCTGGAGATCGGGCTGGCCCGCGGTCGCAAGCTGCACGACAAGCGCGCGGCCATCAAGGATCGGGAGGGCGAGCGCGAGGCCCGGCGCGCCATGGGACGCGACTGAGCGGGGGGAGGCTTTGCCTCTTTGAGCTGGGGGGCTTTGCCCCGGGCATTGCGGTGGGGTATCTCCCGCCGATGGAAGGCAACCTGCTCCTGATCGTAGGCGGTGTCCTGGGCGGCTGGGCCATCAGCGGCGGCCTGATGGCGCGCGACCGCAAGCTCGGGTTGGCCGCAGCGGGCCTGATGGGCCTGCTGGTGTCGCTATACCTGGGCATGCAGCACATCGACTCGGGGGCGCCGTCGGTCTGCGCGATCAACGCCACCTTCGACTGCGACAAGGTCAACCGCAGCCAGTACTCCGAGCTGGCCGGGATCCCGATCGCCCTGCTGGGCGCGGGCTTCTACGCCGCGGTCCTGGCGGTGGCGGTCCTGGCCTTCAGCAAGGCCGAGCGCTACGCTCGAGTCGGCAACCTGGTCTTCGTCGGGGCCCTGCTCAGCGTCGGCTACTCGCTGTTCCTGGCCTGGGCCAGCGTCCAGCTCGGCGCCTGGTGCCTGCTCTGCATCAGCCTGTACGGGGTCAACCTGATGCTCCTCGTCGGCTCGTGGGGGCTGCGCCACGCCGAGGGCGAGCTGGCGGCCTTCAAGGATCCCCAGGACCGCAGCCTCGGCGCGATGATCACCGCGGGGCTTGTGGTCTTCGTGGGCAGCATGGTCGTCTACAACACGCAGAGCGGCGGCAAGGCGGCCGAGGTCCAGCAGGCCGTGCAGTCCTCGGGCGATGGCTCGGCCTACGGGCAGCTGATGGAGCAGGCCCTGGCGCCGGTCGCCCTGCGCGGTGACGAGCCGGTGCTGGGCGACCCGGCGGCGCCCTACACGGTGGTCGAGTTCGCCGACTTCCAGTGCCCGGCCTGCGCCTCGGTGACCCCGCTCATGCACGAGCTGGTGGCCCGCAACCCGCAGGTCAAGGTGCTCTTCAAGCACTACCCCCTCTCCAACATCTGCAACCCCAACATCGGGCGGGAGTTCCACGTCGACTCCTGCCGGGCGGCCTACGCCGCGGAGTGCGCTCGCCAGCAGGGGCACTTCTGGGACCTGACCCACCTGATGATGAAGAACCAGAGCGAGCTGGACGCCGCGGGTATCGCCTTCATGGCGGGCCAGGTCGGGCTGGACACCGCCGCCCTGTCGGCCTGCATGGAGGCTCCCGAGACCCACGAGCGGATCCGGCAGGACATCCTGGCCGGTCAGGCGTCGGGCGTCGAGGGCACCCCCGCGCTCTTCATGAAGGGCACCCACGGCGCCGACTGGGTCAGCCTGACGGCCGGACCCGAGGGCGGCGAGCTGCTCATCCGGGCCCACGCCGAGGGCAAGCCGCTGCCTGCGGCCCCGCCTCCCGCCAGCCACGACGGTCACGGGCACTGAAGGAGGCCCCATGGGCGCGTGGGTTGAGGTCCGCTCGCGGGTGTCGCGGGCGCGGGTCGAGCCGCTCTCCGAGGTGATGCTCGACGCGGGAGCGCTGGGTCTGCAGGAGGATCTCCTGCCGGGGGCCACGCCGACCTACCGCCAGCCCTGGGACACGGGCCCTCCCTCGCCCGAGCCGAGCGAGCTGCTGCTGCGCGGCTGGTGGCCCGAGGAGGGCTTCGAGGAGGCCTGGTCCGAGCTGTCGACCCGGATCGCCGCCTCCGGAGGAAGCGAGGCGCACTGGGTGCGGGTCGAAGACGAGGACTGGGCCCAGGGCTGGCGCTCGGCCTTCACCCGGGTCGAGCTGGGGCCCGACCTGGCGGTCGCCCCGCCCTGGCTGGCGCAGCCGGGTGATCTCGTGATCGACCCCGGGATGGCTTTCGGGACGGGCGAGCACACGACCACACGGGCCTGCCTCGTCGCCGTGCTGCGTCTCGCCCGGCCCGGCGAGTCCTGCCTGGACGTGGGCACCGGCAGCGGCGTGGTGGCGGTGCTGGCCGCCCGTCAGGGCATGAGCGCCCGGGGCATCGACATCGACCCGGTGGCCATCGTCGACGCCCGGGGCAACGCCGAGCGCAACGGCCAGCAGGTCGCCCTGGACACGACCCCCCTCGCCCAGGTCAGGGGCCGCTTCGAGCTCGTGGTGGCCAACATCTTCGCCGAGGTGCTGGTGCAGATGGCCCCCGACCTGGCCCGGCTCTGCGCCCGCCACCTCGTCCTGGCGGGCATCCTGGCCGATCGTGCCGCCCTGGTCGAGCAGGCCATGGGCGCGCAGGGGCTGGTGGTCGTGGAGCGGGTGCAGGACGGCGAGTGGGTCTCCTTCGTGTGGGGCCGACCGGAGTCCGGGGCATGAGGCGCTTTCGCGCGTCGCTCCTCCCGGGCGAGGACCGCGAGCTGCTGCTCGACGAGGCCGCCTCGCACCACCTGCTCCGGGTGAGCGGGATCGCCCCCGGCGAGCGGGTGGAGCTCTTCGACGGGGCCGGCGGGGCGGCCACGGCTGAGCTGCTCGGCGCGCAGGACGGGCGAGCCCTGCTGGTGCAGCGGGGGCCCGACCGGCAGGAGGCGCCGCGGGAGATCGTCCTGCTGGTCGGGCTCAGCAAGCACGCGGCCTTCGACACGCTGCTGCGGATGGCCACCGAGCTCGGGGTCTGGCGCATCCAGCCCTTCGAGGCGGCCCGCAGCGTCGTCCGCGGCGAGCGGGTGGCCCGCTGGGAGCGGATCGTGGAGTCGGCGGCGGCCCAGTGCGGACGCGCTGACCTGCCCCAGGTCCGGGCGGCCTGCTCGCTGAGCGAGGCGCTGCGGGACCTGCCCTCTCAGGGCGAGCGTCGCGTGCTGGTGCCGGGGGGCCCGCTGCGGCCTCCCCCTGCGCCTCCCTGCGTCCTCCTGGTGGGACCCGAGGGCGGGCTGGACCCGAGCGAGGTCCAGGCGGCGCTGAGCCACGGGTTCCTGGCCGAGGGCATCGCCCGCAACGTGCTGCGGGTCGACACCGCGGTCGCCGCGGCGCTGGGCCGCCTGGGCTGAGCCCTCAGGAGCGGCGGCGGCGCAGGGCGGCGAGGCTCATCAGGCCGGGCAGCAGGAGCAGCAGGCCCGAGGCCTTCCCGCAGCGACCGGTGCCGGGGACCAGGGTGATGATGCTGTCCTCGACCGGCTCGGCGTAGACCGTCAGGTCGATGGAGCAGTAGTCGTCCTGCCGCTCGGGGTCGATCACCTGGACCGCGATGGTGTAGGTCTCCTTGGTCAGGCCCTGCGAGGAGAGCGTGGACGGCGCCGTGAACACGGGCGAGGTGCCGGTGATCGAGTCCAGGGAGTTGTAGTTGCGCGAGGTGAGGCTGCTGTCCTGGGTCCAGGTGTAGGTCAGCGCGTCGCCGTCGGCGTCGAAGCCGACCGCGAGCAGGCGGGTGCTCTCACCCACGCCGATCTCGGTGAACTCGGCCTGCACGCAGCCGACCAGGATGGGCTTGCTGCTGAGGCCGACGCAGCCGTCGCGCTCGTCCAGCAGACCGTTGCAGTCGTTGTCGATGCCGTCGCAGTACTCGACCGCGCCGGGGCGCACCTCGTCGTTGAAGTCGTCGCAGTCGCCCTCGGCCTCGGAGAAGCCGTCCCCGTCGTCGTCGTTGAGGGTGGTGTTCTCGTCCACCACGCCGTCGCAGTTGTTGTCCAGGTAGTCGGGGACCTCTTCCGCGCCGGGGTAGACATCGGCGTTGTTGTCGTCGCAGTCGCCTTCGGCCTCGGAGGAGCCGTCGCCGTCGTCGTCGTAGCCGTCGGTGCCCTCGTCGATGACGCCGTCGCAGCTGTTGTCCTTGCCGTCGTAGATCTCGCGCGCGCCAGGGAAGCTGTTGATGTCGGTGTCGTCGCAGTCGACCGCGGTCTCGCCGTCCTGGCCGAAGCCATCGCCGTCGTCGTCGCTGTCGGGGAAGGTGGCCCGGTAGAGGATCGAGGTGGCGTCGGTGCTGATGTTGCCGGCGCTGTCAACGGCGCGGACGACGATCGAGTCGGTGCCCCGCAGCAGCTTGTCCCGCGGGACCTTGGTCGCGACGTAGCCGCTCTCGTCGGGTGCGTAGAAGGTGTCCACCAGGACGGGGTTCTCGGGGTTGAGGACGCCGCTGCGGATGCTGAGCTGGAGGGTGTCGGAGGGCTGGTTGCAGTCCTCCACCCGGAAGGTCACCGAGAGGTCCTGGCCGTCGAGGTGCATGAAGCCGACGGTCGGCTCGACGATCCGCACGACCGGCGAGCACTCATCCACATCCGAGCCGACGTTGGCCTGCATCGGCACGTTGATGGTCGGCTCGTCGGGGTCGCTGGAGGTCAGGGTGAGCGTGCACTCGGCCTTGCTCGAGGTCGTGGGCGTGAAGGAGACCTCGACGCCGGTCAGGGCCTCGCTGGGCAGCAGCGTGCCGGCCTCGTAGGTCCAGGCCATGTCGAAGCCGGGGTCGCAGCCCGTCAGGGTCGGAGCGCCCAGCTCGAGGTCTCCACCGCCCTTGTTGGAGACGTCGACGACCAGCGAGAGGCTTGAGCCCACCCAGACGGTCCCGAAGTCGAGCACGCGCGGTGAGACGTAGATGTTGGGGATGTCCCGCTCGCCCTCACCCTCGAGGAAGATGTTGTAGAAGGCGTTGTTGGGGTCGGCGTAGAAGAGCGCCTCTTCGTCCTCGGCCGGGGTGTCGCCGACGGTGGTGATGCGGATCGAGCCGACGATGCCCCCCACCTGCTCGGGCGAGAGGGTCACGTCCAGCGGCAGGTAGCAGCCGGCGCCGATGACCGCGTCGGCCGAGCCGCCACCGCCGCCGCCGCCGTCACCGCCCCAGCCGCCGGTGTCCACGGCGCTGATGCCGACCTCGACCGTGCCCCCCTCGGTCGGGGTCTCGGTCTCTTCCGTGGTGGTCTCGGCCGCGTCGGGGCAGACCACCTGGGCGAAGTCGTAGGAGATGGCCCAGTTGTCGCTCATCCCGTCGTCGTTCAGCTCGATGGTGTCGATGCCCATCGGCAGGTCGCCCTTGTTGGTGACGAAGACCTGCCGGGTCGCGGACTGACCCCAGCCGACGGTGCCGAACTCCAGCCGGTCGGTCGAGGCGCCGAGCTTCGGGAGGAAGGTGTCCACCTCGGTGTTGTAGTCGCCACCGCAGGCGGCGAGGGAGAGGGTGGACAGGATCAGCCAATGGGATCGGGACATCCGAGGCTCCGCGGAGGAGGCGCAAGGGCGCGCTTGCATAGTCTTGTACCCGCGGGTCGCCCCGGATGTCAACGCTTCCTTTCAGTCGAGCAGGTGCCCCGACTTCTGCTTCTTGGTCTGCAGGTAGAAGGCGTTGTGGCCGTTGGAGCGCATCACCAGGGGGATACGGCCGGTGACCGGCACCCCATGTTCGGCGAGTCCAGCCACCTTGGTCGGGTTGTTGGTGATCAGGCGCACGCTGCGAACCCCGAGCTGCTGCAGCATCTCGGCGGCGACATCGTAGCTGCGCAGGTCGTCGGGGAATCCCAGCGCGTGGTTGGCCTGCACCGTGTCCAGCCCCTGCTCCTGCAGCGCATAGGCCCGGATCTTGTTGACGAGGCCGATCCCCCGCCCCTCCTGGCGCAGGTAGACCACCGCGCCCCGGTCGAGTCCGGCAACCATGCGCAGGGCGGCCTCGAGCTGATCGCGGCAGTCGCAGCGCAGGCTGCCCATCACGTCGCCGGTGAAGCACTCGCTGTGGATGCGGACGGGCAGGTCGGTGGCCCCGCGGAGATCACCACGGGCCAGGACGGCGTGCTCCTTTCCATCCGCCAGGCTTTGGAAGGCGTAGACGTCGAACTCGCCGAAGGTTGTAGGTAGGCGAGCCTTGGCGCCAACGCTGATCAGGGCGTGGACTTCGGCCTCCCGGTCTTCCAGGGCTGCGCTCATGCTGTCTCCGGGCGACTGCCCGGCGGCAGCCGCGTGGGTGTTGCACCCTTCTCCCCCACCCGGTCCCCGAGTGGGAGACGGCCACGCGTGTGCCGTCGAATGGTGGACCCCCGAAGAGGTCCCTCCCCTTTTAGTATCGCGAGAGAGCGAGTCAACCGAGATTCGGCGAGCCCGCTTCCCGGTTCAAGGGTTCAGGCCCGCCTTGAGGCCCTTTCCGGCGCGGAAGCCGGGGATCCGGACCGCGCTGACGGTCATGGACTCGCCGGTCTGCGGGTTCTGCCCGTCGAAGCCGCTGCGCTCCTGGACCTTGAAGGTCCCGAAGTCGCTGATGGTGACCTTGTCCCCGCTGACGAGCGCGTCGTGGATCGTCTGGAAGACGTAGTCGACATACCTGGCGGCCTGGACCTTGGGGATCTGGGCTTTCTGTGCGAGCGTTGCGGAGAGCTGTGCCTTGTTCATTTCGTGCTCCTGCTGCATGACGGAAGCCAATACGCACCTGCGCAATGGCCGGAGGGTAGGGGAGTCGGTGCCGCAGTCCGGAGAGAGTCTCGCCGGACAACACGCATTCATACCTTGCGGGGGGAGAGGCCGTCCATGCCTGAGAATTGACAGCTTTCCAATTTATGATGATTTTATGAGAATGATTCTCAAAATGATTTGCAGGATCCTGGAATTTGGGGCTCTTCAGGTCCTCCCGTCACGAACCGTCAGCCCTCCCGACTGGACCCAGAACCGGGCTTCGCTGCCTCCCCGTGCTTCCCCATCAAGGTCCAAAGGCAGCCAGCTACCTTCGGAACTCGACACGGACAGCTGGGTGGCCCGGACCTGGACCACCCCGCTCAGCCGCTCCAGGCTGCCGTCGTACAGGCGCCGGAGCTCGCTGAGGCGCTGCAGGGCCGGTCCGGGTTGCACTAGCGTCACACTCAGCGCCCCGTCCTCCATGCTGCCTCCGCGGCCTACCCACATGCCGCCTCCACACCAGGCGCCGTTGGCCAGGAAGAGCGCCATCACGGGGCCCTCCCAGGCCCCCTCGACGCCGTCCAGGTCGGTCCAGCGGACCTCGACCTGGGGAGGCGAGTAGCGGCTCAGGGCGGCGACGCTGGCGCCCAGGAAGGAGGCCCTCCCCAGCAGGCGCTTGTCCATGGAGTTGACGGCGCGCACGACCTCGCCGTTGGCGCCGAGGCCCGCCACGTTGATGAAGGGCTCTTGGACCGGTCCTTCGGGGAGCAACCAGCGCGCCCAGCCGACGTCGACCCGCCGCGTGGCGCCGGTGGCGGCGACCCACACCGCCTCGTCCAGGCGGGCCGGAACCTGGAGCGAGCGCATCAGGTCCGAGCCGGTGCCCAGGGGGATCGTCGCGAAGATCGTCTCGGCGTCGGCTTCGGCGGTGGCCTGGACCAGGCCGACCACGACCTCGTGGCAGGTGCCGTCGCCGCCCACGGCGGCCACCAGGCTGCGCTGCCGACCGACCGCCTCGGCGGCGAGCAGGGCGGCGTGCCCCGGCCCCTCCGTCAGGCGCAGCTCCCAGGCCTCGAAGGAGCGGTCCGCGCAGCGCTTCAGCTCGTCGATGCGACCGGCGGCCCGCCCTCCCCCGGCGCGCGGGTTGAGGATCAGGCAGATCGACTCGGTGGTGTTGCGGGTCGGCCTCATGGCGGGGCCGGGGGTTCAGCGCCGCCCAGCAAGGCGCTGAGCGGGTCCTCGACCGTCCATCCCGCCTCGCGCAAGGCTCGGGCGCAGGTCGAGTCCGGGCTGCAGATCGGCCCCTCGGGCGAGGGGCGCTCGTCGTAGAGGCGGCGCCCGCAGTCCTCGGCCAGCTGGACGGCGAGGTCGGGGTGCGCCGAGGGGAGGGCCGCCCGCGACCCGCAGCAGGCCAGCGCCAGGGCGGGGGGGGCTCCGGGCAGGCGAGGGCCAGCGCAGGGCTGGTGTACGACGCCGGCTCCGCTCCAGCCGAGCTGATCGAGCAGGTGAGCGGCCTCGACGCCGGCAGCGGTGAGCACGGCGAGGCTGCGGTGCTCGCTGACCACCGCCGTTCGTCCGCGCAGGGCGGCTTTCAGGCGGGCGAGGTGCGCGGGCCAGGCCGGCTGGCCGGTGGCGTCGTGGCCGAGGTGATCCTCGGTGCGCAGGCGGGCCACGGGCTTGCCCAGCCGCGCGGCCAGGGCCTCGGCCCAGCGGCGCTCGTCGACCTCGACCGCCACCAGCGCGCCCTCGCCCTCGACCTGCGCCAGGGGCTGCGGCCCCGTCGGGCTCAAGGCGCGGCGAAAGTCCCCCAGCAGGTGGGCCAGGGGCTGCTGGACCTCGCAGATGGCCTCGCAGGCCCCGCACTCGACGCAGAGGGCCGCCGCCGCCAGGGCCAGCTTCAGCTCGGTCCGACCCTCGAGGTAGAGCCAGACCTGGGTCGCCATGGCGGTCGGGCTGGCGGACTCTCGCCCGGTGCCCACCGCGACCGGGCAGACGTTGCGGCAGAGCCTGGGGCAGTAGACGCAGGGGCCGAGGTCGGCGGCGGCAGGCGGGCTCACTCGCGCTCCCGCGGGGCGGTGGGGCTGCGACGGGGCCCGTGGGCTCGTCTCGACGACGCGGGGGTGAGGCTGAGGCCGAGCGCCTCGACGATGGCCCGCTGGTCGGGCTCGAAGGCCCACTGGTCGGGGGTTCGCCAGGCCGGGCGGAGCTCCCGCGGGTCGCCCGCGGCGGGATCGGCCTGGACGAGGAGCGCCGGCCGGTCGGGGTCGACGCGCCGGACGGGCACCTGGACCAGCTCGGCCCGGGCGCGGCGAAGCAGGGCCCGCCGCAGATCGGGCCCCGCCGCGGAGCGAGGCGCGGGGCCGATTCGAGCCGAGGCCCCGTCCTGGAAGCGGGCCTGGACGGCGAAGACCGGGCACTCCCAGGAGTCGAGCGCCTCGCGTCGCTGGGCGACCAGCCAGGGGCCGAGCGCGCGGTCGGGTCGCAGGCGCAAGGCCAGCCCGCGGCTGCGGAGGGCGGCCTCGACCTGGGAGGGGGGAGCCGCTGGGTCGACCTCGGCCAGCAGGCTGGTCTCATCGACCGCGAAGACCGGGCCCAGGTCGGGGTCGGGGGGAGGAGGGCCGGGGGCTTCGGGCTGGTCGTCGGGGAAGAGCCGGCCCGGGTTCATGCGACCGTCGGGGTCGACCTGCCCCTTGATCTCCCGCCAGACGCGCACCGCGGCGCCCGCTTCTGCGGCAGCTGCGCGCGCCTTCAGCGGCCCGACGCCATGGTGGTGGGTGACCGTCCCGCCGGCCTCGGCCGCTGCCTGGAGCGCGTCCTGCCAGAGGGCGTCGTAGGTGGCCAGCTCGCCCTTGCCGGCGAAGGAGAAGTAGATCGAGCAGCCCTCGGGGTAGGCGTGGCTGAAGTGGGCCATGACCAGCCCGTGCCGGCCGATGGCCGCCCGGACGGCGTCGTGCAGCCCCTCCAGCCTCGACCAGGTCGCCGCGACCTCCATCGTGTCCGCGAAGCCGCCGCCCAGGAAGACCGGCGCCAGCTTGTAGGAGACCGAGTGGCGGTGCTGGAACCAGCGCTCGCCCGGGCCGGGCCCCAGGTCGCGCGCCGCCTCCAGGATCGGCGCCGCGAGCTCCACCTGGGCGGCGACGAGCGCCTCGGGCCCCTCGAAGCCGAGGATCAGGGCCACCTCGGAGCCCAGCGTGCCGAAGACCGCGTTGAGCAGGCCGGGCATCGCCAGGGGCAGGTCGGTGAGGTGCGCGCCCAGCCCGGGGGTGCGGCGGGCCAGCGCGTGCATCCGGGAGAGGAGGGAGCGGCCCGTCGCCGCCGGACCCGGGGGGCGGGTGCTGCGGTTGAGGCGGGTGTCGAGGGGATCGTAGAGGCGGATCACCGAGGGCCACAGCCCGGCCTGCAGCAGGCCGCGCATCGCCGTCCAGGCCGAGACGAGGTTCGGGAAGGCGTAGCCGCGCAGCCAGCGGCGCTCGGGCAGCGGCACCACGCGGATCAGCAGCTCGCTGAAGACGCCGAGCGCCCCCTCGGAGCCGCAGAGGACCGGCAGCAGGTCCTCCTGGCCCCGGGGCGTCCAGGCCCCGGCCCGGACCGTGCCCGAGGGCGCCTCCAGGTTGGCCGCCAGCAGCATGTCGTCGAAGACGCCGTACCGGCTGGAGAACTGGCCGGCGCTGCGGGCGGCCGCGTAGCCGCCGACGGTCGAACAGGCGATCGAGGAGGGGCTGTGGCCGCACATCAGGCCCCGCCGGGCCAGCCAGTCTTCGAGGTGCTGCCCGAGCAGGCCTGGCTGGACCCGGACGGTCCGGGCTTCGGCGTCGAGCTCCAGCACCCGGTTCATCCGCTTGAGGTCGATGACCAGGGCGCCTTCTCGTCCCGAGGCGGCCCCGCAGACGCCAGAGCCGGCCCCGTAGGGCACCACCGCCCGGCCCGTCGCTTGGGCCCGGTCCAGCGCGGCCCGCACCTCGCCCGCGTCGCGAGGCCAGACGACCTCGGCGGGGGCGGGGGGAAGCTCGCCGCGGGCCATGGCCAGGGTCTGGCGAGGCCAGAGGTCGCGCCGAAGCGCGTCGAGCTCGAGGCGGTCGGTGCTGCACGGGAGGGAGGCGTCGCCCATCGCACCCCGGTATCCGATGGCCATGGGTCGGCTACCCTTCGGGCCCGATGTCGGGCGCTCCAACGCAGAAACGCCCAGCCGTTTCGGGCTGGGCGTTCTTGCGGTGAGGTCGACGAGCTCGTCGGGCCTTACTCAGCGTCTCCGATGGGTTCTTTAGCAGGAGTCGTGCCAGCGTTGGGGAAAACCTGGCAAGGTATTGTAGATACGTTCATTTCCGCCCGGCCTTCGGACCGAAATCGGCGGGATTGAGGGCTCAGGGGCCATCAATCGCGACTTTCGTGTCGCGGTGCCAGCTGCGCCCACCACTCGATGATGCTGTCGGCGAGGTCCCAGGGTTGTTCCACAGGGTGGAGGAAGCGCCCTCCGCCCACCCGGTGATGGCTGAGGAGCGGAATGCGCTGGCGGGCCGCGTCCACCATCGCCGGCGGGTGGAGTCGGTCCTCGTCGCCCCAGACCAGCAGCGCAGGACCGTCGATCGGCGCCGTGGAACGCAGCGCCTGGGGCAGGCTGAGCAGGAGCTGGCGGGTGGCCTCGCGGCGCCGGGGGCTGCACAGGCTCGGCACGCAGATCGCGACAACGGTGTCGCGGTCCATGACGTAGGGGTTGCGGACCGCCCGCCGCAGAGCCAGCGAGCTGGCCAGGGCCGGCGCGCTGAGCCGGGGATGGAGCGCGGCCTGCACCAGCGGGCCCATCCTGCGCGACAGCGCGCTGAGGGAGGCCACCAGCGGGTGCAGCGAGCCGATCGGTCCGTTGGCGAGGACCAGCGGCAGGCCAGGAATGGCCGCCCCCACCGCCATCGCCACCGGGACCGCCAGCCCGTGCGCGACCAGGAGGCCCCGGGGTTGGGGCCCCAGGCGCTGCACCAGCCGCTGCGCCAGGGCCTCGACGCTGCTGTCGCCATGCTCGCCGTCGACGAGGTCGAGCACCTGGGGCTGGAAGTGACCCTCCAGGCGGCGGGCGACCGGCCCCCACATCTCGGGGGCCATCGGAGGAGCGGCGACCAGCCAGACGGGGAGCATCGCGGTCCATCCTGAGGGGCCCGGGGCGGGCGAGGGTTCAACCGGGGCGGGCCCGGGGGGGAGTGGCGTGATAACGGGTCGGCCGCTGGAGTCACGCGTGTACGACGTAATCATCCGCGATGCCACCATCGTCCAGTCCGGGCGCCGCCTGGTTGCGGATGTCGCCGTCCAGGACGGGCGGATCGCCTATGTGGGTGGGCAGCCCGGCGGTCCGGGCCGCGAAGAGATCAACGCAATCGGGCGCTTTCTGATCCCTGGCATCATCGACTCCGACGTCTCCCTGGAGACCCCGTCGGGCGCGGACGCCGCCCTCTGGGCGCGCGAGACCTCCGCCGTGGCCGTCCGCGGCGTGACCACCATCCTGCACCGCCCCGGTCGTCCGCTGGACCGCGCCGGGTGGGACGCCCTGATCGACGCCTCCAAGGCCAGCCACGTGACCGTGGGCTGGTGGGCGACCGCCGACCTCGGGTCGGTCGAGGCTGCCCAGGAGCGGGTCGACCTGGGGCAGGCCGTCGGACTCAGCTTCCGGGCGGGCCCAGGTCACGCCGGCCTCGAGCAGCTCGCCGAGGTCCATGCGGGCGGCTCCTCCTTGCTTGGCTTGCAGGCTGAAGACCCCGCGGTCGTGGCCTCGAACCGCTCCCGCTGGAAGGGACACCCCTCGCCGCTGCACAACGACATCCACTCGCCCGAGGCCTCCCTCGCGGCCGCGCGGGTGATCCTCGAGCTCGCGCGCGCCCGGCCGGATCGGCGCCTGCATGTGCACCAGCTCAGCACCTCGGCCGAGCTCACCCTCTTCGACCCCTACCGCGACGAGATCCCGCTCAGCGTCGGGGTCACGCCGACCCACCTCTTCCTGTCGACCGACACCGTGGACCAGCAGGGCGGCCTCTACAAGGTCGACCCGGCGCTGCGGCCCGAGCTGGACCGGCGGGCCCTGTGGAACGCCGTCAAGCGCGGTCGGATCGACACCTGCGCCAGCGGCCATCTCCCCCTGCGCAAGGCCGACAAGGCCGGCCCCTACTCCGACAGCCCCAGCGGCCTGCCCTCGGGCGAGGTCTTGCCCTCCTTGATGCTCGGCGCGGTCAAGAACGCCCGGCTCAGCATGGAGCGCATGGTGGAGATGTGCTGCGAGGCGCCCGCCCGCCTGTTCGGGCTGAGCAGCAAGGGGCGCATCGCCGTCGGAGCGGACGCCGACCTGCTGCTGTTCGGCGAGGGCGAGACCAGCCGCCTGGCCGAGCGGGACCTGCTGGGCAGCGCCGGCTGGAGCCCCTTCGCCGGGCGCGAGGTCGGCAGTCCTCCCCTGGCGGTGCTGGTGGCCGGGCGCATCGTGGCCCGATCGGGCCGGCTGCTCGACGGCGTGCGGCCCCTCGCCGCCACCTCTCGCGCCGGGTGAGCCCTCCGCCCGTGGCCGGCTTCACCGCTCCTCCGGCCCACCGTCCCGTCCCGGTCCTGGCCCGGGGCGACGGCTGGATCGTCGTGGCCAAGCCCCCGCGGGTGGTGGTGCACCGCAACGCCGGCCAGCGCACCGCCTCGGCGATGCTGCAGCGGGTTCGGGACATGGTCGGCTGCCATGTCTACCTCGTCCACCGCCTGGACTGGGGCGCCTCGGGCTGCCTGCTGCTCGCCACCCGCCGCGAGCTGGCCGGCCCCCTCTCCGCCGCCCTCAACGGGCCTACCGCCCGCAAGACCTACCTCGCCTTCGTCCGAGGGTGCTTCCCGCACGAGGCGCCCCTGCGCATCGACACCCCGATCAAGACCGAGCACGGCTACAAGGACGCCGCCTCGGTGGTCGAGCTGCTGGGTCGCAGCCAGGAGCCCCGCTGCTCGCTCCTGCGGGTCCGCCCCGAGACCGGGCGCAACCACCAGGTCCGCCGCCATGTGCGCGACCTGCACCACCCCATCATCCACGACGCCGACCACGGCGACTCCCGGATCAACCGCCACTGGCGCGAGACCCACGGCGTCAACCGCCTGGGCCTGCACGCCCTGCGCCTGGAGCTGGACCTCCCCGAGGGCGGCCGCCTCGACGTGGTCTCGCCCCTCTTCGCCGACCNNCCAGGCCGCGCTCTCCCCGCGGCTGCCCTGGTGGGAGGAGGCCGTCGGGCGCGAGCCGGCCCTGCTCCTGCCTCCCCTGCCGCTGGATCCGGAAGATGGCCAGGAGGAGGAGGAGGAGGAG
>DDSR01000306.1 GCA_002343455.1 Deltaproteobacteria bacterium UBA2385 | reverse complement strand
GGCGTGTCGGCGTGCTCCGCCGCGTCCAGCGCCAGGTCCTCTTCCTCGTGGGCCGGGCTCTGGCCGATGCGCTCGTCATACCACTCGCTCTCGGTGACCGTGTCGTTCTCGTCCCAGGTGGTCTGCTCCCAGGGCGAGAACTCGATGCGCCGCAGGGTGCCGTTGGGCAGGTCGACGCGGATGGCGCGGCCGAGGGGGTCATAGGTGATCAGCGGCGTCACGCCCGAGAAGCCTTCCTCGGCTTCGAAGGCGTCGGTGGTGGAGTAGAAGGGCTCGTACTGCTTGATGGGCAGGCCCTTGTTGTTCAGCACCACCCGGCCGCTTCCGATCCACCGCGCTGTGGCCCCGTCCGGTGCGGCGGTGGCCTTCGTCATGAAGATGGACCCGGCCCCGTCGCTGAACTCGGTGGTCTCGATCCAACGGGTGCTGCCCACGGCGACCCCGTGGCCCGCGTGGCGCCCTCCGAGCAACCCAACGAACCGGTCGCACCCACCCGCAGGCTGCGCTATACTTGGAGCATGTCGATGCCCCTCCATCTCGTCACCACCGAAGCCATGGCGCTCGACCCTGCAGACCGGCTCCGCCTGGCCGCCGAGCTGATCGACAGCGTAGAGGGGCCCGAAGACCCCGAGTGGAGCGCGGCATGGTTGGCTGAGATTCGTGCCCGCCGTCAACGTGGCACTGCGGATGCTGTACCGTGGCCCGAAGCGCGAGCGAAGGTACTTCGACGCCTCACCGGCTCGTGAGCTTGCGCGTAGACATCCTCCCAGAAGCGTTGGACGAGCTCGAATGTGCCGCGGCATGGTACGAGTCCCGCCGCCCCGGGTTGGGGTTGGAGTTTGTAGCTGAAATCGAGGGTGTCATCGCCGCAATCTCGGCACGGCCGCGAGCATTCCCCCAGTGGGCACCCGAAGATCCGGTACGCCGTGCTCTGGCTCGCAGGTTCCCCTACTCGGTCTTCTTTGACCTGGAGCCCGAGCGCGCTGTCGTCATGGCGATCGCGCACACTCGTCGCCGCCCAGGCTACTGGCTCGATCGAGGTCGGGCCGACGACCACCCCGAGGGCGTAGACGAGCCGTAGGCGCCCACGTCGTGTCGGTCGGCGGGTGACGATCGCGGCATGCGGGGAGAGATGGGAACTGGGACGACCGGCCCCCTCGTCCCACTCTTGAGCCAGGGGCCGTCGGTGGGCTCTGCGTCGTCCCAGGCGAGCACCGGGGTCGTCGCCGAGCCGCTGCCGGTGACCACCGGCAGGGCGATGAGCGGGCCGATGTCGTCGGCGGTCACCTTGTCTGCGTACCGGAGGTCGGGTTCCCCGGCAGCGGGAGGACAGAACTCGCATCCGTGATTTACGGAAGGCACTTCTGTCCTCCCCATGGCTACGCCGGGAGCGAGTCCAGCCGCCCGGGGTTCAGGTTCCCCCGAGATCTACGATCCCTTCCCCGCACCACCGCCCTTGGTGTTGTAGAACTGCACGTACCGCTTGCTCATGATCGTCGCGATGCTGTCCCAGGGGATCGGGCGGTCGTCGCCCTTGCCCTTCTGGTCGCCGCCCAGGGTCTTCTTGCCGGAGGCGCCTTCGTTGAGGGAGCTGTAGCCGAACTCTCCCTTGCCGTAGCCGACGGCCTCGCCCCAGGGGTCGTCGAGGCGGACGCCGCCGGACTCGACCCACTGGACCCGCACGACGTGGCGGAAGGTCCCGCTCTTGATGCCCATGGTGGCCGAGGCCCCACCCTGGAGCTGCGGCAGGACGTTGGCCTCGAACCACTTCCGGGCGTCGACGCCGCTGCCGAAGGTGGGGGTGTCGAGCTGCCAGGCGCGCAGGCCCTGGTCTCGGGCCAGCTTCATGCGGTCCTTCTCCTCGATGCGCGAGCCCATGCCCTTGGCATAGAAACGATCGTAGAGCTGCTCCTCGGCCTGCTTGCCGCGGGCCTTCTCCTGGTAGTCCAGGCCCAGCGCTTCGAAGGCCATCGCCTGGCTGGTGAAGTTGCAGGTGGTGTCGGGGTCCTTGGAGTTGTCGCGCTGGTTGCGGTAGGAGGGCGCCGCCGCGAGCTGCCGGTAGGCTTCGGCCCGCTCGGCGTTGGAGAGCTGGTTCCCCAGCTGCTCGATCAGCAGGCGGGCCTGCTGGATCCCGGCGGGGTTGTCCTGGGCGTTGCGGAGCGCGGTCTGCAGCTCGCGGTTGGAGATCCGCGCGTTGGCCTTACCGGGCGCCCCGCCGCCGCCTGACTCCTTCGAGGATCCGCCCCCGAACACCCGACTGAGGAATCCCTGGCCCATGTGTCGCCTCCTGCGAGGGCAGTCTGCCCGATGCGGCGCGGGAAGTCTACCCAGAACCAGCTAGTTAGGACCCGCCCCATGGCCCCTACCTTCGACGCCCTCAGCCTCGCCGAGCTCCCGCCCGGCGGCTCCTGCACCCGCAAGCACGGGGGCGCGCAGATCGCCCTCTTCCGCCTCGCCGACGGCGCTATGCACGCGGTCGACAACCGCTGCCCGCACGAGGGCTACCCCCTCTCGCAAGGCGACATCTCCCTCACGCCCGAGGGCCCGGTCCTCACCTGCCGCTGGCACAACTGGCGCTTCAAGCTGGCCGACGGCGCCTGCCTGATCGGCGGCGAGGACGTGCGCAGCTACCCTGTGCGCATCGAGGGCGAGCGGGTCCTGGTCGACCTCAGCCCGCCGGATCCGGTGGTCGAGGAACGACGCCTCTGGGCCAGCCTCGCGGTGGGCCTCCAGGAGTACGACATCAGCCGGGCCACCCGCGACGCGGTGCGCCTGCTGGTCCTGGGCGTGCCCCCGGCCCGCATCGCCGCCGCCGCCGCGGCCCACGACGCCCGCTTCGCCGAGTGGGGCGCCACCCACGGCCTGCCGGTGGCGGCCGACGCGCTGCGCTTCCTGCCGCGCTACCCGGGGCCGCGCGCCGCCATCCCCCTGGCCCAGGCCCTCGACGTCGCCGCCTACGCCCACGCCCGCCG
Organism: Deltaproteobacteria bacterium UBA2385; assembly: GCA_002343455.1. Taxonomy (GTDB): domain Bacteria; phylum Myxococcota_A; class UBA796; order UBA796; family UBA2385; genus UBA2385. The sequence goes on along the minus strand of DDSR01000306.1, from coordinate 9,713 downwards.
CCCGGCGCGGGTGCTCTCGCCGCCCCAGGATCCCGGCCCCGAACCCCTCGCCATGGCCGAGGAGCTGGCACGCCGGGTCGAGGCCGAAGACACCGCCGGGGCCGAGGGCCTGCTGCGCGGCGCCCTGGCTCGCGGCTGGGGGCGGGCCGAGCTCGAGCCGGCCTTCTTCACGGCGATCAGCGCTCACCACACCAGCTTCGGGCACCGCCTGATCTACCAGGTCAAGGTCTTCGACCTGCTCGACGCCGCCAACTGGGAGCATGCCGAGGAGATCCTCTGCGGTCATCTGTACGGGCTCATTCAGGGCACCCGCGACGATGTGCTGCCCGCCTGGGCCTCGGCCCGACGCGCCCTCGACAGCCTCGATCTCCAGGCCCTCTGGGAGCTGCCTCGCTCCAGCGACTGGGATGCCACCTCGCTCCGAAGCGCCTTGATCGACGAGAGGCCCTCTGGGGCGCTTCAAGCCATGCTCGACGCGCTGCAGGCCGGTCCCCCCCTGGACCGGCTCTGCGACGCCCTCTCCCTGGCCGGGGCCGAGCGTATGCTGCGCTTCGACGTCGCCCACGACGCCAACCCGGGCCTGCAGGACGGCTGGCTCTCGGTCACCCACATCCAGACCTGGTCGGCGGCCCTGCGCGCTGCGGTGACTCGCTGGCAGGACCCCCGCCTGCTGCGCTTCTTCATCCACGGGGCCTTCTTCTGCAGCCACCACCGGGTGCTCGACGGGCCCGCTCCCGTTTCGGAACCCCAGCCCGGCAGCGCCGCCGAGCTCGTCGCCGCCATCCTCGCCCGCAAGCCGGAGGAGGCGATGGCCAGGGTCCTCGCCCGGCCCGAGGGCTTCGAGGAGGCTCTTGAGGACCTGGTGCTCACCGACGTCTCCGGCGCGCCCATCGTCCAGGCCCACCTGATCAAGACCACCCTGGTCTGCCTGGACGAGGCCCGCACGATGGGCGAGGATCGCCCGCTGCTGGCCCTGGTGCGCTTCTTGTCCAGCCCGGTGCGGCAGCGCTGGGTCCACCAAGGCGCCCTGGAGGCGATCGCCTTCGTGACCGAGGGCAAGGTGCCCCGTGCCCTGGCGCCCTGAGGGTGTAGACTGCCGGCCATGAAGCTCCTCCTCCTCCTCCTCTCCTGTTCGGGCAAGGGCGAAGATGTCCCCGTCGCCCCCAAGTCGCTCGTCACCTACAACGTCGGCCTGGCGGTCGGCTTCGTCCCGGCGGCGCGGGATCGGGCGGACCAGGCCTTCGCCGCGATCGCCGCGCTGGAGGACGACGTCGTCTGCCTGCAGGAGATCTGGCTGCCCGAGCATGTCTCGGCGATGCAGGCGGCCGCCCTCGACAGCTTCCCTCACCAGTACTTCCCCGAGCCCTCGCAGGATGTCGCCGAGTCGGCCGCCTGCCTGGCCGAGGACCTCGATCCGCTGATCGAGTGTGCAGACACGAACTGCGCCGACGCCTGCGAGGACGAGCTGGTTGACTGCATCTTCGACAGCTGCTCGACCCCCTTCCTGCTGCTGCCCTACGAGTGCATGGACTGCGCCATGGCGATGGTGGGCGGCGAGGTCTCCGATGTGTCCGACACCTGCCTCAGCAACGGCGTCTCCTTCGCCTACGGGGGCTCCTACGGGACGGGCCTGCTCAGCAAGTGGCCGATCAAGAGCACCGAGCTGCTGACGATGGAGAGCACGACCAACCGGCGCGGCGTGATCCACGCCGTGATCGAGGCCCCCGACGGCGACATGGACGTCTACTGTACGCACCTGACCGCGGTCTTCACCCGCATCCCGTACCCCAGCTTCGAAGGGAGCTGGGAGGAGGAGCAGGGCGCGCAGATCAGCGAGATGCGGGACTGGATCGACAGCAGCGCCGGCACCGGCCGGGTGGTCCTGATGGGAGATATGAACACCGGACCCGAGGGTGAGGGGATCGACGGCGAGGTCGCGGCCCACTGGGACCTGCTCTCCCCGGGCTACACCACGCCCTACCTGGACGGTGCGCCCACCTGCACCTACTGCGACAACAACCCGCTGAACGGTGGGGATCACGACGGCGGCGTCGTCATCGACCACATCATGCTGCGGGGGATGGGCGGCAGCTTCACGGCCGAGCGCATCCTCGACCAGAGCACGACCGCGCTGAGCTGCGAGGTGGAGATCCCTGCCACGCTCTCCGACCACTACGGCGTGCGGGTGGAGATCAGCCCGTGAGCCCCATCCTCCTCCTCCTCCTCTCCTGCGTCGAGAAGGTGCCGGCGGACAGCGGCGGGACCGAGATCACCTGCCCCGCCTCGCTGCTGATCGACCTCCCGGAGCGGGTGCGGCCCGGCGAGACCGTCGCCCTGGGCTGGTCCATCGACGGCAGCCAGGCCGCGCTCCAGCCTGAGTGGGAGGTGGGCGAGGGCGAGGTCGCCGATGGGCTGTGGACGGTGCCCGAGGACCTCGCCACCCACCTCGACGTCGAGGTGAGCGTGGTGGCCCGCGCGGCGGCCGAGGGCTGTCCCGAGCTGCAGGCCGAGGGCAGCGTCGCGGTGGGCTTCGAGGAGGTCGACCGGGTGGTCGTGCTCTACAACCCGGCGGTGGAGGGCTCGCTGGAGGTGGCCCAGGCCTACTCCGCGATGCACGCCCTCTCGGCCGAGGCCCTCTGCGGCGTCGAGAGTGAACAGAGCGTCACCCTGGCCGGCGCCGACATCGCCAGCTTCCTGGGCGAGGTGCAGGCCTGCATCGACCTCGTCGGCCCGCAGGTGCACTACCTCGTTCCGGTCTACGGGGTGCCCTACAAGGTCTCCGACCGGATCGACGACATCTCCGGTTCGGGCTCCAAGGCCACCGTCAGCCTGGACGCCCTGATGGTCTTCGGGGAGGCCTCGGCGACGGCCCGGGAGGCGGTCTGGAACCCCCTCTGGCAGGAGGGGGACAGCTTCGCGGGGGTGTACGACCCCTATGTGCCTTTTGGAGAGTGGCGAGAGGGGGGCGATCCCTACTACCTGGTCAGCCGTATCGACGGCGCCTCGGCCGAGGCCTCGATCGACCTCGTGGAGCGCACGGCGGTCGCCATGAGCCTGGCCGAGGAGGGGCTGCTCGACGGCGTCGTCTACGTCGATGGGCGCTACGGGGACAGCCCGCCGACCACCGACGAGTTCGGCAGCTACGAGTCGGGCGAGTGGAATATGTGGGGCACCCGCACACTGTTCGAGGAGCTGGACTGGTACGAGGTGGTCTGGGACGGCAACGCCGAGGAGTTCGGCACCGAGCCCGCCCTGACCGACTGCCCGGACGCCCTGTACTACGCCGGCTGGTACAGCTACTACAACTACAACGACGCCTTCACCTGGGCGCCCGGGGCCGTCGGCGGACACCTGGACTCCTGCAGCGCCTGCGACATCCGGGCCGAGGGGACCTGGTCCGGCAGCGCCTTGCAGCGCGGGATCACCGCGACCTTCGGGGCGGTCAACGAGCCCTATGTCGCGGGCATGCCCGAGTACGACCAGCTCTTCCGCTTCTTGCGCGAGGGGGCCAGCTTCGGCGAGGCCGCCTACGAGAGCACCCGGGTCGGCCTGTGGATGATGGTGTTCGTGGGGGATCCGCTGTACCGGTCGTACCGCCGTTAGGGCGTCGACGCGGTCTGCTTCCGGTACTTCTCGGAGTGGAAGAACAGGAACTGGGGGCGGCCTTCGGGGCCGTGACAGACCGAACAGAACTCCACCACCTTGTCGGGGTCGCGCAGGAAGCTGTCCTGCTCGGTGCCCTCGACCGCGCCCGGGGCCAGGTCCGAGCCGTGCTTCCAGCGGTGCGGATCGTGGCAGGTCTGGCAGGTGATCTCGCCGATCTCGCGGTTGGTGGTCGGGTTCCCGTCGGGCGAGAAGTAGGGCACCGATCCGGAGTAGCGGAAGGGCAGGCCGCCGACGGTCAGCAGCACGCCCGAGGGGTGCGACCACTCCTCGACCTTGCTGGCCGTGGTGCGCCCGTCGTGGCAGGACAGGCAGGTCCCGCTGGCCGGGTTGGCCTCGGCCGGAGGGGAGGGGAGCTTCGAGCTGCCGTGGACCGGGTGGCAGGAGAGGCAGGTCTGACTCTGGCCGCCGATCGCGACGACGGCGGCGTCGTGGCTGGTGCCGACCAGGCTGCGCTGCTCGCTGTGGCAGGTGGTGCAGCTCTCGCCCGTAGAGGCCGCCCGGAGCAGGTTCTGGCTGGTGCCGTGGGTGATGTGGCAGTCCGAGCAGCCGACCGAGCCGCCGAACGAGCCACTCTGCCCCTGGCTCTGCATCGCGGCGGTCAGGGCCACGTTCATCGGGTGGCCGCTCTTCAGGCTGATCTGGCCGGTCTTTCCGCCGGTGGTGTGGCAGTCCATGCAGGGCTGGTCCTGGGCCTCGGCCGCGGCCGCTCCCTTGCCGGCGATGGCGACCTTGTCGTGCATGCCGTGGCAGTCCGAGCAGACCTGGCCGCCGTGACCGGTGGTGCCCATGGCGCGGGACTGCTCCTTGTGGCAGGACTGGCAGGAGCCGGTGCCGCCGTCCGGGGTGCGCAGCAGGCTGCCCGAGGAGGCGGCGTGCGCGACGTGGCAGCTGTTGCAGCCCAGGCCGCCCGAGGGGTCGCCGTCCATGGCCAGGATGGCCGCCGCGGTGGCGCCCGAGACCGTCCCCGAGACGGGGTGATCGCTGCGTCGGGGGCCCTGGGCGCCATGGCAGACCAGGCAGAGGTCGGCGCCGTTCTCCAGGCGGATCAGCTCGGCCTCCTTCTCGCTGTGGTGAGGCTTGTGGCAGGTCCGGCAGCTCATCGTGGCCTGCCCGTCCTCGTTGAGCGGGAGCTGGCTCCCGGCCAGGACCAGGCGGGCCAGGTCGGTGCCCGGGGGCAGCACCATCCCGAAGGGGTGCTCCGTCATCCGGCCAGCGCCCGTCTGTGCGACCCGCTCCTCGTGACAGTCCAGGCAGGAGGTCGCGGCCTCGTCCCCAGACGGGATCCCCCCCAGCTCGGCGTAGCTGCGGGCGCTGGGGATGGTCTCGCTGGTGGGCAGCTCGCGGATGGTGAGCGGCGTCTCGAGCTCATAGTCGAAGGAGCTGGTGCCCCAGACGAAGCCTACGACGGCGAGCGCCGCCGCCACGGCCAGCGCGATGGTGAGGCGGTCGCGGGTCTCGGTCATCGGGGAGCGCCTTCCGCCTTCATCTCGCCGGTGAACACCGCGACGGCCAGCTTCACGCCCAGCGTGAAGATCATCAGGCCGAGGGCGAAGAGGCCCAGGGAGACCTTCCACTCCAGGGCGTTTGGCAGGTACTCGACGATCTCGTGCAGCGTGCTGGGAACGAAGGCCGGGATGATCAGGGCCATCGCCTTCTCGATCCAGATGCCGATCAGCAGCAGCACGCAGGCGACGTCGATGCGCAGCAGGTGGGTCCGCTCATTGGTGAAGAGCAGCAGGAGGGCGGCGATGGCGTTGAAGGCCATGGCGGTCCAGATCCACGGGACCAGCGCGTCGTGGCCGTGCAGTCCGAAGTACAGGTACTGGGCCGAGGCGCCGTGCGCGGTGCCGGTGTACAGCTCGGCGAAGACCTCGTGCATGACCATGAAGAGGTTGGCCAGCACGGTCACCCGCAGCACCTTGATCAAGGTGTTGATCGGGGCGTCGCCGACGTGGAACCTGGTGGTACGCCGGATGATCTGCAGGGCCAGCACCAGGAATGCCGGACCGGTCACGAAGGAGCTGATGATGAAGCGCGGCCCCAGGATGGCGTTGTTCCAGTAGGGGCGGCCGCCCAGGCCGGTGTAGAGGAAGGCGCAGACCGACAGGGTGAAGATGGTCCAGATGATCGTGAAGATGACGAAGGGCAGGTAGAAGGCCCGCGTGGGCTCACGGTTCTGGAAGCGCGAGTAGAGCATGTAGCCGACGACGTGCAGGTTCAGCAGCAGGTAGCCGTTGAGCACCACGACGTCCCAGGACAGCATCGAGATGGGCCAATTGAAGCGCCCGATGCCGGGGATCAGGTGCCAGGATCGGTCGATGCGGCCCAGGTCGACGACGACGAAGGCCAGCGTGGCGATGATCGCGGCGATGGCCAGGATCTGGCCGATGATGACCACGTCGTACATCTTGCGGTCGCGGTACAGGAAGGCCGGGATGACCATCATCACCGCGCCGGCGGCGATGCCCTCCATATAGGTGAAGTTGCCGATGTAGATGCCCCAGGAGACGTGGTCCGTCAGGTTCGTGACGCCCATTCCGTTCACGATCTGGTGCGACCAGGCGTTCATCCCGACCAGGAAGACCGCCGTGAGCACGGTCATCCACAGGTAGAAGGGCACGCCACCATCGGTCGCTACCCCCAGCGCCTTCCACAAGAAGCGGGGGTAGGTGATGGCGTGGCGTGCCAGGCTCGGCGACGCGGCCTTGGGTGTCGAGGAGGGGTCCATGCGCACCTACGAGTCGAAGAAGTAGAAGAAGCGCGGCTGGGTGCCGACGTCCTCTTTCAGGACGAAGACCCGGGTGTTCTCGATGATCCAGCGGATCTCGCTCTTGGGGTCCAGCAGGTTGCCGAAGACGCGGGAGCCGGCGGGGCAGGCCTCCAGGCATGCGGGGAGGCGACCCACCCGGGTCCGATGCAGGCAGAAGGTACACTTCTCCACCACACCGACGGGCCGGATGCGGTTGGAGAGGTAGGCCTGGTCGGGGTTGATCTCCTCGGCAGGGATCTCGGGCTTGGTGAAGTTGAAGCGACGGGCGTGGTAGGGGCAGGCGGCTTCGCAGTAGCGGCACCCGATGCACCAGTCGTAGTCGACGACCACGATGCCGTCGGCCTCCTTCCAAGTGGCCTCGATCGGGCAGGCGGTGACGCAGGGGGCGTTGTCGCACTGGTGGCACTGCACCGGCATGTAGTACTTGTCTTCGGCCGGCACGGCGTGGTCGTACTCGACGGAAGACAGGTCCAACGAGACGCTGCCCTTGGTCATCTCCAGGACCCGGATGTAGCTCTGGTTGGTGGAGCGGTCGTGGTTGTTCTCGTTGTGGCAGGCCTCGGCGCACTTGCGGCAGCCCACGCAGGTCGAGAGGTTCAGCGCGTAGCCGAACTGGACTCCGTCCATGGGGCGGATGTCCTGCACCGTGACCTCGGCTCCGTACTCTTCGAGGGTCATCGCCTCGACCCGACGGAGGACCGTCTCCATCTCTTCCCGGCTGAGCTCCTTGTAGTGCTTCTGCAGGAACTCCTCGGAGGAGAGGGTGGGGACCCACTCGGTCAGGGGGGCGATCGAGCGGGCGAATGCGGCGGCCCCGAGGGTCGCGCCTCCGAGCTTCATGGCCGTGCGGCGGGAGGTGTCGTCCATCAGTGGTTCCCCATGTGTCGGTCGCGAGGAGGATGCACGGGCATCACCTGACCGAAGTCCGGTGCATGCGCCGGATGGCAGTCCACGCAGTTGTTCTTGGTCCGGGGCCCCTGGCTGAGGTCCCAGTAGCCGTTCATACCCCCATGGGCGCCGTTCTCGTAGGCCTTGGCGGTCGGGCCATGGCATTGTGCGCAGAGCTGCGCGACCTCGCTGAAGTCGTGCTTGGTCCCGTTGGCTTCGCGAAGCAGCGTGCGGTCCTTGTCGTGGCAGTGGTCGCAGGTCAGCGTGCCGTGCTCGACCTCGATGTTGGTGTGGAAGGGCTCGCCCGGCTCGACCACGATCTCCAGCTCGGGCTCGGGGCCATGACAGGTCCCGCAGGTGGCGCTCTCGGGCAGATCGGGATCCCGGTCGGGGTCGTCGGAGAGCGGCGCCTTCCAGACCCCCACGGCCGGCGGCTTGCGGATGGTGATCGCCTGGGGCTCGCCCGCAGGGGCCGCGGGGGCGAGCTCCCGGCTGGGATCGGAGTAGCCACGGTCGCAGGCGACGAGGGCCAGCAGCAGGACAAGAGAGCTCATCGCTTCTCTCCCTTTCGAGAAGGACCGGCGTCGTGGCAAGACCAACAGAGGCTGCCGTCTCCCAGCGAGAGCCGAAGCATGTCGTGGCCCGTGAGCACCGGAGACCCGTTGCTGCCGGCGCGCTCGAGCAGGGCCGGGCGCAGCACATCGCGCTCCCAGGGCTCGCTCACGGCGCGCTCCTGGCTCCAGTCGGCGCGGGCCTTGGAGGACTCGGTCGTGCCCGAGGGGTGGGGATCATGGCAGGTCGCGCAGGTCACGCGATCGCCCTCGGCCAGGGGCAGCCCGGCCTTCGTCGCCTTCGCCGCGGTCTTGGCGTCGAGCTCGATCATATGCTCGCCCGATCCCGCGTGAGAGCTCTCGAAGTGGCAGCTCCGGCAGGTGTCCACGCCCGGCAGCTTCAAGCTCTCCCGCGCGGCGCCGTCCTCGGGCTTCGTCTCGTGGCAGTACAGGCAGGCGTCGTCCCGGGTCGCCGCCAGCTCGGAGCGCATCGCCGTGTGCGGGTCGAAGCGGTCCAGGGCCGTCTCCTGGTGGCACTGCGCGCAGAGCTGGCCGATCTTGGGGTAGGGCCCTCCCCGGAAGAAGTCGGGGTTGGCCGGGTCCATCGGGGAGCCGTCGCAGGCCGGCTCGTCGTGGCAGGTCTGGCAGGCGACCTTGCCGTCGACCAGCGGGAAGAGCTCGGGGATGTGCGCGCGAACCGGCGGGATGCCGACCTGGTGAGGCTCGTCGGCGTGGCAGGTCTTGCAGGAGGCGGTGTCGCTGCCCCCGATGAAGGTCGTGCCCGAGGTGTCGACGTGGCAGGACAGGCAGGCCGTCGTCGAGCCGTGGGGCGAGGAGCGGGTCGCGCCGGTGGCCGGCACGCAGGCGCTGAGGGCGAGGCCCAGAACCAGGAGGAGGGGGTGTCTCACTCGTCCTCCGCGGGGGCCCAGGCGGCCACGCCATTGGCGCCGTGGCAGGCCACGCAGGATGCTTCGTCGCTGACCTCGAAGGCGGCCGTGTCCAGCTCGACTCCTTCCATGCAGGTCGTGGTGTGGATGGTCCAGCGCTGGTGGCACTGGAAGCAGTCCTGGCGGCCCCAGCCTTCGGGGTGCTCCTCGGCCGTCAGGTCCAGCCCGGCGGGGGAGCTGCTGAGGTCGCGGCGCCCGGCGCAGGGGTCGTCGCTGCCGCAAGCGAAGAGGGCGAGGAGGAGGATCATGGGGTCCTCCCGAAGCCCGCGGGCGAGCTGTGGCAGTCGACACACTCGTTCTGGACGTGGCAGGAGTCGCAGCTGGCGGGCGCGGCCCGCGAGGCGATCCCGTGAACCGTCAGCCAGGAGGCGTCATGGTAGCCGTTGGTGGCGGTCTCGCGCCGGTCGTGGCATTCCACACAATAGGAGCGGGCGTGGCAGTCCGAGCAGCTGGACTGCCGATCGCGGGCGTCGGCCCCGTGCAGGGCCAGCCAGCCGGCGTCGTGGCTGACCGGCGGCTCGATGTCCTCGTGGCAGCTCGCGCAGCGGCCGGTCGCGGCGCGCTGACCCTCGCCCACGCCCAGCCCGCCGACGCCGGGGGCGTGGCACTGGTGGCAGGCGGCGTCGGGGGCCACCAGGAAGGCCTCGTTCAGGCGTTCGCGGCTCCAGCCGGTCGGGGTGGTCGCGCCGACCTGGTGGCAGGAGACGCAGGAGACGTTGGCCTTGGCCAGCGCCTTCTCGTGTCGCCCGTGGTCGAAGCGCGAGAAGATCTCGGCGCGCTCGTCACCTAGAGCGAGCACGGGCAGCAGGAGCAGCCCGGCCAGGATGGGGATCAGCCGGGGCTTCACAGCGTCTCCAAGGGGGGGAACCGCTCTAGGTTCCCCCCCGCTGC
>DDSR01000142.1 GCA_002343455.1 Deltaproteobacteria bacterium UBA2385 | reverse complement strand
GCCCTGGATCAGGAAGAGTGCCGTGAGGAAGAGCGCGTTCATGGTGAACCCTCGAGCATCCTCCCACGCTACCACACCCGCTGCCGTGCTGCGGAGCCCCCACCGAGCGCCCCTCGCGCTACGGTTGGAATATGAAATCGCGCTACCGACGGGCTCTCCACCTCCTCAGCCGCATCGTGGTCAGCCTGGTGGCGCTGGTGCTGGGCGCCGCGACCGCCCTCCCCCTGCTCCGCAGCGACGCCTGGTGGATCCGGGTCCTGGACTTCCCCCGCATCCAGATCGCGGCGCTGATCGTGTTGACCCTGACGGGCTACGCGGCGCTGAGGCTCCGTGGACGCCTGCGACCCTGGGAGCTCGCGCTCGCCGCGGCCCTCGCGGTGGGCTTGCTCTGGCAGGCCTGGTCCATCGCCCCCTACACCCGGCTCCACCCCCGCGAGATGGCCCAGAGCCAGGCCGCACAGAACCCCAACCGGCTCTCGATGCTGGTCTTCAACGTGCTCGCGGACAACCGCGAGGTGGACGCGCTGCGGGACCTGATCCGAGCGCACGATCCCGACATCATCCTGCTCAGCGAGCCGACCGCGTGGTGGCTCGATCAACTGTCAGGGTTGGAAGAGGACTATCCCTACACCATCATCCAGCCGCAGGAGAACAAGTACGGAAAGCTGCTGTTCTCCCGCTTGGAGCTGCTTGATCCGAAGGTCCGCTTCCTGATCGAGCCGGGAATCCCCTCCCTTCGGACCGGGGTGCGGCTGCAATCGGGGGCGACGCTGACCCTGTTCGGCGTCCACCCCCGCCCGCCCGGCATCAAGGTCCCCGAGAGCAGCAGCACCATCCAGGGCGAAGACAGCGAGATGCGGGACGCCGAGCTGCTGTTGGTGGCCAAGGAGGTCGCGAAGCTGGGCGACGTCCCGGTGATCGTCGCCGGTGACTTCAACGACGTAGCCTGGTCGCGCACCACCCACCTGTTCCAGCGGATCGGCGGACTGCTGGACCCACGGGTGGGCCGAGGACTGTTCAACTCCTTCGACACCCGCAGCCGCCTGCTCCGCTTTCCGCTGGATCACGTCTTCGCCTCCCAGCACTTCCTCCTCGTCGAGCTGCGACGCCTCCCCGACATCGGCTCCGATCACTTTCCCATCCTGGTCATCCTCGACCATGATCCCGCCGCTTCGGCGATCAACGACGTCCCCGAGCCGGACCCGGGCGACCGACAAGAGGCGGAAGAGGCCATCCAGGACGGCAAGACCCCCGATCAGGGGCGCTGACCCTCAGCCGCCGGTGTCGGTCTCACCGGCGAAGACCGTCACGCTGGCCTCGTCCGAGCGACCGTCCGGGTCGCTCGCGGAGAAGGTCAGGACATGGGTGCCGACCGACAGGCTCGGGCTGCACTCGACCAGCCCGGTCGTCCCGGGCGCACGAACGCACAGCTCACCGTCCAGATCCGATGTCATGGTCACGGCGACCATCACCAGCGGGTCCTGGGCATCGCTCACCGCCGCGCGGAGGGTGACGGGCTCTCCGCTGAGGAGCTCGGCGTCCGACTCCGGGGAGAGGATCTCGATGGTGGGGGTCGAGGTGTTGGCGTTGTCGAAGAAGGCGCAGCCGCTCAGCGACAGGCCGATCAGGAGGGTGGCGATCATGGGGTTCTCCAGCAGAGGTGAAACAGATTGGGGGTCGACTCAGTCGGTGAGCACGACGATGATCTCGACCCGCCGGTTGAGGCTGCGGCCGTCGTCGGTGTCGTTGCTCGCCACGGGTCGGGTGTCGCCAAAGGAGGCAGCGCTGATCTGGTCGGCTGGCACCCCCTGCCCGACCAGCCGGTCGAGCACGGACCTGGCCCGGTCATAGCCCACATCCCAGTTGGTCCGGCTCTTGTTGGTGACGGGCACGGAGTCGGTGTGACCCTCGATCTGCACGCGCACGCTGCTGGCCTTCAACAGCGTCGATCCGATCGTCTCCACCGAGGCCAGCCCCGCCGGGCTCAGCGTAGCCATCCCCGACGTGAAGATCACATCGGCAGGCAGCTGGATCCGCGCCCGGTCGTCCTCGATGTCGACCTGCAGGCCGGCGTCGGCGATCGGCTGCAGGCGCGCCATCAGGCGCTGCTGCCGGGCGATGCTGGCGATCTCGAGGTCGCCGGTGCGCGCACGCAGCGCCTCGACGCTGGCGGCCAGCTCCTCCATGCGCGCCAGCTCGGCGGGATCCACCGACGAGCGGCTGCCGATCTGCTCCATCCGCGCGCTGAGCTCGGACAGTCGGGCATCGACGGCCGCGCGATCGGCCGCGGCGGTCCGCTCCTGGGCCTCCATGGCGGCCTTCTCCTCCTCCTGGCGGGCGAGCAGCCCATCCCACTCCGCCCGGGTCGCTGCCTTCAAGGCGTCGAGCTGAGCCCTCACCACGGCTGGGTCCTGGGACGGGGTCGACGGCGGGGCCTCCTCCTTCGGTCGCCAGAACTGCCAGGGGCGGCGCTGGTCCCGGTTCTCTTGCTCGATCGCGGCCAGGGTCGACCGCTGTTGGCTGGCCAGCGCCGAGTATCCCGCGTCCATCTCGGCCAGGGCCTGCGTACGCTCGGCGAGGTGCCGCGCGTTGAGCTCTTCCGCCTCCTCACGTTCCTGCTGCTGTTCAACGGTACGGACCGAACGGGCCTCACGAAGCTGCAGCTCGAGCGCGGCCACCCGCGGGTCCTGCTCCTTCTGCGCCCGCATCGAGGTCGCACCCCGGGCGGCCTCGACCGACCCGGTCTTCAGCTTCGCCGCTTCTGCCGCACCCTGCGCCTCCTCCGCGGCCTCCTCGTCCCTCATCTCTTGAAGCTGCGCGGCGAGCGAGGCCTGACCGGCCATCAACGCCTCCAGCTGCGGAGATGCGGCGCTCGCCACGGGGACCGGCCCCGACGGTGCAGGGGTGGGGCTGATCCCCAGGGTCCGGCGGTCGACCAGCTCGATCATCGTCTGCTGCTCGATGGCCCGCGCGACCCGGTCGATCGACTCCTTGATCAGCAGGGTGTCCGCCAGTCCCGCGGACCCACCGCCCCTCGTATACGAGGAGGCCCAGGGGTCCTCCTCTCCCGCATGAGGGGGAGGCTCGACCGGCGCGTAGGGCTCCATGCGGGTCTTGGGCTCAGGCTCGGAATTGGCCACCGCTCCCGGGTCGTCGACCGGGATCTGCGGCGGCAGCTTGAATTCGGAGACAGGCTGGTGCGCGTTGGCCTCGGGGAGCCGTGCGCCTGCCTCAGCCTCCATCAGGGCCCGCTCCAGCCGCGCGGTCTCCAGCATCTGGGCATCGAGCGCGGTCCGGGTCGCGCCCAGCTGCATGGAGGTGCCCAGCGTGGCGCCGCAGCCGACCTGGCTGGCCACCAGGAGGAGCATGGAGGGAATGAGTACAGAGGTGGGAACTCTTGAGAGAGCGCTCACAGCAGGCTCCACTTGGCGCGCAGGAAGGCGCCCTGTCGGACCTGCAGCTCCTCGGTCACGCGCGGGACCCGGTACAGGTTGACGACGTAGTTGATCGAGAGCAGCTCGGTGATCCGCAGGTTCAGCGTGTTGTCCAGCTCCAGGACCGGCGCGTCGAAGGCGTCGAACTCCCAGAAGGTCCCGATGCTCGTCGTGTTGGTCATCCAGCCCGACAGGCGCATGAAGCCGGACAGGCCGACGTCGATGCCGAACTGTTCGAAGTCCCCCACCCGCGTGTACTCGACCGCCCGCGTGTCGGGGTTGTCCTCGTTGACGTAGGCCCCGTTGTAGCGGTTCCAACGGTAGCCGGGGCCGCCGTAGACCGACACGTCCAGCCAGCGGGTCGAGGCGAAGCGCGTCTCCAGCCCCGTGCTGGTCTGGAGCATCAGCGGCGAGAGGGCCTCGGAGATCCGGTAGCTGTCCCCGCCGTCGACGTCGACATACTCCACGCTGCCGTCACGCTTGCGCAGGGCGACCGTCAGGTCCTCGGTGGCGATGGCGTTGGTGTCGAAGAGCTGGGTCTCCCCCGTGCCGCGCACATACAGGCCCACCCCCTCGTTGAACAAGAAGGTGTAGCGGGCGCCCAGCGCGGCCCGATCCTGGGACTTGATGATCGGCAGATCCCGGCCCTCGGTGAAGCCGAGGTACTGCTGGCCCAGGGCCAGCTCGGCGGTCAGGGACAGGGCGTGCATATCTCCCTGGTAGCGAGCCCTGCCGTCGAGGAAGCCGTTGCCGGCGATCTGGGCCATGTCCAGCATCCCCGGCACATGCTGGGTCTGGCTGAAGGTCCCATCCACGCCGACGACCAGGCTGCCGGTCCAGTCGCTGTCGGGCGGGCGGGCCTCGGGCGTCGACAGCTCCGCAGGGATGACGCCACCTCCTCGGAACTGCCCCGAGCCCCGATCCATGAACAGACGGAAGTGCACCAGCCCGCCCTCGGGAACGTGAACGGTGGCGAAGTCCGGCCCCGTCAGCGTCTTCGCCCCTGGCTGCATGAGCCGGTAGAGGCCCGGCTTCAGCAGCAGGGTGCGAACCCCCTCCTCGGTGTCGAGCACCTCGGGCAGCTCGATGCTGTCGCCGCTGCTCACCTCGACCAGCGTGTAGGGTCCGTCGTGTCGACGCAAGCCGCGGTCGACCACCTCGACCTTCATCGCCCCCCAGAGCACCGGAGCGACGGCCGTGCGGCCCTCGCGGACCTCGACCGTCGCCCCCGCTCCCCGCCGGGGATCGGAGGAGCCGGCGACCACGACGTATCGACCAGGAGGGAGGATCACCCGCTCGCCGGTGCGGGCGAGCTTGACCGCGTCCGGGCTGACGATGAAGACGCTCGGCTCGTCCGTGGAGGTGGTCAGCGCGGGCACGAACAGCGCCCCCATGCCGGCAGGGAGGACGGTGGTGTCCTCGAGCAGCTGCACCTCGGTCGGCGAGGCCTGCCAGGTGTAGATGGACGGCTCAGCCGCGAGGGCGGGCACGCTGGCGAGGCCGAAGAGGACGGCGACAACACAGTGGGGGCGTGGGGACACGTAGCACTCCAAGGGGACGCGGGTGGACAACCGCGGGGTCAGTCTTTGTGCCGACTGAACGCACGGCCCGTGCCAACGGCTCCGATTCCGTGATTCCAACACCTTGGAACGAACACACCCTCAACCCCATCGAAACAACCGCATCACATTGACATGGATGTCGACCATAATGAGGCTCGCCGTGCTCCGGTCGGCGCGGGTGCCGGGGCGATTCAGGTGTCAGGTATCATCAATTGCCATGGAAATACCTGGCACCGCCTCCACTGCGGCCCTGCCCCCTCAGCCCCCGACAACCCCCGACGGGCTGACAACCCCGGCCACGCTGACCACCCCTCGCCAGCAGATCACCAGGCCCAACACGGTCACCACCACCGCGCTGAAGGCCGGCAGCACCCTCCTCGCCCGCCCGGAGCCCTCCAGCCCTCCCAGCCTGTCCCCCAGCAACAGCACCGCGATGCCCAGCCCGCTGACGAGCAGGGCCAGCCCGAACGAGAACGCCGTCACCAGCACCAGCCCCAGCCCTACCCGCTGCAGGCCGATCGCCGTCAGCAACAGCACCAGCGCCGACGGGCAGGGCACCAGCCCCCCCGAGACGCCCAGGGCGATCAACCCCCGCCAGCCCTGACCGGCGTCGTTCACCGCGCGGGCGTGGAAGCGCGCGTGGGCGTCCTCGTCGCCGTGGTCGTGCGAGTGCGAGTGCGAGTGCGAGTGCGAGTGCGCATGACTGTGATCGTGGGCCTGCGACTCCCGCTGCCAGGCCGCCGGCAGCCGCGCGCGCAGCAGGCTGACCCCCACCCCGACGATGAGCAGCCCGCTGGCGAGCTCCATCCAGGGCAGCACCCGCTCGGGCTCGAAGCGCTCGGCCAGCACCAGGGCGACGCCCCCCAGCACGAAGACGGCCAGGGTGTGGGTGATGGTGACGACGACGCCCAGGGCGATCGCCTGCCGGTACGAGCGGCGGCTGCCGACGAGGTAGGCGGCGACCAGGGCCTTGCCGTGGCCAGGCGAGAGGCCGTGCAGCACGCCCAGCACCACCGCGGTCAGCAGGCCGAGCGCCACGGTCGTGGGGGTCAGCTCGCCGCGGACCAGGTCGAGCAGGGGGTCGGGCTCCACCGAGGAGAGCCGGCTGGTGGCGTCGACATACTCGTCCACCGGCCCGCTGGCGGCGAGGCGGCGGAAGCCCCTGCTGAGGGCGGCCCCGGCCTCGCCCCGCACCCGGTAGGAGAGGCGCAGCTCGCGGGCCTTGGGGTCGGCGAGCCACTCGTCGGAGCGATCGCGCTTCAGCGCGCCGTCGACCACCTCGAAGAGGCTGCACTCGTCGACGACGATCTCGTCGCTGACCAGCAGCCGGGTGTTGAAGAGGGCCGGGGTGCCAGGGAGGTTGGCGTTGACGACGTTGAGCTGCTGGCTGCCCGGCGGCAGCTCGGCCTGCAGGGCGAGGCGGAAGCTGACGAAGCGGGTGTCGCCCCGCCCGCTCTCCTCCTCGACCTGGACCCGGCGCAGCGGCAGGCGCTGCCCGTCGGCGTGGACCTGGATGCCCGTCTCCAGCTCGTCGAGGACCCGCTCGACGTAGCGCTGCTCCAGGGGCTTGTCGTCTGCGGCGGAGGTGGGGGCCGCCGTGGCGGCGAAGGTCCGCAGGTCGCGCAGGTGGTCGACCGTGCTGACCTCGGCCAGGTAGTCGACGCGCACGGTCTGGCCGGAGAGCCGGACCTCGACGAGGTGACCGTAGAGCTCGGCCCCGAAGGGGTGGGCCCAGGACAGCGCGCTGAGCATCAGCAGCAGGAGGAGCATGGTGCGGCACTATCTGAAAGCCGCGGGGACCGCTGCGGGTATGACTAGCTAGTGCCAGGCACTAGCTAGTCATACCCGCGCATGGCGAAGAGGTCCCCATGCGCTAATGACCCTGGGGAGGGGTCGCGGTGGCGAACCCACCGGAGGCAAGGGTGCGACAGGCAATGGGAGCAGGAGGCTTGAACATCCCGAGCGCGGGCCGCGGCGTGATCGGCCTGGTCGTGATCCACGTGGTCGCCTGGGTCGTCTACCTGCTCATGCTGCGCCTGGGCGTCGAGTTCGCCGCCCGCGAGCTGGCCCTGGTCCCCCGCGACTTCCTGCTGCACGGCCGGCTGTGGCAGGCGGTGACCGGCGTGCTGCTGCACGCCCCCAGCGATGTCGGCCACCTGCTCTTCAACATGCTCTTCCTGTGGTGGTTCGGCAGCCCGATCGAGGGCTGGTGGGGCGCCCGCGGCCTGATCCGCGCCTACATCGCCTGCGCGCTCGGCGGGGTGCTGTTGACCGTCCTGGTCGGGGCCGGCGTGGCCCTGCTCGCGCCCGGCAGCGGCCTCGGCCACCTGTGGACGGGGGCCCACCTGGGGGCCAGCGGCGCGGTCCTGGGCCTGACGGTCTGCTGGGGCGCGGTGCTCTGGAACGAGCGCATGAACTTCATGTTTTTCGGCGAGATGCGCGTCCGCACCTTCATCCTGGTGCTGGTCGGCATCCAGGTGCTGGTCGCCCTCTCCTACGACGGGACCAGCAGCACCAGCCACTTCGGCGGCATCCTGGTCGGCTACCTCTACGGCCGGGGCTGGCTCCGCCCGGCCCGCCTGCGCAACTGGCTCACCCACCGCCNNGATCGAGGGAGGCGCCGAGCCGCGCTGGCAGCGCCGCGACGACGACGAGCCGATGGTGCACTGAGCGGCTCAGCCCTCGGAGCGCCGACGCCTCAGGCCCAGCCAGCTCAGGCTCAGCGCCAGGAGCGAGGGGGCGAGGCCTCCTCCCGCGCAGCCGCTGCAGCCCTCCTCCTTCACCGAGGGCTCCGGCT
>DDSR01000124.1 GCA_002343455.1 Deltaproteobacteria bacterium UBA2385 | reverse complement strand
GACCAGGGCCAGGGAGAAGAGCAGGGCGACGAGCAGGGCGGGCATCGCGGGGGAGGGGCACCCCGACACAACCGGTGGCAGATGAATCATCTCCTTTACTTGTGTCGGAGGACCGGGCGCCCATCTCCGACACAACCGGGGGTAGACGAGCCATCTCCTCGACTTGTGTCGGAGGTTCAACCCTCCGCCTCCGACACAACCTGACGTAGATGAATCATCTCCCCGACGTGTGTCGCCCCCTTCCCGCTCAGCCCGCCTCCGCCAGCATCATCGAGCGGCCGACCTCCTCGCCCAGCGCCTCGCGGACCGCGAGCTGCCGGCGAATCGCCAGGATCAGCGCCGGGTCCGCCACCTCGGAGCGCATTCGGGTCACGGCGCGCGCGCTCAGCCCGAGCCGCAAGGCCGTCTGCTCCGTCGAGAGCGCCTCCCGGGCCGCGTGNNCCGCCCGCCTCGCTGCGACGATCGGCTCGGTGCGACCCTCCAGCGATGGCAAGCCCACGGCCGCCGCGGCCGCGTCCGCCAGCCCCTCCCAGGCCAACGGGTGCTCGGGGAGCGTGTCGAGCCCCAGGTGCCGCAGCAGGTCTCCTCGTCGAAGCCGGGGGAGGTGCTCGCGCACCCGCGGCACCGTGTAGGCCCCGGCCAGCCGCATGCCCAGCAGGTCGGGGAGGTTGCCCGCCTCGTGGAGGGCGTCGGGCTCCAGGCCGTGATGACGGGCCTGGCCGAGGATGTAGCCGAAGAGGTTGACCAGGTGCGGCTGGTCGCGCACCGGCAGCACCCGCGCCGGCGCGAAGCCGATGGGCAGGCCCATCCCGCGCACCAGGGCGATCTCGATGCGGCGAGCGAGCTGCCTGCCCGCAGCCTCTTCCACCAGCGCGACCGCGTGCAGGTGCGTGTCGGCCGCTCGAAAGGCGAGCAGGCCGGAGTCCTGCCCGAGTCGGAGCACCGTCCTGGCCAACAGCCGCCGAGCCGCCACCGAAGGCGCCAGCACGCGGTCGTCCCGGAGGCGTAGGATGAGGTGCGAGGCGAGGCCCATGCCGGGTCTTGGCCTGCCACCCCTCCGCCGTCCACCCCGCGTCACCCGATCGTGGCTTGGCCCAAGGCACCACCATGCTCCCCGTCCTCTCCATCGCCGGCTCGGACCCCAGCGGCGGCGCCGGCATCCAGGCCGNNGATTCCGGCGGCGGCGCCGGCATCCAGGCCGACCTCAAGACCTTCCTCGACCACGGCACCTACGGCATGGCCGTGCTGACCGCGCTCACCGCCCAGAACACCGCCGGCGTCAGCGCCATCCACCCCGTGCCGCTGCCCTTCGTCGCCGAGCAGATCCGCATGGTGCGCGCCGACATCCCGCCGCGGGCCATCAAGATCGGCATGCTCGGCACCGCCGACCTCGTGCGCACCGTCGCGCGCGCCCTGGCCGACTACGACGGCCCCATCGTCCTAGACCCGGTCATGGTCGCCACCAGCGGCGCCCGCCTGCTGGAGGCCGAGGCCGAGCGCGCCCTGCTCACCGAGCTGGTCCCCCGGGCCACCGTCCTCACCCCGAACCTGCCCGAGGCGCAGGTGCTGCTGGGTGAGGAGGCCCCGGCGGACTGGGCTCGCCGGACCGGGATCGCCCTGCTGCTCAAGGACGGCCACGGCGAGGGCCAGCAGGTCGTCGACCGGCTCTTCCTGCCCGGCGGGGAGGTCCTCGACTTCGCCCATCCCCGAATCGCGACCCGCAACACCCACGGCACGGGTTGCACCCTCTCGTCGGCGCTGGCTGCCCGGCTGGCGCGGGGGGAGGGGCTGGCGGAGGCCTCCAGAGGAGCGATAGCCTACGTCGCGGCGCTGGTGGCCGCCTCGGCCGGGCATGAGCTGGGGGCCGGGCGGGGGCCGCTGCTGCATGGGAGGGGGTGAGCACCATGTCGCTGGCTGTATGCGCGCCGGTGCGGGAGGCGGGGATGCGGGCGGGGTGGCCGAATTCACGATTGATCGAGGTGTGGATGTAGTAACGATCAGGCGTCCCTACTCTCCGCTGATCCTATCGGATGAGGTTTCAGCCTTGCCTCCTCGTCGCGCCAGGCTCCGCGCCGGGGCTCTCGAAGGCGTCTTGGGTTCCCTGCGATCGACGGTCGGGGGCCGTTGTTACGCGGCCTGCCCCGATAGCGCTCAGCAGGTGGCCCTCTCCCTGCAGATCTTCGACGATAGTGGTGAGCGCTGGATGAGTAGACGGGCACCGTTTGATCTGCTGCGAGGCGCCACTCATGGGGAGGGCCTTGTAGCCCTTCTGAAGTACCTGGCCGAAAGAGACCGGGTGTGGGACGAAGCGTTTGGTGGGTAGACCGTTTGCCCGCTGCTTCACGGCCTCAGGGTTCAGCCCTCAATCGCTCATCACCGTCACCACCGTCCCCCCCACCCTCGCCTGCCGCTCTCCCGAGTACACCCGCACATTCGCCGAGTCCGCGGTCACCGAGCTCACCACCCCGATGGGCATGCCGTCGCCGACGACGATCTGCTCCACCGCCACCCCGGCCTTGGTCCCGCGGTTGAGGACCACCTTGTCCTCCGAGACCTCGGTGATCGTAGCGAGCGCGCCCTGCCGGCGGACCTGCGTGGCCTGGTCGCGGGCAATCCGATGGAGGCTGAGCTCGCCGATGGGCTTGCCCACGTAGATGGAGCCGACGATGCGCGTGCCGTCGGGGCTGAGCGCCGCGCGTGCGCCCTTCCAGTCGGTGATGTGCGAGCCGTCATCGGCGCGGTAGACCGAGCTGCCGTCGGTGGTCCCCTGAAGCAGCAGGCGCCCGTCCAGCGAAAAGGAGAGGCTCCGACCCTTTCCGCGGGTCTTGAAGGAGCGGGGCGCGGGCAGGCCCACCCGCCGCCCCGTGGGGGTGAGATCCTGGATGACCTCTTCACCGGAAGGGTTCCAGGCATAGACCAGCCCGTCGGGCCGGAAGGCGAAGCCGGGCAGCTCCTCGTGAACCGCCATGTCGAGATCGTCGAGGGCCTTCTGGCCCTCGACGTCAAAGATCACGACCCGGTTGTCGTCGCCGAGGCGGAAGTGCCCCACCGCCATGCTCCCGTCCGGGCTGATCCGGCAGTCCACCGGCCTGCGGTCGTCGTCCTCTCCTCGGAAGAGCACCTCGGCGGTCGCAGTGTCCACCACCTTCACGGAGGTCCCGTCCGCGATGCAGGCGCGCGCCCCATCCGCGCTCAGCCCGACGGCGTCCGCTGTCCTGGTCGCGTACAGATCCGGGCCCAGCTGGTCTCCGGTCGCTGGTGTCCACAGCCAGATTCGCCCCCCGCTGTAGACGAGCACCTTGTCGCCCGCGCGACTGACCGAGGGCACGACATGGTCCTCCAGCGGCAGGCTGCGGATGAGGTGGCCGCGTCTCGCGTCCAGCACGTCCAGGCGGTCCTTCGTGGCGGCCAGGATCGTGCTCTCGTCCTCGGCGTAACGGACCAGCTTGGGGTGGTCCCCCAACCCCACCAGGGTCTCTCCCGCCCCGTCGCGCGCGGAGAAGGTGAATACAACCCCGTTCCCTCCGGCGGCGATGGATCTCCCCGACGGGGAGAAGGTGACCATCCGGGTGTCGACCTGCGTGGAGAGGATGAGGTCGCCGGTCGAGAGGTTCTCGCGGGCCCGATCGGTGCTTCGCTTCACCGTGAGCTCCGGCCAGGACCAGGAGGCGACGATGGGGGCGACCCGCTCGGCCTCGTCGGCGGAAGGCACTCCGAAGAAGCTCTTGCGGAGGGCGACCTCGATGGCCGCGTCCACCGCACTCCAGCGCGGGTCACGGGTCTCCACCCGGGCAGCGATGGCCTCGGCAACGAGCTCGGAGATCGTGTCGGGGAGGGCTGCGTCAAACTGCTCCGTGACCCAGCCGGCGAGGTTCTCCGGGTTGTGCTGACGCTCGTCGCGCTGGGGCACATCCCACTGCGAATCACCGGGCGACTGTACGAACAGGAGCTCGCTCAGGTCCATCGACTGGCGCTGCGAGACGGTCTTGTCGCCGACGCGGAGCGTCAAGTCGCGCGTCGCGCTCCCGGTCCAGGTCTCGTGGATGTCTTGGAGGGCGATCGGCACCTCGATCAGCTCGTACTCCACACCCGGCGCGCTGGGGCCCCGGCTGAGGGTGTACAGCTCGACCTCGGCCGCGCGGATCTGCTCCTCGGAGTAGGTTCGTTTCTTCACGGCTGGCTGGTAGGTGGTGGTGCTGGTCGAGGGCCGATCCACGTAGTCCGACCCGTGCTGCCCCTTGCTGCCTGCGCTGGCGAGCTGACGCGAAGATCCGCCGTAGCCGAACTGTGCCTCACGCACGGTGTCGTACCCGCCCGAACCGCGGTTGGCCTTCATGTAGGCGATCGAGCTCGTCAGCTCGGCGATGCGGTCGGCCCTCCCGCCTGCCTCCACCCGCGCCTTCACGGAGGCGGTCGACTCGCGCTGCTTGTATCGGGTGTAGGTGGAGAGGAGCGAGACCTCCGTGCGCTTCGCGTCCCTGAGCGCGGTCTGGCCGAGGGTCACGGCGGCCGCGGGGCCCTTGAGCTCGACGAGGGCGAGAGGTTGCACGCCGGCGTGCTGGACCGCGCCCCAGCTCTGGCCGATCCGGGCGTCCCCGAGGGCTGCCAAGAGCTCGGGGGGCGCCTCTACAAACGAGGGGAGGAGCTGGTCCCCCACGAGGGCGAGGTGGACCCGAGCCTTCGAGGCGTGGTCACCGTCCTCGGCCGGAGCATGCAGCGGAGCCGTCGAGGCCTTCTTCCCCCAGAGCCGGCCGCGGGCCAGCAGCAGCGCCGCGGCGGTCGCGTGACGCCCCTCGGCCGCGGCTCGCTCGGTCTCGGTGACCAGCCGCTGATCGAGCGCCACCCTGGACTCGTTGACCTCCTTCCAACGTTCCTCTCCGCCCTCGGCGAAGCTGCGCTGGTATGCCGTCATGCGCTCGTCGTGCGCGGCGAGCTCCCCTGCCAGCCCGGTGGAGGGGCGGCCGCGCGGGGCTTCGACAGCCCGCAGGGCGTCTTCGGCCAGCGCGGCGAGCTGGTCGCGGATACGCTCGAACTGTCGATCCGTGAGCCCGGCGAGGACCTCCGCGCCGACCTTCTCCACCGTGAGCAAGGACCGGATGGGTGAATCTGCGGGGCTCCCTCGCACGAAGCTGTCGAGCGTGGGGCCGAGGTCGAGGTGGGTGGAGTCAGCCGACGAGTGCCAGGCGAGGCGCGCCTCGGTGAGGATCGTGTCGAGCAGCGCCCAGCGTGTGCTGGCATCGGCGGACGGCAAGGCCGCCTTCAGCTCGGCGATGCGGGCGAGCGGCTCCTCTCGAAAGCGCGTGATGAACCGGGCCTCGAGCGAGTCGGCGTCGGGATGGCGAACAGTCTTGAGGAGGCGGAGCGCGCTCCAGGCGCCGGTGGGATCGCCCTCTTCATACGCTCGATCGGCTGCGGCCCGGGACTCGGCAACCACGATCGCATAGCCGTGGAAGTTTGAGCGTACATCATCAGTGGCCGAGGTGATGCCCTTGATCGGTCCGACGGTGTGCTCGTCGACCAGCTCCCGGACCAGGTAGCGGGTGGGGTCGGAGCTCTCGTACAGAACCCCCAGCTTGGTGAGGACGTAAAGGGGCGCCCCCTGCTCCAACCCCAGCCTTGCGAGGCGTGCCGCGTCGGTGCTCTCATCGGGGCCCCAGCGCGGCTCGGCGTACCAAGCCTGCACGCCTCCGCTCAGCCCGCTCGTCTGGAGGATCACCCGGCTGAAGTCCCCCTCCACGATGCCGTTGAGCTCGCAATACCTGCCGTAGGTGTCTTCCCAGCGGACCTGGGTGGCCAGCGCCGAGCTGTCCCCGAGGCAGGCCTTCTGCAGGCGATCGAACTCGAACTCGCCTTCGAGCTCGACACCGGCGAGGCGGCCCTGCTGCAGCTCAGCGAAGGTGGCGGGTTGGAGGCGGACCGCCGAGCCGCCGCAGCCTGTGCTGAGGCTTAGGAGCAGGGCGAGAGAGGTGATTTCTGAAGGTTTGAAGCGCATCGGGCGGACCTAACCGGTCTGCACTGCCTCTACAGCCTCTCCCCCCTCCACACCGCCGGTCGCCCCGCTCGCCCGAGCGCCTCCAACGCCAGCGCCTCGCTGTCATAGCGCCAGATGTCCGCCCGCGGATGCTCCTCGCACAGCGCCGGCGAGGTCACCAGCAGGTACTGTACGAATCCGGTGGCCCGGTCGCGGTACAGGCAGTGGCAGCGCTCGAAGGTCAGCTCCGTTCCCGCTCGGCTGCCCCAGGCCTCGCGGGTCCGATCGGCCTGCAGGCGCAGCTCGCCGTCCGCGGTCAGCCCGAAGACCGCCGGGGGCCCCTGCTCGGCCAGCGTCTGGTCGAAGGTGTCGGCGAACCCAAGGCTCATGTTCGCTCCAGGGGCCCGGTCCACTCGGCCATGCCGCCCTCCAGGTAGCCGGCGTCGACCCCGCGGGCGCGCAGCCAGGTGGCCATCTCGGCGGCGCGGGCGCCTTCGGCGTCCACCAGCAGCACGCTGCCGCTCAGGGGGAGGGCCTCGGCCTGCAGGCGCTCGTAGGGCAGGTTCTCCGCCCCGGGCAGGTGCCCGCGGGCGAAGCGGTCGGGCTGGCGGATGTCCAGCACGCGCTGGGGGGTCAGCTCTCCGCAGAGCAGCTGCCAACCAAAGACGCTGAACGGCATCAACGGGCTTCCACCAGCAAGACGAGCAGCACCAGGACAGGTAGTCCCACCATCAACAGCGTCCCTGCGGCGATCAGCAGCTCCACCTCTCCTCCCGACCGAGACCTTACCCGATGCTCAGCCTCCTCGTCGCCTCCTCCCTCGCGCTGGCCCTGGATCCCCCGGCACTCGACCCGGCACCCTGGCAGGCCGTGCTGACCGCCCACGTCGACGCCGCCGGCCGGGTCGACTACGCCGCCGTCAAGGCCAGCGGGGCGCTCGACGGCTACCTGCAGGCGGTCGCGGCGGCCCCGCTGCCCCAGGACAAGGCCCAGCGCATCGCCCTGTGGATCAACGCCTACAACGCGCTCACCGTCGACCTGGTCGCCGACAACTGGCCGCTTGGCAGCATCATGGAGCTGGACGGAGGCAAGGTCTGGGACACGCGCCGCTTCGTCGTGGCTGGCGAGAGCCTGACGCTGAACGAGCTCGAGCACAAGCGGCTGCGGCCGATCACCGACGGGCGCATCCACGCCGCGCTCAACTGCGCCAGCAAGGGCTGCCCCGCGCTCCCGCGCACCGCCTTCGACGCCGCCACGCTGGACACCCAGCTCAGCCACGCGGCGCGGGCCTGGGCCAGCAGCAACGCGCTGGTCATCGACAAGACCCAGGGCTCGGTTCAGGTCAGCCGTATCTTCGAGTGGTTCGCCGAGGACTTCACCAGCGGCCCCCACCCCGCGGGCACCGAGGGGGCCCTCGGCAGCGCCCTGGCCTGGATCGCCAGCTACTCCAACGCGGAGCAGGCCGAGTATCTGCGGGCGGGCGGATTTGGCACCGGCTGGGCCGAGTACGACTGGAAGGTCAACGGCCGCTGAGGCCCCGGCTCCCCCCCCCCTGCGGTCTCTTGGACGGGCTCCCTGAGCAATGAGGCCGGCCGTCCCCCC
>DDSR01000025.1 GCA_002343455.1 Deltaproteobacteria bacterium UBA2385 | reverse complement strand
GGGCGCGATTCATCGCGCCCGGCTGCAGCCATCTGTCTATACATCGCGGATGTCGACGTAGACCCGCCGCAGCCCCTGGACCGGGTGCTCACCCTGGCTGGCGTAGAGGCGGTAGTGGTTGACCGGCGAGAACAGCGCCGGCAGCTCGGCCTTGAGCGTGTCCAGCAGCGGGTCGCCCAGGCTGAGCAGGAAGTAGCAGTAGTCGATGCCGGCCTGCCGGGCCTCCTCCAGGACCTGGAACAACATCGCCCGGGCGATGGCCGGTCCGGTGGCGTGGACATCGAAGAGGGTCCAGGTCCGCAGCTGCTCGCCGGGCTGCGGCAGGTGTGGCAGGTGCAGGTGGGCGACCGGGCCCCAGGAGGCGAAGCGCGCCAGGGCCGAGAAGCCCGCGGGCAGGTGCTCGACCACCTCGGCCATGATCTCGCGGTTGTCCCAGGCCGAGTAGCCGGCGACCTCGTCGTCCTCTTCGACCAGCCAGCTGCCGACATGGCCATCCAGGCGCCCCCCGACGCGCGGGTCGGTGTAGAGGTCGTAGGGCGGCCGACAGGCGAGGTTGGACTCGTGGACGGTGGAGAGGTCGACCGGGCGAACCGTCACGCCGACCTCGCCCTCGACGCTGGTGGGGGCGACCAGCACCTGGTAGCCGCCGGGCTGAGGCTGACCGACCCGCCCTGCCAGCTCGGCCACCGCCGCCTGGTCGTCGAGCACATAGCTGTAGCCGAGGTCGGCCCGCCCACGGACGAGATCGGCCGCCGCGGCGCTGAGCTGCGCGCCGACCCCCTGGCGGTGCAGCTCGGGGTGGACCCGCAGGTCGAAGGTGGTCGCCCCGCGCACCGGACGGCCGTGGACGAGCATGTCCTTGAAGGCCACGGCGATCGTGCCCACCAGCCGCCCCTGGTGGCGGGCCACCAGGATCTCGTGCTCGTCGAAGTTCTCGGCCCGCCGGGCGAAGCGGCTGCGCCGGAGCGAGAGGCGGAAGCCCCCACCCTTGGCGAGGCAGCGCTCCAGCTCGAGCGCCTCGGCGTCGTCGCGCTCCTCGTAGGGTCGGATGTCGAGGGTGGTGCTCATGATGGGAACATATCCACGATCTCGGCCGGCTGACTAGCTAGTGCCTGGCACTAGCCAGTCGCACCTACCACCAGGCCCCCAGCCGCAGAAACGCCGTCGTCGGCAAGGCTCCCAGCTCGCTCTTCAGGGCCAGCCCCTCGGGCCGCCGCCCCAGGCCGACATAGGCCCCCGCGCTCAGCTCGGCCTCGTCGCTGACGCTGACCCGCAGGCCGGGGGCCAGCATGGCGCTGGGGTCCTCGACGTTGCTGATCACGGCGAGGCTGGCGTTGACCAGGGGGCTCAGCTCGCGGGCGTAGGAGACGGCCGCATAGGCCCGGCCGACCGCCCACAGCTCGCCGCGCACCCAGCGGGGGTCGGTGTACAGCGCCAGCATCTCGGCCGGGTCGTTCGTGCCCAGGCTCTGCACATAGAGCTCGCCCATCAGCGTGCCCTTGGGCTCGGGCATGGCCGTGAAGCCGGCCACGGCCCGCACGAAGGGGTCCTCGTCCTCGGGCAGGGTCAGGCTGGCGTCACCGTGCAGGCCCAGCGCTCCCACCCCGCCGCTCACCGAGAGGCCGACGACCTCCTCGGCCCGCACCTCGCCCAGGACCAGGGAGAGGTCGGTGGTCCCCACGGTCAGCCGGCTGCTGCTGAGCAGGACGAGGTCCTCGAGCCCGTCCAGGCCCAGGGCGGCGGCGACGATGGTCTGTTCGAAGCGCTCGCCCCCGTAGACCTCGACCCGCACGGCGTCCACGCCCGGCTTGTACTCGGAGTCGATCGCCGCCGGCCCGAAGGGGCTGACCAGGTCCAGCGGCGTGAAGAAGAGTCCCGCCCCCAGGCCCACCGGCTGCCGGCCGACCGTCAGCACCGCCGGCCCCAGCTCGCCGCGCAGCAGCAGCCGATCGACCCGCCCGCGGAGCTGGGTGCCGCCGGAGCCGTCGACGAACCAGCTCAGCGGCAGGGCCTCCTCGGCGGTCGAGGCCACCCCATTGTTTCCCAGGCTGAAGGACTGTCCGTTCACGAGGCTGGCCGCCTTGTGGACCTCGAAGCGCCAGGAGGGGTGCAGCCGCCAGCTGAGCTTCAGGCGGGCGTCCAGGGCGCTCTGCGACTGGAGCTCCGTGCTCCACAGCCCCAGCGCCTCCAGCTCTTCGTTCTCGTACGGGAGGCTGAGCAGGGTGAAGGTCTTGATGTCGCCGGCCAGCAGCAGGCCGGCCAGCAGCGGGCTCACGAGCCCTTCCGCTCGTCCGAGGCGATCTGACCGTCCTCCAGGCGCACCACGCGCCGGGCGGCCTCCATCACCTTGGGGTCGTGGGTGGCGAAGACGAAGGTCAGCCCCCGCTCGCGGTTCAGGCGCTGCATCAGCTCGATCAGCTCGTGGCCGGTGGTGCTGTCCAGGTTGGCGGTCGGCTCGTCGGCCAGCACCAGCGCCGGCTCGCCCGCGATCGCCCGGGCCACCGCCACCCGCTGCTGCTGACCGCCGGAGAGCTCGGAGGGCCGGCGATGCTCCATGCCCTTCAGCCCCACCGCGGCCAGCGTCTCCATCGCCCTCTGACGCCGGTTCGCCGCGCTCTCGCCGCGCAGCATCAGCACGAACTCGGTGTTCTCCACCGCCGAGAGGACCGGGATCAGGTTGTAGCTCTGAAAGACGAAGCCCAGCCTCCGCAGGCGCAGCTCGGAGCGATCGCCCGCCTTCATCCGGGAGAGGTCCTGTCCGTCGACGGTGATCTCGCCCGCGGTCGGCTCGTCCAGCCCGCCGATCAGGTTCAGCAGCGTGGTCTTGCCCGAGCCCGAGGGGCCCATCAGGGCGGTGAACTCGCCGGCGGCGATGTCGAGATCCACGCCTCGCAGGGCGTGGACGGTGAAGGCGCCTTGAGTGTACTCTCGACGCAGGTTCCGAACCGATACGATGGACAAGGGGGGCTCCTACTGGTGCCGGATGGCCTGGACCGGCTGCAGTCCGGTGACCTTCCAGGCGGGGTAGAGGCTGGCGAGGACGGCGAAGAGGACGCCGATGAAGGGGTAGACGACCAGGCGGGCCGTGTCGATCTCGGGGTAGAGGACCAGGGAGAGGGGCACGCCGCCGGCCTCGATCGACTCGCCGCCGTACATCTCGGACAGATCGAGGCCGTAGTGCATCAAGGGCCAGGTCGCCAGGGTGCCCAGGGCGAGGCCGATCGCGGCCCCGATCAGGCCGAGCACCATGCCCTCCATCAGGACCATGGCGGCGAGCTGCCGGGGCTTCATGCCGATGGCCATCATCACCCCGAACTCCCGCACGCGCTCCATCACGCTCATCAGGACGGTGTTGACCACCCCCAGGGCGACGATGACGCCGAGCACCAGCCACATCGCGTCGGAGTAGGCGGAGTCGAGCTCGACGAAGGCGACGATGTCGGGGATGGCCTCCTGCCAGGCCATCACGGCCAGGCCGGGGTCGGGCACGAGCTGCCGCGCCAGGACCGTCTGATCGGCGGTCTGGCGATCATCGGGCAGGTGCACCGCGACCAGGGTGGCCGGATCCGTCTCGGGGAGCAGCTCCTGCGCGGGCTCCAGGTTGACGATGGCCGACATGCCGTCGATCTCGGGGCTGCCCGTGCGGAACATGCCCCGCACGCGGAAGAGCCGACTGTCCACGTCGCGGTCCCCGACCTGCGACATGAAGACCACCTTGTCGCCCAGGCCGACCGAGAGCCGCTCGGCGAGGAGCTGGCCCAGGATGATGGCGTCGGCGTCATCGGCCTTCAGCCACTCGCCCTCGACGATACGATCGTCCAGGTCGATGACCATGGCCTCGGCCTCGGGCTGGACGGCGCGCAGCCCCACCGCGGTGGAGGACAAAGGCGAGAGCAGCAGGCCCTCCAGGTTGATCCGCCGCAGCACGGTCGCCTCGGGCATGGCCGCCGCCAGGCTGGAGGCGATCTGTCCGCTGTTGGCCACCACCCGCTCGGCGCGGGGCTCGTCCTGGTAGTCGGCGTGCTGCACGACGATGTGGCCGGCCATCAGGCCGACGGCGGACTTGACCATGTCCTGGTGGCTGCCGTAGCCGATGTTGTTCGACAGCGACATCAGGCCCAGCCCGAAGGCGATGCCGGCGATGGTGATCAGGCTGCGGCGACGGTTGCGACGCAGGCCCCGGGCGGCGAGGGTGAAGAGCAGGCCGAAGTTCATGCGTCCACCCTCATCGATTCCACGGGCCGCAGGCGAGCTGCGCGCACGGCCGGCCAGATGGCGGCCAGCACGGCGATGACCAGCATCAGCGCCACCGAGGTGATGATCCGATCCACCTTGACCACCCCGTAGACGATCGGGTCGAAGAGCACGCCCATGCTGCTCATCCGCTCCCCATCGGCCGTCATGTTCAGCCCGTAGGTGATCAGCAGCCAGTCCAGGAACAGCCCCAGGACCACCCCTCCCCCGCTGGCCAGCAGGCCGAGCAGCAGGCTCTCCCAGAGCACCAGCCGCACCAGCCGGGCCGGCCGGGTGCCGAGCGCGCCCATCACCCCCAGCTCGCGGGTGCGCTCGAAGACGCTCATCAGCATCGTGTTGAGCACCCCCAGGCCGGCGACGGCGAAGATGATCACCATCGAGATCCAGGCCGTGCTGTCCGAGGTGCCCATCATCGTCGCCGTGGCCGGGCTGACCTCCCACCAGGGGCGGATCGCCAGCTCCTCCCCCACCGAGGCCCGGCTGGCCTCGGCCAGGGCCAGCACCACCGGATCCCCCTGGCGCGGCTCCAGGCTGGTGCTGAGCAGGACCAGCTCGTGGGCCTGGTCGGGCAAGACCAGCAGCTCCTGCAGGTCACCCAGGGCCAGCCAGGCGCCGCTCTTGTCCATCATCGCCGAGCCGGAGCTGAGCACGCCGACCACCTCGTACAGCTCGTTGCCCAGCGAGCCATCCGAGGCCTGGGTGACGGCGACGACCTCCTCGCCCAGCTTCACCCGCAGCTTGCGGGAGAGGCCCTCACCCAGCACGATCTCGCGAGGCTGACCCGAGAGCCAGCGGCCTTCGACCATCCGGTCCTGAAAGGGGATGAAGATCCCCTCCCGCTGCGGATCGACCCCCTGCAGCTGCACGCCCTGGGTCTCCTCCTCGCTGCCGAGCAGGGCGAAGCCGTACATCCGAGGCGTGGCGGCGCGGGTCCCCGGCTGGGCCAGGATGGTCTGCAGGCGCTGCTCGAGGTCGGGCACCGTGTCGGCCAGCGTGCGGGCGCGGGCGTAGTTCGGGTGGGCGATCTGCAAGTGGCCCGTCGCCTGGTCCACCATGATCTCCGACATCTTGCGGAACATGCCGTCCATGAAGCAGAGCATGGCCATCACGAAGGCCAGCGAGACCGCCAGGGCCGAGGCGGTGATGAAGGTGCGCCGGCCGTGCCGCCACAGGTTTCTCCAGGCCATCGCGATCAGCATGTCGGCCTCAGCGCTTCAGCGCCTGGAGGGTGAAGGTGCCGTCGGGGATCGGGCTGTCGAAGTCCAGCTCCAGGTAGCGGACCCGGGTGTACTCGTCGGGCTTGTCGGCCGGCTTCAGCACCATCGAGCGAGGCACCACCCGACCCCCCAGGTCGCCCACCTCTTCGAAGAGCATCGTTCGGGCCAGGGTGCCCTTCTCGTCGTAGTACTCCACCCGGGTCGGCAGCAGATCCTTGCTGACCCGCGCCACCACCTTGCCCCAGACCACCGCCGCCGTCGGCTTGGGGATCAGCTCGACCACCCACTCGCCCTCGGTCTCGGGCCGGCCGACGATCGTGCCGTCGAAGTCCTCGGACATCCGGCTCTCTTTCACCAGGTCGTCGTTGGTGAAGTCGGTACCCATCCAGCTCTGGCTCATCATGCTCGGCGGCATCTTGATGGTGCGCTCCACGCTGGGGATCCAGTTCCACACCTCCTTGCCGCGCTTCAGGTACACGATGCCTTTCTCCTTGGCGGGGGCGGTGATCAGCACCAGCGCGTTGTCGTTGCCCTCGCTCCAGGTCTTCATGCTCATCTCGCGCTGCCAGGTGGGCCGCACCACGGTCATCGTCATCTCGGCCTGGCTGGTGGTGCCGCGCGCATGCTCGTCGGCCTTGCGCACGATGTCCGTGGCGTCGGTCTGGGCGGTGGTGGTGGCCGCGAACAGCCAGGCCAGCGTGGTCAGGAGATGTGGGCGCATCGGGTACATCAAGTACAAGGTCGGCATCCTGTTCCGGATGGCGATTGACGTCCATCACATCGATGATGGACCGGCTATGGACTTCTTCCGCTTCCACGCCTTCACCCCTTCATACCACAGCACGCTGGCCAGGCCGGCGCCGGTGGCGAGGGCGAGCAACGCTGCGCTGGGCGAGGCCAGGTGGAAGAAGTCGCGCAGCACCGGCAGGTAGAGGAGCAGGATGAGCAGGGCCGCCGTGCCAAGCACGATGCCGCGCAGCAGCATGTTCCGGTAGGCGATGGTGGACAGGATGGAGTGCTCGAACGAACGGTTGACCAGCGTGAGGGCGATGTTGGCCACCACCAGCGCGGTGAAGGCGAGGGTGCGCGTCATGTCCTCGCCGAGCTCCTGCACCACGGCGTAGTGGTAGCAGCCCAGCACGCCCGCGGTGATCATCAGCCCCTGGGCGAGGCTGGTGCGCAGTTCGGTCCAGGAGAGGAACGTGAGGTCCATGCGGCGCGGACGGCGCTGCATGCTGCCGGATTCCAGCGGTTCGCTCTCGTAGGCGACGCTGCACGTGGGGCCCATGAGCAGTTCCAGGAAGATGACATGCACCGGCGTGAAGATGTTGGGGTAGAGCCAGCCGAGCAGCAGCGGCAGGGCCACGGTGAGGATGATGGGGATGTGGATGCTGATGATGTACTGGATGGCCTTCTTGAGGTTGCCATAGATGCGGCGGCCCTGTGCCACGGCGTCCACCATGCGGCCCAGGTCATCGTCCAGCAGCACCAGGGCAGCGGCCTCCTTGGCCAGTTCGCTGCCGCGCTTGCCCATGGCGATGCCGATGTGGGCGGCCTTGAGCGCGGGACCGTCGTTGACGCCATCGCCGGTCATGGCCACCACCTCGCCCTGGGTCTTCAGCGCCTTCACCACGCGCAACTTGGCCTCGGGGAACATGCGGGTGAAGAGGTTGCTGCTGCGCACGGTGGTGGCGAGCGCGGCATCGTCCATGGCCTGCACAGCATCGCCGGTGATGGGTGCGCCGGAGATGGCGAAGCCCACCTGCCGCGCGATGGCGGTGGCGGTGACGGGGTTGTCGCCGGTGATGATGAGGGTGCGGATGCCGGCCTGCTCGAAGCTTCGGAACACGCGGCCGATGTTCTTCTTCGGAGGATCCTCGAAGGCCACCAGGCCCAGGTAGCGGAAGGTGAAGTGCTGCTGCTCGGCGGGCCAGGCGTCGCCGCTGTGGGTGGTCTCGCCCACGGCGAGCACGCGGTAGCCTTGGGCGGCGAGGGCCTCCACCTGGTGCATCACGTTGGCGCGCGTGGTGGCGGGCAGGTCGCTGCAGGCGAGGATGGCCTCGGGGGCGCCTTTGGCGGCGATGATGCGTTCGCCGCTGTCGTTGGCGAAGACGTGCGTCATCATGGGGGGCTTACCGCTGAGGGGGTACTCATGCACCATGCGGAAGGCAGGGCGGCGGTCGTGGGTGCTGTGGCGCGCGTAGGCGGCATGGAGCGCGGTCTCCATGGGGTCGAAGGGCACGGGCTCGCTGGCCCACATGGCGGTGGCGAGCAGGTGCAGGGCCTCGGGACTGTCCCAGCGGTCGGGGGGGCGGGCGGCGTCCTCGTCGCGGAGCTGCATCGCCACGAGCTCCATGCGGTTCTCGGTGATGGTGCCGGTCTTGTCGGCGCAGATGACGGTGGCGGCGCCGAGGGTCTCCACGGTCTTGGACTGCTTCACCAGCACGCCCAGCCGCATCATGCGCCAGGCGCCCAGGGCCATGAAGGTGGTGAAGGCCACGGGAATCTCCTCGGGCAGGATGCTCATGGCCAGGGTGAGGCCCTTGAGCAGGCTGTCCAGCCAGTCGCGCGAGGCGATGAAGTTGAGGCCCCACACGAGCAGGAAGAAGGCCGCGCCCACGATGGCCATGTTGCGGACGAAGCGCTGGATCTGGCGTTCCAGGGGGGAGCGCCCTTCCTCGATGGTGGCGAGCGATCGACCGATGCGCCCGATCTCGGTGGCGGCACCCACGGCGGTGACGCGCACCACGGCGAGCCCGCCCACGGCCTGCGTGCCGCGGTACACGCGCCCGGGGGTGTCGTCGCTCACTTCCTTGAGCACGCTGAAGGCCTCGCCGGTGAGGATGGATTCGTTCACCGAGAAGTCGTTGGCGTGCACCACCTGCCCGTCGGCGGGCACGAGCTCGCCTTCGTTCACCACCACGTGGTCGCCCAGCACGAGCTCCTCGGTGGGCAGTTCCACCACGGTGTTGTCGCGGATGGCCCGGGCCTTCGGCTGGCTGAACTGCGCGAGGGCCTCCAGGGCGCGGCGGCTGCGGTGGTCCTGGTAGAGGGAGATGGCGCTGATGAGCACGATGGCGCCGAGCATGAAGAAGGCCTCGCTGAGCTCGCCGAGGATGAAGTAGATGGTGGCCGCCGCGAGCAGCAGCAGGAACATGGGCTCGGTGACGGCGGTGCGCAGCGCCGTCCAGAAGCCGCCACCGCTGTGCCCGTTGAGGGCGTTGGTGCCATGCGCCGCGCGGGCCGCTTCCACCTCTGTGGGGGGAAGGCCGGTGAACGGGAAGGGATTGCTGGACAAGCCGATGGGGAGGGGAGTGGAAGATAGATCCTAGGTCCGCACCGGATGTCCTGACACCGGTCGGCACCCGCGCGGCGGAATCCCACGACCTTGCTTTGAGCTTCCATAAGGTCATGGTCAAGCGGATCCTTCTCATCGCCTTCCGGCTCTTCCTGGTGGCGTGGTTCATCCGGCCGGATCGGTGGGTGCCCGGCGTTGATGCCGCCAACGACATGCTGGCCGTCACCGGCGCACATCCTGCAGCTGGTGATCGGCGCCTGCCACGACAGCCACAGCTGCCGGACCGCCTTTCCGTGGTACGGCAGCGTGGCGTCTGTGAACTTCATCATGCACGACCGCATCAGCGAAGGGCGCGGGGTGCTGAACTTCTCGTTGTGGGATAAGCATGCCGGCAGCGAGGTCGCCTCTGAGTGCGGCGGGGAGATACAGGAAGGTGAGATGCCTCCGGGCTACTGCCGCTCCATGCACAGCCATAGCGACTTGGATACGGCCCTTGGGAAGGGGCTCATCGCATGGTGCAATGGCACGGGTGCCGCTGGTGAGGGCAGCGTGGATGCGCATGGCCATGAGGAAGAAGCCCGTGAGGCGCTCTGATCGGCAGCGGAGCGGCCGGCCGGCTGCAGCCGAATGACGCGTATGCCTGCCGCAGATCCGTGTGTGCGTTGAGGTGTCGGCGTGCCTCGCATCTTTAGCGCCGTGCAGCCCGGCTCCGCGCATCCTCAACGCATCGTCGTCATCGGCGGCGGTGCGGCGGGTTTCATGGCCGCCATCAGCGCCAAGGCGCACCGGCCCGATGCCGATGTGCAGGTGCTGGAGAAGAGCGACAAGGTGCTGGCCAAGGTGCGCGTCAGCGGCGGAGGGCGATGCAACGTCACGCACGACTGCTCCGAGCCGCGCAAGCTGGCCCGCCATTATCCGCGCGGCGAGGCATTCCTGCGCAAGGTGTTCGCGCAATGGGGCCAGCCCGAGGCCGTGCGGTGGTTCGCGCGGCACGGCGTGCGGTTGAAGGCCGAGCACGATGGTCGCATGTTCCCCGTCACCGACGATTCGCGGACCGTGATCGATGCGCTGCAGGCGGCTGCGGAGCGGCTCGGTGTGCGCATCCGCATGCACTGCCCGGTATCGCGCCTGGAGCGCGCGGACGGCACCTGGCGACTCGCGACGCCCCTGGGTGACTTGCAGGTGCATCGCGTGGTGGTGGCCACAGGCGGCTCACCCAAAGCGGAAGGACTGGAGTGGCTGCGTGCGCTCGGCCTGGAAGTGGTCGCCCCCGTGCCCTCGCTCTTCACCTTCAACCTGCCCGGTGAAGGCATCCGCGACCTGATGGGCGTGGTGGCACCCAACGTACGCCTGCGCATCGAAGGCACCGGGCTCGAGAGCAGCGGACCGCTGCTCATCACCCATTGGGGCTTCAGCGGACCGGCAGTGCTGCGCCTGAGCGCCTTCGGTGCACGCGTGCTGCACGGCATGGGTTACGCCTACGCCGTCCGGGTGCAGTGGCTCGGATCGGTGGGAGAGGCTCACGCGCGCGAGCAGCTGCAGGCGGAGGCTGCGGCGCATCCCAAGCGCCAACTCGCGAACGCGACGGCTTTCGGCTTGCCCGCGCGCCTTTGGACCTACCTGCTTGAGCGCGCTGACCTGGCCCCCCATAAGCCCTTGGGCGAGCTCGGCCCGCGCCTGCTCGCGCGGCTGCTCGATGTGCTCACCAATGACAGGTACGCTGCGCAGGGCAAGACCACCTTCAAGGAGGAGTTCGTTACGGCCGGCGGCGTGGCCCTCGACCAGGTGGACCCCGCTACGATGGAGAGCCGCGTGGCGTCGGGCCTCCATTTCGCAGGCGAGGTGCTCGACATCGATGGCATCACCGGCGGATTCAACTTCCAGGCCGCTTGGAGCACCGGATGGCTGGCGGGCAGGGCAGCAGCCGAGCCCCCATCGATCACTCCACCGAGCATGAGCGCAGGGTGAAGCGGCCGTAGCTGAAGGGCCCTTCGGCCAGGTGCCAAATGGCTTCGCCATAGCCGGGAACCAGCCGCCCGTTCACATGCCGGTGCTTGCTGCATGGCGTGGTGAAGCGCAACGGCTCCATCCGGCCATCGGGCATCAGGCAGTACCGGTCGTCGCTGATGAAATCCACCAATCGTCCCTCTTCATCGATCACCAGCTCCGCGGAAACGGAGCGGGCGCCGTGCGTGAAGGTCACCCGTGCGCGGTCGTCGGCGATGGGCGTCCAGGACATGCGGGGGTCGACGAGCGCGCCGGGGGCGAACAGGCAGAGGTCATTCAGCCAGGTCACGGTTTCCGAGGCGTCCATCCGGTCACCGCTGTGATCCATCACCGTAACCAGTCCCAGCAGCTTGATGTGCATGCGGGCATGCCCTCCCGCATAGGCATGATGGCCCTTGGTGGGCAGCCCCTTCATCACCGCATCGATCCAGAAGTGGCGCGTCGGTTCGCCGAAGGTGTTCACCTGCACGCTGGTGAAGGGCATCCAAGGGCCATCTGCGCCGCGGAGCTCGCCGCTCAACTCCATCCGGAGCACGCGCGGCCGCGGCCGGCCAACGGCGCCATGGGCGCGCAACAAGCGCTGAACCGGCGGCGGTAGCCCGGTCATGTCGCTCTCCGCGACCATCCGCTGCGGCTCCGCCAGGGCGCGCTGCACCGCAGCCGAGGTGCCGTCCGCGTACCCGTTGCGCAGGCTCCAGACCGCCGCCCCCAGCACTGCAGCGAGGAGGATGGCGGCGTTGGCGTAGGTCCCGAAGCGAGCATCCGACCAATGCAGGATGATGAGCGCTTGGGAGACCGCTGCCCCGGCGGCCGCAGGCACCCACCACGTATCGCGGTGGCGGATGACCAGGGCTAGAGCTACCAGGAACAGGATAGCGGCGGCTCCCCACAGCAGTCCCTGTGCGCGGGAAACGGGCTTGGCGATGGCAGCCACCGGGCCCCAGTCCCACGCCTTTGCGAGGCCCATCAGGTGGATGGCGCCATGAACGAGCAGCAGTGCAAGGAGCAGGAAGCGGAGCATGGCGTCGACGGCTGCCCCAAGGTTAGCGGATGCGGCGGGTCGCAGCACCGAGCATCCTCACCCGCGCA
>DDSR01000266.1:35988-57527 GCA_002343455.1 Deltaproteobacteria bacterium UBA2385 | reverse complement strand
CTCGGCAAGTACCGCAAGCAGCACATCCCGCAGACCTCGGGCTTCTGGGAGAAGTACTTCTTCAAGCCCGGCGACGGCGGCTACCCGGTCTTCCAGACGGCCTACGCCCGCGTCGGCGTCTACATCTGCTACGACCGCCACTTCCCCGAAGGCTGGCGCGCCCTGGGCCTCAACGGGGCCGACATCGTCTTCAACCCCTCGGCCACGGTGGCGGGGCTGTCGGAGTACCTCTGGAAGCTGGAGCAGCCGGCGGCGGCGGTGGCCAACACCTACTTCGTGGGCGCCATCAACCGGGTCGGCACCGAGGCCCCCTGGGGTATCGGCGAGTTCTACGGCCAGTCCTACTTCGTCAACCCGCGCGGCCAGTTCGAGGCGATGGCCAGCCGCGACCAGGACGAGCTGGTGGTGGCCGATCTGGACCTCTCGCTGATCGACGAGGTGCGCAAGACCTGGCAGTTCTACCGGGATCGCCGGCCGGACGCCTACCAGGACCTCGTCGACAGCAAGCTGGGCTGAGGGGAGGGGACCATGAGCATCCTGATTCGAGGCGGGACGGTCGTGACGGCCGAGGGCGAGCGCCGCGCCGATGTGCGCATCGTGGGCGAGAGCGTGGTCGAGGTGGGCGAGGGGCTCTCCCCCGACGGCGCCCGGGTGATCGACGCGGGCGGGGCCTACGTCATTCCCGGCGGCATCGATCCGCACACCCATATGGAGCTGCCCTTCATGGGCACGG
The DNA here is from genome assembly GCA_002343455.1 of Deltaproteobacteria bacterium UBA2385. GTDB lineage: Bacteria > Myxococcota_A > UBA796 > UBA796 > UBA2385 > UBA2385. The sequence goes on along the minus strand of DDSR01000266.1, from coordinate 56,794 downwards.
TCGCCAGCGAGGACTTCTTCACGGGGACCAGCGCGGCGGCGGCCGGCGGCACGACGATGTGCATCGACTTCGTCATCCCCGGCCCCAAGCAGAACATCATCGAGGCCTACAAGCAGTGGCGGGGCTGGGCCGAGAAGGCCGCCTGCGACTACTCCTTCCACGTGGCGATCACCTGGTGGGACGAGAGCGTGCGCCGCGACATGGGCATCCTCTGCCAGGAGCACGGGGTCAACAGCTTCAAGCACTTCATGGCCTACAAGAACGCCATCATGTGCGACGACGAGACCCTGGTGAACAGCTTCAAGCGCTGCAAGGAGCTGGGCGCGCTGGCCACCCTGCACGCCGAGAACGGCGAGCTGGTCTACGTGCTGCAGCAGGACATCTTCAACCAGGGCATCACCGGGCCCGAGGGGCACCCCCTCTCCCGCCCGCCCGAGGTCGAGGGTGAGGCCGCCAACCGGGCGATCCGCATCGCCGAGGTGCTGGGTGTGCCGGTCTACATCGTGCACAACTCCTGCATCGACGCCTTGGAGGCGATCACCCGGGCCCGCCTGGAGGGGCAGATCGTCTTCGGCGAGGTGCTGGCCCAGCACCTGGTCATCGACGACTCGGTCTACCGCAACCCCGACTGGCGCACGGCGGCCCACTACGTGATGAGCCCGCCCTTCCGCAGCAAGGAGCACCAGGCGGCCCTCTGGAAGGGCCTGCAGGCGGGGATGCTGCAGACCACCGCGACGGATCACTGCTGCTTCTGCACCCCGCAGAAGGAAGCCGGCAAGGACGACTTCCGCAAGATCCCCAACGGCACCGGCGGGATCGAGGACCGCATGGGCGTGCTCTGGCACCACGGCGTGCGCAGCGGGCGCCTGACCCCCAGCCAGTTCGTGGCCGCCACCAGCACCAACTGCGCCCGCATCTTCAACCTGTACCCGAAGAAGGGCACGATCCAGGTCGGCGCCGACGCCGACATCGTCGTCTGGGATCCGAACAAGACCCGCACCATCTCGGCCAGCACCCACCACCAGAACATCGACTTCAACATCTACGAGGGCATGGAGATCACCGGCAACGCCGCGGTCACCCTCTCTCGCGGGCGGGTTGTCTGGTCGGACGGTCAGCTCTCCACCGAGCGTGGCACTGGCCGCTACGTCAACCGCCCCTGCTTCGCGGACTTCTGGAGCTCCCAGAACGCCCGCAACGCCGCCGCGGTGCCCACACCGGTCAAGCGGGGATGAAGGGGGCGGATCCGGGCCTGATCAACGAGGATCTGCGCCCTGCCACCCAGGCCGAGCGGCACTGGTCGGTCCTGAACATGGCCAGCCTGTGGGTGGGCATGGTCGTCTGCGTGCCGACCTATATGCTCGCCGCGGGGCTGATCGAGCAGGGCATGAGCTGGTCGCAGGCGGTCCTGACCGTCATGCTCGGCAACGTGATCGTGCTGGTGCCGATGATCCTCAACGGGCACCCAGGCACCAAGTATGGCGTGCCCTTCCCGGTGATGGCTCGGGCAAGCTTCGGCATCCACGGCGCCCACATCCCCAGCCTGCTGCGCGCCCTGGTGGCCTGCGGCTGGTTCGGGATCCAGACCTGGATCGGCGGCTCGGCCATCTACCAGCTCCTGGGGGTGCTCTCGCCGGACATTCTCACGGGGGCGCCACTATCGCTGCTAGGGATCAACCTCGCCCAGCTGCTCTGCTTCCTGCTCTTCTGGGCCGTGCAGGTGGCGGTGCTCTGGAAGGGGGTGGAGTCGATCCGCATCCTGGAGACCTGGGCCGCCCCCTTCCTCATCCTGATGGGGCTAGCCCTGCTAGGCTGGGCGTATGTGGCAGCCGGAGGCTTCGGCCCGATGCTCTCCACCCCCAGCCAGTTCGCGCCGGGAGGGCCCAAGGACGGCCAGTTCTGGAGCGTCTTCTTCCCCTCGCTGACCGCCATGGTCGGCTTCTGGGCGACGCTGTCCTTGAACATCCCGGACTTCACCCGCTACGCGAAGAGCCAGCGCGACCAGATCCTGGGCCAGGCCATCGGCCTGCCGACCACCATGACCCTCTTCGCCTTCATCGGGGTGGCCGTCACCAGCGCCACCACGGTCATCTTCGGCGAGGCCATCTGGGATCCGACGGTGCTGCTGGGCAAGATGGGCGGCGGCTTCACGGTGGGGATCTCCCTCTTCGCCCTGACCATCGCCACCCTCTCCACCAACATCGCCGCCAACGTCGTCTCGCCGGCCAACGCGCTGATCAACGCCTTCCCGCAGTCGATGAGCTTCCGCAAGGCGGGGCTGATCACCGCCGGGCTGGGCATCGTGATGATGCCCTGGAAGCTGATCGAGAGCACCGGGGGCTACATCTTCACCTGGCTGATCGGCTACTCGGCCTTGCTGGGGCCCATCGGCGGCATCCTGATCGCCGACTACTTCCTGCTGCGCCGCACGAATTATGACGCCCTGGGCCTCTACCAGGCCCAGGGGCCCTACCGATACGTCGGAGGCTTCAACCCGGCGGCCCTGGTCGCCCTGGTGGTGGCGGTGCTGCCCAACGTGCCCGGCTTCCTCAAGGCGGCCGGCTTCGTCGACAGCGTGCCCGCCATCTTCGAGCAGCTCTACACCTACGCCTGGTTCGTGGGCTTCGGCATCGCCGGGGTCCTCTACCTCGGCCTCTCGATGCTCATGAGGAGCAAGCCATGAACACGCCACCCTCTCCCGCCTCTCCTGCCTTCACGGGCCGCGGCTACGACTTCGTCGCCGCCCTGCCCGCCCAGAACCTGATCGGCGGCCGCTTCCAGGCCCCCTCTCAGCCCTCCGGCGAGCTGCCGATCCTCAACCCGCGCCACGGCCGGGAGATGTCCCGGGTGCTGCTCTCGGGCGCCGCCGATGTGGACGCCGCCGTCAAGGCCGCCCGCGCCGCCGCCCCCGCCTGGGCCGAGCTGCCCATCCGCGAGCGGGCCCTGGTCTTCTACCGCCTGCGCCAGCTCCTGGTGCGCGACTTCGAAGAGCTTGCCTGGCTGATCAGCCATGAGAACGGCAAGGTCATCGACCAGGCCCGGGCCGAGGTCGAGAAGGCCATCGAGTGCGTGGAGTTCGGCTGCTCCCTGCCCAACCTCGCCGCCGGCACCCAGCTGGAGGTCAGCCGCGGCGTGACCTGCGAGCTGACCTACGCCCCACTGGGCGTGGTCGCGGGGATCACCCCCTTCAACTTCCCGCTGATGGTGCCCCTGTGGATGATCCCGCAGGCCATCGTGGGGGGCAACGCCTTCATCCTGAAGCCCTCCGAGCAGACCCCGCTGTCTGCCATGCTGCTGGGCCGCCTCTTCGCCGAGGCCGGCCTGCCCGACGGCATCTACAACATTGTCCAGGGCGGGCGCGAGACGGTCGAGGCCCTCTGCGACCACCCCGGCATCGCCGCCGTCGGCTTCGTCGGCAGCACCAAGGTGGCGAAGCTGGTCTACGGGCGGGCCTGCGCCGCCGGCAAGCGGGCCCTCTGCCTGGGCGGGGCCAAGAACCACCTGATCGTCGTGCCCGACGCCGATCCGGACGTGACGGTCGACAACATCGTCGCCAGCTTCACCGGCTGCGCCGGGCAGCGCTGCATGGCCGCCGCCAACCTGGTCGCCGTGGGAGAGGTCGACGACATCATCGAGGCCGTCTGCCAGAAGGCCGCCGCCCTCTCGGCGACCGAGGGCGTCGGCCCGCTCACCACGGACGCGAGCCGCCAGCGCATCCTCTCCATCATCGCGCAGGCCGAGGCCGACGGGGCCAGGGTGCGCGTGGACGGGCGAGGCGCCGCCTCGGGCGAGGGCTTCTACCTGGGCGCCACCGTGCTCGACGGGGTGGACCCGGGCTCTCGCGCCGCGCAGGAGGAGATCTTCGGGCCGGTGCTCTCCATCATCCGCGTCAAGACCCTGGAGGAGGCGATCAAGATCGAGAACGACAACCCCTACGGCAACGCCAGCACGGTCTACACCACCTCCGGCGACGTGGCCCGGCTGGTGATGGGGCGGGTGCAGGCCGGCATGTGCGGGGTCAACGTCGGTGTGCCCGTGCCGCGGGAGCCCTTCGGCTTCGGCGGCTGGAACGACAGCAAGTTCGGCCACGGCGACATCACCGGCTGGGACGGCTTCCGCTTCTGGACCCACGTCCGCAAGATCACCACCAAGTGGGCCTTGCAGAAAGACCAGACCTGGCTGAACTGAGAGGATGCCGATGAACGCCGACGACGTCGTCCAGGGCTGCCTGGAGCACACCCTCTTCTCCTGGTCCGCCCGCGGCAAGCTCAAGCCCCTTGCCATCGAGCGCGCCCAGGGCGTCTACATCTACGGCCCCGATGGCCAGCGCTGGCTGGACTTCAACAGCCAGCTGATGAGCGTCAACATCGGCCACAGCCACCCCCGGGTGGTGCAGGCGATCAAGGACGCCGCCGACGGGCTGCTGTACGCCTACCCGGGCGCCGCCACCCAGGCGCGGGCCGACCTGGGGCGCCGCCTGGCGAAGATGTGCCCGGGGGATCTGAACACCTTCTTCTTCACCCTGGGGGGGGCCGAGGCCAACGAGAACGCCATCAAGCTGGTGAGGCAGAGCAGCGGGCGCTTCAAGATCCTGAGCCGGTACCGCAGCTACCACGGGGCCACCAACGCCACGATGCAGCTCACCGGAGACCCCCGCCGCTGGGCCAACGAGCCGGGCGCCCCGGGCTTCATCCGGGTGCTGGACCCGCGGCCGATCGGCTTCTCCTTCGGCGACACCGACGAGGAGATCACCACCAATAACCTCCGCTACCTCGAAGAGATCATCGTCGCCGAGGGCAGCCACACCATCGCCGCGATGTTCATCGAGACGGTCACCGGCACCAACGGGATCCTGCCGCCGCCTCGGGGCTACCTGGCGGGCCTGCGCGCCTTGCTGGACAAGTACGGCATCCTGTTGGTCTGCGACGAGGTCATGGCCGGCTTCGGCCGCACCGGCAAGCTCTTCGCCTTCGAGCACGGCGACATCGTGCCCGATGTGCTGACCATGGCCAAGGGATTGACCAGCTCCTACGTGCCGCTGGGGTGCGTGGCCGTCAGCGACAAGATCGCCCACCACTTCGACGACAACGTCTTCTACGGGGGCCTGACCTACAACGCGCACTCCTTCTGCATGAACGTCGCCATGGCCTGCCTGGACGTGATGGAGGACGAGGGCCTGGTCGAGAACTCCGCCCGCATGGGGCTCGTCATGCGAGAGGAGATGGACCGCCTGAAGGCCGCCCACCCCAGCGTCAAGGAGGGGCGCAACATCGGCCTCTTCGGCATCCTGGACCTGCAGCGGGACCGCCAGGGCACCGATATGGCCCCCTTCAACGGCAGCCACCCGGTCATGGGTGAGCTCAACCGCTTCCTGCTGGACAATGGACTGTTCACCTTCATCCACTGGGGCAGCGTGATGTGCAATCCGCCCCTCTGCATCACCGAGGAGCAGCTCCGCGAGGGCTTCTCCATCATCGACCGGGCGCTGCACCTCGCCGACGCCGCCATGGACGACGCCTGACCCCCTCTCTGGAGAGCCCATGAAGCCGCTTGCCGCCGACCGCTCCGAGTCGGCCTTCGAGGACGGAAAGCCCGCCTACACCGCCACCCAGGCGGCGGCCGAGGCCAACCGCTGCCTGTACTGCTACGACGCGCCTTGCATCAAGGCCTGTCCGACCGCCATCGACATCCCGACCTTCATCCGCAAGATCGGCACCGGCAACCTGCGAGGATCGGCCAAGACGATCTTCGACAGCAACATCCTGGGGATGAGCTGCGCCCGGGTCTGCCCGGTCGAGGTGCTCTGCGTCGGGGACTGTGTCTACAACCACATGGGCGTCCCGCCGATCCAGATCGGCCGCCTGCAGCGCTACGCCACCGACGCCGCCTTCGACAAGGGCTGGCCTCTGTACGAGGCCGGGCCGGACAGCGGCAAGAGCGTCGGGCTGGTCGGTGGAGGTCCTGCCAGCCTCGCCGCAGCCCACCGCCTGCGCATGCTGGGCCACGCCGTCACGATCTACGAGTCCCGCCCGACCCTGGGCGGGCTGAACACCACCGGCGTCGCCCCCTACAAGATGCCCGCCGCGCGCTCGATGGACGAGGTCGAGTGGATCCTCTCCATCGGCGGGATCGAGGTCCAGACCGGGGTCTCCGTTCCCGCCGACCTCTCCTGGGCCGAGCTGGAGCGGCGCCACGACGCGCTCTTCATCGGCATCGGCCTGGGTCCGGACAGCCGCCTGGGCGCCGAGGGGGAGCAGCTCTCCGGCGTGCAGGGGGCCGTGGAGTGGATCGAGGAGATGAAGCTCGGCCTGGTGGATCTGTCCACGGTGCGGCGGGCCCTGGTCATCGGCGGCGGCAACACCGCGATCGACGCCGTGCGGGAGCTGCGCGGCCTGGGCGTGCCCGATGTGCGGCTGGTCTACCGGGGCCAGGAGGAGGCCATGTCCGGCTACCGCCACGAGTGGCTGGCCGCCCGCAAGGAGGGGGTCTCTGCCCACTGGGGCACCCAGCCGGTGGCCTTCCGGGGCGAGGGTCGGGTCCAGGCGGTGCGCTGCCTGAAGCTCGACGCCGACAAGCGGCCCATCCCCGGCTCCGAGCACGAGCTCGAAGCCGACCTGGTCCTGCTGGCCATCGGCCAGGGCAAGCTGGCCAGCCTCGTCCAGGACCTGGTCGGGGTGGGCGTCTCCGGCGGCCGCATCCAAGCCGATTCGCGCGGGGCGACCGGGCGCCTTGGTGTCTATGCCGGCGGCGACTGTGTCAACGGCGGCAAGGAGGTCGTCAACGCGGCCGCCATGGGCCGGGACGCGGCCCTCGCCATCCACGAATACCTCTCCCTCGGAGCCTGAGATGGCCGACCTCACCACCACCTGCGCCGGCATCACCTCTCCCAACCCCTTCTGGCTGGCCAGCGCGCCGCCGACCAACTCCGGCGAGCAGGTGCACCGCGCCTTCGACGCTGGCTGGGGCGGGGCGGTCTGGAAGACGCTGGGCCAGCCGATCCAGAACGTCAGCAGCCGCTTCGGGGCCATTGGCTACCGCGGCACGCCCGGCGTTGGGTTCAACAACATCGAGCTGATCACCGATCGGCCCCTGGAGGCCAACTTCCGCGAGATCGCCGAGGTCAAGAAGCGCTGGCCGAAGCATGCCGTCATCGCCTCGCTGATGGTCGAGACCCGCGAGGAGTGGAAGGAGATCATCGCCCGCAGCGAGGACGCCGGCGCCGACGGCATCGAGCTGAACTTCGGCTGCCCGCACGGGATGTGCGAGCGGGGCATGGGCTCGGCCGTCGGCCAGGAGCCCAAGGTCAACGAGCGCATCACCGGCTGGGCCAAGGAGTTCGCCCGGGTCCCCGTCCTGGTCAAGCTCACCCCCAACGTCGGCGACATCGTGCCCCACGGCATGGCCGCCCAGCGCGGCGGGGCCGACGGCGTCTCGCTGATCAACACGATCAAGAGCATCATCGGCGTCGACCTGGACCGGCTGGTCCCCAACCCCCGGGTCGGTGAGCGCTCCAGCAACGGCGGCTACTGCGGCGCCGCGGTGCGACCGATCGCCCTGCACATGACCGCCGCCCTGGCCCGTCACCCCGACTTCCGCATCCCGATCAGCGGCATCGGCGGCATCACCAACTGGCGCGACGCGGCCGAGTTCCTGGCCCTGGGCGCCAGCTCTGTCCAGGTCTGCACCGAGGTCATGCTGCGCGGGTACCGCATCGTCGGCGATATGATCGAGGGGCTCAACACCTATATGGACGAGCGGGGCTTTCAGACGCTCGACGATCTGATCGGCAAGGCCGTGCCCGCCTACTCCGACTGGGGCGATCTGGACCTGAACTACGAGATCGTGGCCAAGATCGACGCCAACACCTGCATCGGCTGCCAGCTCTGCATGGTCGCCTGCCACGACGGGGCGCATCAGTGCATCCACCCCTCGCCCAATGCCGAGGTCCGGGTTCCCGTGGTCGACGAGGCCGAGTGTGTCGGCTGCAACCTGTGTCAGATCGTCTGTCCGGTGCAGGGCTGCATCACGATGGAGCAGGTCGACAACGGCCATGGGCCGGCGAGCTGGAACCAGCATGTCGAGGAGGGGGCCGTGCTGCGGGCGAAGAAGGGCAGTCACGGCTGAGGGGAGGGGCCTCCGCGCTCAGCGCCTCCGCTTGCTCGGCTTCGCGGTCGCCGCGAAGACCAGGCTCTCCTCCACCCAGCGGCGGAGGCCGGCATCGGACTCGATCGCCGGGCCCTCGGCGTAGAGCCAGCCCTTCATCGGCCTGCCGGTGAAGTCCATCGGGCGGAGCCCCGGGGGGGCCTTGGCCAGCAGCTCCGCGCCGCGCTCGGGGGAGGTGCGGACGACGAGGCGATCCTCGATGACGCCGACGGCCATGACCTCGCCCAGCATGAAGGCGATGCCGCCGAACATGGCCTTCTCGGTCATGGGTCGGTCGACGAGGAGATCGCGGAGGCGGTCGGCGAGGGCGGGGTCGTAGGGCATCGGGGGAGGATAGCAGCGGCGGGCGAGGAGAGACGGTGCCCATCATCGAGATCAAGGTCAAGCCCAACGCCCGGCAGAGCCTGCTGAGCCAGGCCGAGGACGGGAGCTGGGTGGCGTCGCTGAAGTCGCCGCCGGTCGATGGCAAGGCCAACGAGGAGCTGATCGGGCTGGTAGCGGAGCGGTTCGGGTGCGCGAAGTCGGCGGTGCGGATCCGCTCGGGGGCGGGCTCGCGGCGGAAGCGGGTGGAGGTGGAGGGGTGAGCTGCGATACGAGCCTCACCGAACCACTCTCCACGAGGCAGACGATGGCCGACGCTCAGAACGCTCCCCGGGTGGTGGTGATCGGCGGCGGGTTCGGCGGGCTGGAGGTGTGCCGCCGGCTCGCCCGGGCCAACAAGCGCGGGGAGATCGAGCTCACCCTGGTCGACAAGGAGAACTTCTTCCAGTTCAACCCGCTGCTGCCCGAGGTGGCGACGGGCGCGGTCGAGACGCGGCACATCGTCTACCCGCTGCGATCGTTCTGCATCCCGCGGAAGATCCGCTTCTTCCGCAACAAGGTGCGCGCGGTGGATCCCGAGCGCCGCGTGCTCAGCCTCCACAACGATCTCACCATCCCCTACGACAAGCTGGTGATCGCGGCGGGGTCGACAACGAACTTCTTCGGTATCCCGGGCGCAGAGCAGCACTCCTTCGTCTTCAAGACGCTGATGGACGCCATCCGGTTGCGCGCCCAGGTCGTCGAGATGTGGGAGCTCGCGGACCAAGCGAGCGACCCCAACGTGCGCCGCGGGCTCCTCACCTTCGTGGTGGTCGGCGGCGGCATCACCGGCGTCGAGGTCTGCAGCCAGCTCACGACGATGTTTCGCACCACGATGAAGCACCTCTACCCCAATGTGCCTCAGAACCTCGTCACCGTCGTGCTGATCGAGGCGGCCGAGACCATCCTCCCCGGCATCCGCGACAGCCACACGCAGGTAGCGCTCGGCCACCTGCGAAACCTCGGCGTCAACCTCCACCTCTCCCGCAAGGTGATCGAGGTCGGCGAGACCGCCGTGCGGCTCGACGACGGCTCGGTCATCCCCGCCCACACGCTGGTGTGGACGACCGGCGTGCGCGGGACGCAGCTCGCCCACCCCTGGCCCTGGCCCACCGGGCGTGGCGGACGGCTGGTGGTGGACCGCTCGGGCAAGGTCGCCGACGGGGTGTGGGCCATCGGCGACATCGCCGAGGCCTTGGACGCAGATGGGAGGCTGGTGCCCCAGGTGGCCCAGGGTGCAATCCAGGAGGGGCGGCTGGTCGCGGAGAACCTGCTCGCCGAGCTGTCGGGCAGGCCTCCCCGCACGATGAAGTACATCGACATGGGCTACTTCGTGGGCCTGGGCAAGCACTCCACGGTGGCCTCGGTGATGGGGATCCCGGTGGCTGGCTGGCTCGCCTGGTACCTGTGGGCGCTCATCTACCTGTTCAAGGTGGTGGGCCTGCGCAAACAGATCGAGGTGGCGACGGATATGGTGAAGGGCCTGTTCGTCGAGCACGACACCAGCCAGGTTCACGAGCGGCGGCGGATCCTCCGCGAGAGGGATCTGGAGCCCGATCTGTCTGGCCGGGTCGATCAGCGCTGAGTGGCCGTGGGCCCTGGCGGCTGGGCTCACCGCGCCTCGAGCACACTCTGGATCCCCTCCTCGACCGCGCGCCAGCGCACCCCAAGATCCCGCTCGGCCGCCCGGTTGTCGTAGGCGACTCTCACGGGGACCGGAATCGGCACCAGCAATGGCCCGCCACCGGCGAGGCGCTTCCAGGCGCACAGAAACGCGTACACGCTGACCGACGGCCCCGTCGTGTTGTAGGCCCGACCGAAACTCCCGGGGGTGTCGAGCGCGCCGGCGATCGCCTGGGCCACGTCGCCGGCGTGCGCGTGCGGGATGCTCACCGTGGGCGCGAAGAGCACGGGGCGCTTCATCCACGCAGCGTATCGATCGGTCATCTTGTCGTCCCGAGGCCCGTAGATCGGCCCAGGCCGCACGACCGTCATGGCGAGGCCGAGCTCCGTGGCGAGCGCCCAGGCCCGCCGCTCGGCGCGCGCCTTGCTCCACGAGTAGTCCAGGTTGGTGGTGAGCTGGCTGAGGTCGAACTCACGGCGCTCGCCGTCGAGCTGAGGGTGGTCCTCGGGCGTCTCGATCTGCAGGCGCGTGCGGTACACCGCCACGCTGGAGACGTAGATCACCCGCTTGACCCCCGCCTTTGCGGCGGCGCGCAACGTGTGCTCCGTCCCCGTGACGTTCACCTCGTAGGCCGAGGGGTCGATGCGCCCCCAGCCCACCGCGATCGCCGCGTTCGCGACCACCGCGCCGCAGCCCGAGAAGGCCTCGACCAGGGCCTCTTCCTCGGCGAGGTCGGCGACGCGCAGGACGGCACCCCGCGAGGCGAGGCCCGCCGCCTTGCTCGGGTTGCGCAAGGCCGCGACCAGCGGAGTCCCCCGAGAGAGCAGGAGGTCGGCCAGGTGGGAGCCCAGGAAGCCGGTGGCGCCTGTAAGAGCGACGGGGTGAGTCGGGTGCCGCATGGGAGGACCATAGCCAGCGGCGGCTGGGTTAGCCGGAGGCCAGCACGGTTCAATCCGGAGGCCCGATGACCCGAATCGACACCGCCTCCCGCCTGATCGCCGCCTCTCCGAGCCGACTGTACGACGCCCACCTCGATCCCGAGGCGGTGGCGGTCTGGCGGGCGCCTGCCGGGATGCGGGGGGAGGTCTTCCGGTTCGAGCCCTGGCAGGGCGGCGTCTACCGGATGGCCTTGCGCTACGACGACCCTTCCATCGCTGGGAAGACCGCCGAGAATGAGGACGCCTTCGAGGTGCGCTTCGACGAGCTGGTCCCCGGCGAACGGATCGTCGAGCTCGTGCGTTTCACCTCCGAGGATCCTGCCTTCGCCGGCGAGATGCGGCTGACCACACGCTTTGCGGCAGAGGGCGCAGGGACCCGTGTGACGATCTCCGCGGAAGACGTCCCGACGGGTATTCGCGCGGAGGACCACGCCGTCGGGATGGCCTCTGCGTTGGAGAACCTGGCGAGCTTCGTGGCGGGGTGGGGGTGACCCGTTCCACGCTCAAGGCGACGAAGTTCAGAGGCCGATGGCCTTCAGCGTGAGCCTGCCCTCTGCACTCAGCCGAAACCCGGCCTCCCCCTCCTCGACCAGCCCGCTCAGCCCACGCGCTGCCTCTCCCACCGCCGCGCTGAGGCTGGCGCACAGGCCCAGCCTCCCGGCCAGCTCCCCGACGGGGCAGCCATCGCCGATGGCCTCCAGCAGCAGCAGGGTCTCGATCTCCTCGCGGGACAGCTTTGTCACTTCGCACCTCCCTGGTGGTCATAGGCTTCGACGACGCGCGCCAGGAGGCTCATCCGCGGCGGGCCGCCCTTCCTCCGCGCCCGGTCGGCCTCGCGGCGGAAGGCCTCGATGTCCCCGACCAGGAAGAGGCCCTCCTGCGCCCGGGTCAGCGCGACGTTCATGCGCTTGGGGGCGTCGAGGAAGGGGCTGGCCCGGTTTCGCGTCAGGCTGAAGAAGACATAGGCGGCCTCGCGGCCCTGGCAGCGGTCCATCGTGCAGACCTCGACCTCCAGGGAGTCCAGCGAGGCGCCGGCCTTGTCGACAGCGGCGCGCAGCAGGCGCTCCTGGGCCCGGTAGGGCGTGATCACCAGCACCAGGGGGCGCTCGCCCGCGCTGCTGTGGCCCTGAGCGACCGTGATCAGCAGCGCGACGATGGCCTCGGCCTCGGCGCGGTTCTCCTCGCCCTCGCCTCGGCCCTGCACCTGGAGCAGGCGCACGCGCGAGCCCTTGCCGGTGTCGGGCTTGCCGTCCTGGAGGGCCTCTCCGAAGTAGAACAGCTCGCGCGGGACCCGGGAGAGGCTGCTGTGCATGCGGTATTGCCTGCGCAGCAGGCCGGTGAAGGGGGCGACGGCCTCTCGCAGGGCCTGCAGGGGGGCCATGACCTGGGCCAGCTCGACCAGGGGCGAGACGTCGAAGGCCTCGACGGGGACGCCGGCCAGCCAGTCGTAGACGCTGACGGTGTTCAGGGCGTAGGTCTCGGCGCTCAGGAGCAGGTGCTCGGCGTGATCGGCCTCGGGGTTGGCGAGGCGCAGGGCCTCGACGGTGGGCAGGACCCGGGCCAGCGTCTTGCGGCGGCCGCGGGTGGAGAGCTCGATGCCGGCGCGCTCGGCCCAGGGCCAGTCGTGGAAGACCTGGAAGGCGATGTCGTGCAGCAGGGCCCCGGCGCGATGGCGATCCTCGACGAGGCGGGCGCCGCTGGCGAAGTCGGGGCGTGGCAGGCTCAGGCCGCGCTCGACCAGCAGCTTGACGGAGCCTTCACCCAGGGAGGTCATGGCGGACTCCAGGGCCTTGGGCTCGCAGACCCGGACCTGGGCGCCGGCTGGGTCGAGTCCGGCGAGCTGCGCCTGGATGATCGGCAGGGCGCCGGCCGGATCCCGCACGACGGCGACCAGGCGCAATCGACCTCGGGAGTGAGGCGGGACCGAGTCGATCAGCCCCGCCAGCGAGCAGGCCAGCTCCAGCCGCGCGTCCAGCAGCGGGTCCAGGGTGCAGCCGCTCTCGGCGGCGTTGTTGTATGGGGGGAGCTGGGCGGGGTCGCCGACCAGGACCCAGCGCTTCGCCATGACGGCGATCGCCAGGAACTCGGGGAGGGTCAGCTTGCTGACCTCGTCGACGATCAGCAGGTCGAAGCTGCCGGGCTCGGCCCCCTTGAGCTCGGCGGCGGAGAGCAGGCCGATGGGCGTACCGCAGAGCACCTGGCAGGTGGCGGCCAGGGCGGCGCTGAGGGGGGCGCGCCCGGGGAGGGTGTCGTCGACCTGGTCGTAGAGGCGGCGGGCGAGGGGGGAGCGCTCCCGCAGGCGGGCCTCCAGGCGCAGGCTGAGGGTGGCGGCGCGGTGCTGCTTCTTGGAGCTGACCCAGTACTGCAGCGCGAGCGGGGAGAGCTTGGTCTTGCGGGAGGAGAAGCGCACCGGCAGGCTGTGGGCGGGGAGGGGATCCTCGGCCTGGGACTCGGCCTGGGGGACCAGCTTCTCGACGACGTTGTCGACGGCGACGTGGGTGGGTGAGACGACCAGGACGCGCTGCCCGGCCTTCACGGCGCGCCGGATGATGCCGCCGATGACGGTGGTCTTGCCGGAGCCCGGGGGGCCCTGGATCAGCGCGAAGTGCGGGGTGCGGAGGGCCTTGGCGATGCACTCGGCCTGGAAGGGGTCGAGCCGCTCGCCGGGGAGGGGATGGCCCTCGGCGATGTGGCCGGCGGGGAGGGGGGCCGCCGGGAGCAGGTCGGCGGGCTCGAGGCCGAGCAGGCAGCGCAGGGGGGAGCCCGGCGGGAGTCGCTCGACGACCTGGAGGGCCGCGAGCTGGCGGCGCAGGGGGATCAGGTTGGCGACGATGGCGAGGTGGCGGATCTGCTCGAAGGGCTCGGGGGCCTCGGCGACGGTGAGCTCGACGACGCGGTCATGGCCGCCGACGCGCTCGACGCGGAAGCCCAGCAGCTCGACGGCGCGCGGGGGCGGCTGCAGCTCCTGGAACTCCTCGGGGGAGCGCTCCAGCAGCAGTCGCTGGGCGTCGGTGAGCAGCAGGACCTGGCTCTCGACGCAGCCTTCGACGGCCTCGCGCACATCGCGTTCGTAGCCGCGCCAGCGGTCGTCGTAGTCGATGTCGACGCGGGCGGTGGCGGCCTCGAAGAGGGAGAAGAGGGTGGCGTAGTCGTCGTCGGGCTCCTCCTCGGCGGGCGGGGTGGCGAGGCGGGCGATCAGCGGCGAGCGCAGCAGGAGGGCGATGCGGGCGTTGAGCGCCTCCTGGATGGCGGGGATCATGCCGGGCAGGGTGGGGAGCTGGTTCATGGCGGTCTCTCGCGGGGGTGGGATTCCCCTGGGGGACGCCTCTGGAGAGGGGGAGCGGACAGCCAGACCGAGGCGCAGGTGGACAACGAGCGGCACCCGGGGCACGGGGGGGGTGACTTGCCAGCCGACCCCGCCTCGGGGCAGACTTCGACTCCTGGAGTTCGGAACGATGCTTTGGCTGTGGATCCCGCTGCTGGTCGCGTCTGCGAGCGCTGCGGACCTGGAGATCGAGACGACGGGGCTGGTGCGGGTGCAGGTGGACGACCGGCCGGCGCGAAAGGTGGCGGGGCAGCGTGGCAGCTGGGCGATCGGGCTGGCGGACGGGGAGCACACGGTGCGGGTGCTCAGCCTGCTGCGCCAGACCCGGGCGACGATGCAGGTGCAGGTGCAGGGCGAGGAGCGGGTGATCCTGCACTACAGCCGCGGGCAGCTGCAGGAGGTGGCGAGGGGGCGCAGCCTGGCGGTGGAGCGGGCGGCGCGGGAGATGACCCGGGCGGCGGCCAAGGCGGCGGCGTCTTCGGCGATGGCGGCGGAGGCGGAGGCGCAGGCGGCGGCGGCGCACGCGCGGGCGACCCAGGCGCAAGCGGACGCGGCGAAGGCGGCCCAGGTGGCGGCCGAGGTGCAGGCGCTGCTGCTGGCGCCGGGCTTTGGCGAGGCGGCCGAGGGCATGACCCTGGCGCAGCGGGCGGCCAGCGCCGAGCCGAGGCTGAGCGGGCTGTCGGCGGGGACCGGCGGCCCGGCGATCGCCAGCGCCAGCTGGGCGGGGCTGGATCCAGCGCTCTTCAGCCTGAGGCTGGACGAGCGCGCCGTGGAGTACTCGCCCGCGCTGGGGGCCTTCGTGGCGACGGATCTCGAACCCGGGATGTCCAGCCTGGTGATCGGCCTGGAAGGAGAGGAGGCCCTCTCGGCGGACTTTCGCACGGAGGCCGGGCGGCATGTGGCCTGCACGGTGCTGGCGCGGGCCGACGGCTACGATCACGGCTGCGTGGCGGGCGGGGCGGCCTTGACCTCGGCGGATCTGCTGAGGTCACGCGCCGTGCAGCCCGGCGCCTCGGCGGCGGTGCTGGCCCAGGTGATGGACGAGGCGATGCTCCGCGCCCTGATCGAGAGCGTGCAGGGGACGCCCTACGCCCGCGAGAAGGTTGGCGTGCTCAGCTCGGCAGCCGAGCGCCACCGCTTCAGCTGCGCCCAGGTGGTGCGGCTGCTGGAGGCCCTGCCCTTCAACGACGACAAGGTGGCGGGCGTGCGGGCCCTGCGGCCGGTGATCCTCGATCCCGAGAACTCCTTCTTGATCGAGGAGGCCTTCACCTTCGCCGAGCATCGCGCCAAGGTGCGGGAGATGTTCGCGTCGCCCTGAGTCAGCGCGGCTCGACCAGGGTCTCCAGGTCCAGGCTCATGGTGAGGGGGAGGTCCTGCCCCTCCATGCTGAAGCCCATGGCGAAGTCGCTGTGGATCTGGATCCGGCCGGTGGGCACCAGCCGGTCGAGGCGGACAGCGGTGGTGCCCTGGCCCTGGGTGCTCATCGAGTCGAGGCGGGCGGTCGCGCCGGGGGGCAGGCCCGGTGGGGCGAAGGTCTGGGCCGGGGCGTTCTGCTGCACGGTCAGCTTCAGGTCGAGGTGTTGCTTGTCCAGCTGGACGAGCTCGTAGACGGTCACCTGCTGGACCTCGAGCCCGTTGCTCTGGACCGTGCTGTGCTGCTCCCAGCGGGCACCGACGCCGACGGCCTCGGTGGGCAGGACGGCGCTGGAGTTGGCCATGCCCTGCTTCATGTTGTTGATCGTGGTGGCATCGGCCCCCGGCGGCGGCTGGAGGCTCCAGTCCAGGGTCTGACCGGTGGAGCTGATGCGGACGCTGCCGGCGGTGCCTACCAGGGGGTTGAGCGAGGCCAGCAGGGCCTCGGACATCCCGGGGGTGGCCTCGCCGGCCTCACCGACGGCGACGCCGCTGAGCACGAAGCGGTAGGAGACGTCGCCGTTCTTGGCGGTCGTCACGTCCTGCAGATCCATGTCCATGATGATCGGCGGGATGCGGGTAGAGGGCATGTCCACGCCCGCCATGGACATCCCCATGGCCATGTCCATGGTCATGCGCATCTCCTCGGTCTTGGCCTTCTTGGGGGTGTACCTGAGCTCCTGGCGGGGCTCCTGGCCGGGGTCCAGGACGACCACCCGGTCCTGAGCCCAGGCCGCGGGGGAGGAGACCATGGCGAAGACGAGGCAGACGCGGCACAGGGACAATTGAACCTCCAGAAAGCGGGTTAGCCCGCAGGCGCTTCGACCACCACGTGACTGAAGGGACGAATCGATGCGCTCACATCCCGCCCTCCTGCTGCTCTTGCCGCTCCTCACCGGCTGCGACGACACCGACTTCTCCAACGGTCATGGCGGCGAGCTGAGCGGCGCCGAAGGCTGGGAGGGCGTCTCCGAGGTCTTCGCGATCGAGTGTGTGGCCTGCCATGGCGTGGGGGGGACCGCCGGCCTCGACCTCGAGACCGACCCCTGCGCGGCCATCGTCGACATCGACGCCGTGGCCTACGGCGCCAAGCTGGTCGCCCCCGGCGACCACCAGGCCAGCGTCCTCTGGCACAAGATGGCCGACACGGCCACCTACGGCGGGGTGATGCCCGTCTCGGGTGCCATGGACCCCGCGGTCGTCGACAACCTCGCCGCCTGGATCGACGACGGCGCCCCCTGCGAGTGAATTCTCTCTTTCGAGGCTCCCCCATGCTGACCGTGCTCTCCCTGCTGCTGACGACCGCCCCGGCCCAGGCGTATGTGGACCCCGCTTGCGAAGACGAGGCCGCCAAGGGCGTGCCCGAGGGCTACTCCGAGCAGGCGCAGCAGGACTTCTTGCTCAACTACTTCGCCCTGGCGACGACCCTCTCGCCGGTCCACTCGGCGGTCCCGCACGCGGCGGGCCGAGGCTCGATCGGCCTCGACGTGCTGGTGATCCCCTCGCTGTCCTGCAAGCGTCGCCTGGTGTTGAACTACACCAAGACCGAGGACACCAACAAGGCGCCGGTGGCGCCCCGGCCGCGGGCGATCTTCTCCTTCCCCAAGGTCGGCCCGGTGGTCTTCTACGCTGGCGCCGCCTACATCCCGCCGGTCCCGCTCTTCGGTACGCGCAACGTGATCTCCAGCGGGGAGTTCGGCTTCGGGCTGCCCAAGGAGGGGGGCTTCGAGTGGGGGGCCCGCGGTCACGCCACGATGATGAAGACGGTGGGCGAGATCGCCACGCCCTTCAACCCAGACGACCCCAGCGAGCTGGACCTGCTGGTGGCCAGCACCTTCGGCATGGACGTGATCGTCGGCTGGAACACGCCGGCGGTCAATCCCTACCTGGCCGTCGGCTTCACCGACGTCAGCACCTTCTTCTACATCGGCGACGACGGCATCGTCAGCAACAACAAGAGCCCCTACTTCGGCCTGGTGGCCAGCCTGGGCGCCCAGGGCAAGATCGGGGAGCACTTCCAGTGGGGCGGCGAGCTCTACGCCGCGCCCTACAACTTCATGGGGATCAGCGACGAGGACGCCGCTCCGGGCGACGCCAGCTTCGCAGCCGCCCGCTTGATCACCGCGCGCTTGAGGGCCAGCTACGTCTTTGGTCGCAGCTCGGAGGGCTGAGGGCTACGCTACGGCAGGGAGGTCCCCATGGGTCGCTTCGTCAGCTCGATACTCTTCCTCGCCTGCGGCGGCTTCATCTACTGGCACAACGCCTCGTTCTCGGACCGGGTGTTGATGATCCCCGGTCTGGAGATGGTCATGCCCGAGCTGGCCGGTGATCCCTCCCGCCAGGGCGAGGTCTCGGCGATGATCTTCCTGGCGGTCGGGGCGATCCTGTTCGCCTTCGCGCTCTGGCGCCACTTCACCGCTCGGGACCCGGTGTACTGAGGCCAAGCTCCCGGAGCATGCCGGGCAGGTGGGCCAGGGCGCGGCCGCGGTGGCTGATGCGGTTCTTCTCCTGGGCGCTGAGCTGGGCCATGCTGCGGCCGGGGGCCTCGTCGGGGAGGAAGAGGGGGTCGTAGCCGAAGCCCCCCTCGCCGCTGGGGGCGAGGGCGATGCGGCCCTCGCAGGCGCCCGCGGCGAGGGCCTGGCCGGAGGAGGAGACCAGGGCCAGGGCGCAGCGGAAGCGGGCCCGGCGGTCGTCGACGCCGTCGAGGCGATGCAGGAGCCGGGCGTTGTTGCTTGCGGCGGTCGCTTCGGGGGTGAAGCGTCGGCTGCGCACCCCTGGCGCCCCGCCCAGGGCGTCGACCTCCAGGCCGGAGTCGTCCGCGAGCACCGGCAGGCCGGTGGCCTCGTGGACGAAGCGGGCCTTCTGGGCGGCGTTGTCCTCGAAGCGCTCGCCGTCCTCGGGCGGCTCGGGCAGGTCGGGCCAGGCATCCAGGCCGACCAGCTCCAGGCCGGATCCGTCCAGGATGGCCCGGATCTCGTCGAGCTTGTGGGGGTTGGTGGTGGCGATGACCAGCTTCACGGGGGCTCCTGGGGGGAGGGGAAAGACACAATGTGATAGCCTGACGAGCACTTCCCCACCCGGAGCCCCCCATGCAGAAGCTCATCCTCCTCCTCCCCGCCCTCGCCCTGACCGCCTGCGAACAGAAGTCGAGCGGCATCGTCGTCGGTGGCTCGGGCAGCGCCGGTGAGTGCGCCCTCAGCCTGGACGGCCTCGAGGGCAGCCAGTGGGTGATGCTGAAGGCCCAGCCCGACAAGACCGAGCTCCCCGACATCAAGACCCGCATGTCCTTCCTGACCGAGGACGGCGCCCTCAAGGTCAAGTACAACGTGGGCTCGCTCTCCGACGTCTACACCTACACCTGCACCAAGAACGCCGCCGGCGACGAGCTGACCTGCCGGGAGATCGCCCGTCCGCGGGACTGGTGCCAGGCCTACCTGACCGGCGGTGCCGAGTGCACCCCGGACGTCCTGAAGAAGCTGGACCCGACGCTCTCGGACGAGGAGATCGGCAAGGCCATCGAAGAGGCCACCGCCAACGTCGCCAAGTTCAAGGACACGGAGAACTGGAAGCAGTTCGTGTTCAACAACAACAACCTGGGCAACAAGCTCCAGGGCCTGCTGTACGTCAAGGTCGACACCCGCGGCTGCCGGCTGCGCATCATCGACAACTACATGACGATCTACAACGGCAAGCGGGTGGAGGACAGCAACCCCGTCGGCACCAACCCCTTCGTCAAGCACGAGGGCGGCGAGCTGCTGTGGGAGCACTGCACCGACGGGGCCGACATCGCGGCCTTGGAGACGGCCGAGCTGCCGGCGGACCTCTCGCAGGTCAAGTCGCTGCGCGAGGCTGCCATGGGGCAGCAGGTCTTCTTCCAGTACCTGGGCCAGGACGGCCGGGCGCCGGTCGAGGGCTGCGAGTACAGCTACGACCTGTGGTTCGACGGCGCCGCTCCGCAGAAGGGCCTCAAGCCCGAGCTGGGCACGGTCGGCGGCGCGCCGGGCCTGGTCTACGCCTGGTCCCACACCTGGACCGAGCCGAACAAGGACGGGTCGCCCCTGGCTGGGACGACGACCAT
The DNA here is from genome assembly GCA_002343455.1 of Deltaproteobacteria bacterium UBA2385. Classification (GTDB taxonomy): domain Bacteria; phylum Myxococcota_A; class UBA796; order UBA796; family UBA2385; genus UBA2385. The sequence goes on along the minus strand of DDSR01000266.1, from coordinate 36,893 downwards.
ACACCGCAAGTGGACCTGCGCCGACACCACCAAGTCCGGCGAAGAGGTCAGCTGCTCGGCGGTCGTCATCAAGTAGCGGCCGCGGCGAGGGGCCGCTCGGCTCGCGGCCGGCCCCTCAGCTTGCTGCGACCCGCATCCGCCAGGCGGTGCCCTCGGCCGAGTCCATCAGGACGACGCCGAGCTGGTCGAGCTCGTCCCGGAGCTGGTCGGCGCGGGCCCAGTCGCGGTCGGCGCGGGCCTGCTGCCGAGCGGCGACGCGGGCCTCGATCTCGGCGCGGGGGAACTTCCGCAGCTTCAGACCGAAGGCCATGTTGTCGTAGATGGTCATATGCGGGTAGAGCGCATAGCTCTGGNNGGCCTCGATCTCGGCGCGGTCCAGGCCCTGGCGGCGGAGCAGCTTCTCGGTCAGCTCGTCGAAGAACTCGGCGCTGTCGCGCCCGCCGATGCCGAGCACCCGGCCGGAGAGCCGGAAGCACTGCAGCGCGAGGCTGGCCAGCCCCGCCGAGCGGGCCCACCACTTCTTGTGGTTGCCGAAGCGGTTGACGACCCGGGCGAGGTCGAAGAGCATGCCGAGGGCCTGGGCCGTCCCGAAGTCGTCGTCCATGGCCTCGGCGAAACGGGACGGGAAGCTGACGGCCTGCTCGTAGAGGTCCTGGGCGTCACCCTGGAGCTCGGCGGCGACCTGCTCGGCGCTGGCGGCGAGGGGGTTCGCGGCGATGGCCTCCAGCACCTGGCGGGCGAGGTAGACGCGCTCGACCCCGGCGAGGGCCTCTTGGATGCGGCTGGGGCCGAAGGGCAGGGGCTTTCGGTACTGGCTGTCCAGGTAGACCAGGCGCAGGGCCTCGGCCGGGGCCTCGTCCAGCAGGTCGCGGATGCGGATGACGTTGCCCAGCGACTTGCTCATC
>DDSR01000266.1:0-35898 GCA_002343455.1 Deltaproteobacteria bacterium UBA2385 | reverse complement strand
CATGGCCGAGCACTCGATGTGCCAGCCGGGCCGGCCCGGTCCCCAGGGGCTCTCCCAGGAGACCTCTCCCTCCTTGGCGGCCTTCCACAAGGCGAAGTCGCCGGGGTGCCGCTTGCGCCCGTCCACGGCGATGCGCTCGCCGGCGCGCAGATCGTCGATCTTCTTGCCTGAGAGCTGGCCGTAGCTGGAGAAGCTCTCGACCGAGAACCAGACGTCGCCCTCGACCGCGTAGGCGTGGCCCTTGTCGACCAGTTGCTGGACCATCGCGACGATCGCCGGGAGGTGCTCGCTGACCTTGGGCTCGATGTCGGGGCGCAGCAGGCCCAGGCGGTCGAGGTCCTCGTCCAGCGCGGCGATGAAGCGGGCCGAGAGCGCGAGGGGGTCCTCACCCAGCTCGGCGGCGCGTTGGATGATCTTGTCGTCCACATCGGTGTGGTTGCGGACGTAGGTGACCTGGTAGCCCCGCTCGCGCAGCCAGCGGGTCACCACGTCGAAGGTGACCATCGCCCGCGCATGCCCGATGTGGCAGTAGTCGTAGACCGTCATGCCGCAGACGTAGATGCGGACCTTGCCGGGCTGCAGGGGTTCGAAGGCCTCGTCGCTGCGTGCGAGGGTGTTGTAGAGGTGTAGCTCGGACATGGGTGTCCCGAATCGGAAGGGTGGGGCTCAGCCCCCGGCGTAACGACGGGCCTTCTCGAGACGCTGACGACAGCCGTCGACCCCCAGCAGGGTCAGGACCGAGGGCAGGCCAGGGCCTTCTCGCTGTCCGGTGAGCACCAAGCGCAAGGTGACCAGGGCGCGCCCCGGCGCCGCGGAGTCGCGGCGGAAGTCAGCCAGCACGCTGCGCCAGGCGCGGGTGTCTTCGCCGTCGCCTTCGATGTTGCCCATCGCCCGGGTGAACTCGGCGATGAGGGTCTGGGTCTCGGGGGCGCGAAGGACCCGCGCGACCTCGCGGTCGTAGTCCGCGGTCGAGGTGAGCAGCACGCTGGCCCACTCCTCGGCGTCGGAGAGGGTGGTCATCTCGGTCGCCACGGCGCCGACGAAGCGCTCCTTCCAGCGGGTGTCGCGCTCGCTGAAGGGGAAGCCCTTGCGGTCGAGGTGATCGCCGATGGCCTCCACCAGCAAGGCCCGGTCCAGGCCGCGGAGGGTGTCCCCGTTGAGCTTCAACAGGGCGTCCATGTCCAGCGTGGGAGAGTCGGGGGAGACGTCCTCCACCCGGAAGCGGCTGGCCATGGCGGTCAGATCGCTGCTCTCCCCCGCCTCCCAGCCCGCGGTGGCGGCGGCCCGGAGCAGCGCGCTGGGGTGAAAGCCCCGGGCGCGCAGCTCGCTGATCGAGAGGCCGTCGGCCTTCTGGCCGATGGGCAGGCCTTCGGGGCTGAGCCAAGGGGGGATCAGGTGCAGGCGCGGGCCCTGCCAGCCGAGGGCTTCGGCGACGACCCACCAGTGGGCCAGCTCATGCGCCCGACTGCCGTCGACCAGCAGGTCCGTCGCGTTGGCGTCGCTGGCCGAGAGCACCGAGCTGAAGAGGGCAGTGGGCGTCCCATCGAGCTCGACGACGGCGAAGTCCGAGCGGACGGGGAGGGTCTCGACCCCTGCGATCTCGGGCGAGACGGGCGGCACGTCGATGCGGACCCGCCACTTGCGGCCGAGCTTCTCGAGGGCGGCGCGGTCGACCGCGGAGAGGCCGCGGCAGCGCTGATCGTAGAGCACGCTCTCGGGGAAGTTGAGGGTGTTGACCGTCATCTCGCGCAGCTCGGCCACGCTGCAGAAGCAGGGGTAGGCCTTGCCTGCCGCGATCAGCTCCTGGCCCTTCTGGGCCGCGCGCTTGCTGTCGATGGGCGCCGCCATCTCGTCCCAGCTCAGGCCCAGCCACTGCAGGTCGTCGAGGGCCGAGCGGTTCTCGCTGCTGGCCACGACCGTCCCCCCCTGGCCTCGGGCCCACAGGGTGGCGAACAAGGCCACCCGGAGCTGGGCGAGATCCAGCGGATGTCCTGGCGGAAAATAGAGCCGGATACGCGGGGAAGTCAGAGGGCCTCCAACGGGCGAAAGGTAGGCGGGGGCTGCCCCGCTGCGTTCAGCCCTCGACGAGGGCCGTTCCGAAGAAGAGCGCGTTGATCTCGGTCTCCACGCTCTGCTCGTCGGTGTCCTTGGCGAAGGCGATCTCCTGGATCAGGAGCCGACTGGCCTTGTCGAACATCTTCCGCTCGCCGAAGGAGAGGTTCTTGTCCGAGCGCAGCAGGGCGAGATCCCGCAGCACCTTGGCGACCTCGATCGGGTCGCCCGTCTGCAGCTTGTTCGTGTACTCACGATACCGGCGGTTCCAGGTCTGGTTGTCCGTGGGGACGTCGCGGTCCCGCAGCACCTCGTAGACCTTCTCCACCTGCATCATCGAGATCACCCGGCGCATCCCGATGGCGCTGATGTTCTGCACCGGCACGCGGAAGGTGCTCCCGTTGTCCAGGATGGTCAGGACGTAGAAGGTGTAGCGATCGCCGTCGAAGTCGATGGTCTCGACCGCCTTGATGACCCCGACGCCATGCGCGGGGTAGACTACTTTGTCTCCGACCTTGAATTCCATGAGAGCGATCACTCCGTTCCGATCCCGTTCCGTGGCGCGGGTAGCGCGTTTCCCGCCGACCTGCACCCTCGAACTTGCGTGGCCCCCCTGGTGACCGGCCTGTTTTCCGCTCCTGGCCTGCACTTGCTGCGCTTGTCTGCGCGTCCGGCGCTCGGCGCCGGCCTGGCCATCTCCTCGCTGGGCCTGCTGATCCTGCTGGGGCAGGCGCTCGCCTTCGCCGCGCTGGCGCCGGGGCCCGCCGGGGTCCTCGCCCTCGCGGCTGGCCTGATCCCCGGGGTTTTGGCCCTCGCCCTCCCGGTCGGACTCTTCCTTGGCCTGGTCAGCGCGGCGCGGAGCTGGGCCGAGCGAGGGGAGTGGCTGGCGCTGGCCTGTTCGGGCGCCCCGGCCCGCAGCGTCGGCGGCCCGGTCCTGGCGCTGGGGCTGCTGATGGGGGCCATCCAGGCCGGCCTCACCCACGGCGCCGAGCCGCTGGGTCGTCGCGAGGCCCGCCGAACGCTGGCCCAGGCGGTCGGAGATCTGCGCCTGCAGCCCGGTCGGCCCGTCGTCCTGGGCGACACGCTGCTGGTGGCCGGAGAGGCCGACGAGGACCGGCTTGGAGACGTGCTGCTGGCCGCGGGCCCCGTCCTGACGACCGCGCGCCGGGCCTGGATGGAGGGCGGCGGGAGGATCCGGCTGGAGGACGGCGAGGCGCTGGGCCTGAGCGCCGATCCTGCCCACAGCACTGGCGTGGCCTGGCGGCTGAGCTTCGCCCGGGCGCAGCTGCGGCTGGACCTCCCGGACTCGCGGGTGGAGCTGATCGAGCGTTCCACCGGCGAGCTGGTCGCCCAGATCGCGCGGGCGAGGCTGGCCGGTGACCAGGCCGTCGCCGCCCGCCGGACCCTGGCTCGCCGCAGCGCGCTGCCGGCCAGCGTCCCCCTGTTGGCCCTCCTGGCGCTCCCTCTCGGGGCGCGCGCCTCTCGGCCGGGCCTGGTCGCGGTCGGCACGGTGCTCGGCTGGTGGGCCGTGCTCCGGGTGGCCGACCAGGTCTCGGCGCAGATCGGTCCGCTGGCTGCGGCCTGGGCGCCCTTCTTCGTCCTGGCGGCGGTCGTGGCCCTCGCCTGGGCGAGCTGGAGGGAGGGGTGACCCTGCGGCTGCACCTGGTCACCCGCTGCCTGGGCTGGACCGGGCTCGCCATCCTGCTGGCCCTGGGACTGGCGGGCCTGGCGGGCCTGGTCGAGGGCGTCCGCTTTGGCGCCAGCCGGGCGCTCCGCCTGAGCGCCCACGAGACCCTCCCCATGGTGCTCCCCCTGGTGCCGCTGCTCTGTGGCGTCGGGGCGGGGGCGGCCGCCGCGAGGACCCGCTCTCTGGGCGAGGAGGTGGCGCTGCAAGCCATCGGCGTGGATCCGCGGCGGGTGGCCCTGCTGGCGGGCGCTGTCGCCCTGGGGCTCGCCACGCTGGGAGGCCTCTGCCAGCTGCTGCTCTCGCCCTCACTCGCCGCCGGAGCCCTGGCCATCCGGGTGGAGATGGGCGACGCTCCGGCTCCCTCCGACTGGATCTGGACGGGGCAGGAGGTCGTCTCGCTGCGGGATGGCAGCACCGTGCGCGCCGCAGGTGGTCGGCTGCTGGATCGGACCCCGGCCGGGGGCCCGGTCAGCCCTGAGCTCCTGGACCGGGCGCGCTCTGTGCGGATGCCCTTCGTCGCCCGCCCGGCGGACCTGCTCCTGCCCCTGCCGGCGATGCGAAGCGAGCTGCTGGCGCGGCTCGCGTCAGCTCCGGCGGCCGCCCTGCTGGCGATGATGGCCTGGCTCGGCCTGGGCGGGACGGGCCGCGTCGGTCCGGCCATCGGGCTGGGGCTCGGCTACCAGGCGCTGGCCATCGTGCTGGGCACGGTGGCCGCCTCGGACCACCTCGACCCCTGGCTGGCCGCCGCGCTGCCCCTGCTCTCGTTGGCTGCCTTGCTGCTGCTGCGCTGGCGGGCTCAGCCCTCGACCTGAAGCCAGGACCCGGTGTAGCGCTTCGCGTCGTTGGCGTCGGCGGTGAAGAAGCCCTGGTCCCAGTCGGCGAGGAAGTACTCGCCCTCGGGCAGGTCCATCAGGATGATCTTCCGGCCGACCTGCAGCAGCTCCTCCCGCGACTCGGGCCGCTCCCGGTAGATGACCTCCCAGCGGGCCGAGCTGTCCCGTCGATCGCGGTAGGCGCAGCCATCGGCGTCCAGGCGGAAGGGGCGCCACTCGGGGGCCTTGTTGTCGAAGAAGGCGTGAACCCCGGCGGGGATGGTGGCGGGCTTGCCGGTGGTGCGGTCCAGACACCAGGATCGCGTCCGGACCGAGCCGTCGTCGATGGTGCGGTGGAGGTAGCTGCGCTCGAGGGCGAGGTACTGGTGATCCCGCAGCAGGAAGAGGCCCTCGCTGCCCGGAATGGCGATCATCCGCTTCTCGCCAAGATCGTAGCGCTTGAGCTCGGTCGCCTCGACCTGGTCCTTGAGCTCTACGAAGCCCTCCTTGGTGATCACCATCGAGTAGCTGCCCGGCTGGCAGGGCAGGCTGAAGCGGCCCTCGGCGTCGGTGACGGTGGTGCAGGGCGAGCCGATCAGGCTGACCCGAGCCTGGGACGCGGGCTCGCCCGTGACGGTGAGGACCTGGCCGTCGATGGCCATCTGCCCGCAGGCCGCGAGGGCGGGCAGCAGGGTGAACATACCGAGGCGCATGGCGCGGGCTCCTGAGACAAGATCGTGTAGCACGACGCGCCGGCCTTGCCTCGCCCCATAGGCCTGGGCGCTCCCTCCCTCGAGCGCCCGCATGCAGTTACGCGCAGGCCTTCGGAGGAACCATGCGCCTGCTCCTGATGACGACTGCCCTCATGGCCCTGGTCGGCTGCGGCCCCAGCGCGGAGGTCCAGCGCGAGATCGAGGCCCTCAAGGCCGAGAGCCAGCGCCTCGCCGTGCAGAACGCCTCCTTGGAGGAGGAGAACGGCACCCTCTCGTCCGAGGTGCGGCGCCTGCAGGCCGATGTGCAGCGCCTCCGCAAGCGCGAGGTGCTGATGCGCCTGGGCATCGAGGAAGGGCAGGCGATCACCGCCCAGCTGGAGACCAGCGTCGGCACCATCACCTGTGCCTTGCTGGCCGAGCAGGCCCCGCAGACCGTGCTCAACTTCGTGGAGCTGGCAGAAGGCACCCGCGAGTGGACCGATCCTCGGACCGGTCGGGCGATGAAGCGCCCGCTCTACGACGGGACGATCTTCCACCGGGTGATCCCGGGCTTCATGATCCAGGGAGGCGATCCGCTGGGCAACGGGACCGGCGGCCCCGGCTACAAGTTCGCCGACGAGGTCGGCGCCGGCCTCAGCTTCGACGCGCCGAACCTGCTGGCGATGGCGAACTCGGGGCCCAACACCAACGGCAGCCAGTTCTTCATCACCGACCGCTCGCAGCCCTCCCACCTAGACGGCAAGCACACCATCTTCGGTCGCTGCGAGGACGCCGACGTCGTGCAGAAGATCGCCGACTCCGAGCGCGGCCCCCGCGACAAGCCGGTCACCGACATCGTGCTGGAGCGGGTCCGCATCATCCGCGGCGGCTGAGGGCGGGCCCTACAGCTGGACGCCCAGCCCCACGCCGAAGGCGGTCAGCGCGTCGTCGAGGTCGCCGACCAGCTGGTTGGCGCCGTCGCCCTCGGCGTAGACGCCGGTCCCACGGGCGAACCACTCCATCTGGCCGAAGGCGTACAGCGGATCCATGAAGGTCCAGGCCAGGTCCAGGTCGAAGCCCCGGGAGAAGGTGCTTCGCCCGCCCCCGTTCAGGCCGAGGGTGGCGCCGACCGCCGCGTGCAGGGTGCTGTCCAGGTCGAGCCCGACTTCGCCACCGACGTTGAGGGAGGAGACGATCAGGGGGCCGTAGTCCAGCACGGGCGAGGGGCCGCTGAGGTCCTGCCGATAGACCATGAAGTCGGTCACGGCGAAGCCGAGGCGAAGCGCCGGGCTGATCCGGGTGGTCCCGCTGTCGATCGGCAGGCGGGCGAGGCCGATCACCTCGAGCTCGTTGAGCCAGTCGGGGACGACCGAGCCGAAGTCCAGCAGCTCGACCGCGTAGCGGGTGGAGCGGAAGCTGGCCCGCGCGCCGAGGAAGTCCAAGCCGGGGACCCAGGCCTGGGCCTGGAGGTTGAAGCCGACGGAGCCCGCGGCGCTGCTCTCGCCGCCGCCGAAGGCGATGCGCTCGCCGTACAGCGGCCCGGTGGCGGTGAAGGGCACCTGCCGGTAGCTGTAGAAGCCGCCAAGGAAGCCCGCCTGGGCGCGCAGCCAGGGCCGGTCGCTGTCCGGCTTGGGCTCCTTGGGCGGCTTCGTCTCGGTGGCCGGCGGGCTCTCGGCGATCACCGGAGCCTCGCGGACGACGCTCCCTTCGAGCGGGCCGCCCTGCGCGGGCACTCCGGGCTCCAGCCCCCAGACCGGTGCGGCCGCGCCGAGCGGGAGCTCCAGCATCTTGGAGAGGCCCGACTCGGGCGAGACCACGGTGACGCGGATCACATCGGTGCCGCCCGAAGGGGCGGTGAGCTGGGTCGTGTAGGTGCCGGCGCCCTTGTCCACGGCGGCGGTGGCGGTGCCGGCGTTGGTGAAGACCTGGAGCTGGCGGCCGGCGAGCCCCTTGCCCTGGTCGTCCTTGACCTGGATGGTGAGGGTGACGGTCTGGCCCGCCGCGACCGTCTCGGCCGAGGCGTTCAGATCGAGGCTGGCGACGCCCGCGCCGAGGCTGCGGGAGCCGGCCGCGGCCGGAGCGGTGGGGGTCGCTGCGGCCACCGCGGCCACGGCGCCGCCGCCCGTGCCGGCGGGGCTGAGGGTCTTGATCAGGGGGAGCCAGCGGTTGCGCAGGGCCACGGCCATCGGATCACCGGTCACCGGCAGGGCGAGGTCGACCACCCCGGCAGGGACCTGCAGCACGCCCGCGGCGCCCTGGGCACCGCCGCTGGAGGCCTGGACGACGACCATTCCGCGGCTGCTGCCCGAGGTCAGCGTGACCTGCCCGATGCCGTTGGCGTCGGTGGTCAAGGAGGCGGGGATGGTCGCGTCGCCCTGCACGACGCTGAGCGCCACCGGCTGGTTGGCGACCGGGAAGCCGAAGGCGTCCACGCTCAGCACCGTCACGGGGATGGCGCTGCCCCCATCGTTGAGCAGCCGGCTGCTGGCCGGGAAGACCAGCACGCGGGCGAGCGGGTTGCCGCTGGCTTCGGCCCGGGCCACGGCCTGGACCGTCGGGGCGCCGCTGCCCGCCGCCTTGAAGCCGGCTCCGACCTTGCCGGGGCCCTTGTCTGCCGGGGCTCCGTCGGCCGTGCCTCCGGCGACCGACATCGCGACCCCCTTGGCGGCGAGCCCTCCGCCGAGCTGGGCCAGGACCTTGAAGCGTCCGTCGGCGCCGACGGCCCCGTCGAGCTCCAGCATCAAGCTCTCGGGCAGGGCGCCGCCGAGCTTGACCTCGGTGCTGTCCTTCTGCGGGCCCTTGGCGTCCTCGACGCTGACCTCCACCGAGGTGGTGCCCGCGCGGGCCTGCGAGCCGGGGGTCCACTCGGCGACGTAGATGCCGCCGGTCTCGTGCCGGGCCGGGCCGACCGTCCCGCTACCCACGGTGAAGCTGACCTTGGCGCCCGTGTCGGGCTTGCCGTCGGGCTGGGCGACGAAGGCGCGGAGCATCAGCTTCGAGGCGCCGTCGGCGGGCAGGACCAGGGGGGAGGGGAAGAGCTGGACCCGCTGGCTGGCCGGCACCTTCAGATCGATGGCCTTCTCCTCGCGCTGCTCTCCCTTGATGGAGATCAGGGTGGCCTCGCTGACCCCGGGCGGCACGGTCAGCGTGACGGTCGCCTTCCCCTGGGCGTCGGCGGTGACCGGGCCGAACTCGACCCCCGCCACCTTGACCAGGATGTTGCTGTCCGGCAGGCCCGTGACAGGGAAGGGGGTCCGACCGGCCATCGGGATGGCCAAGGCGCCGACCGTGGCCTGGGGATCGCGCCGGTCGACCAGGGTGACCAGGGCGAGGTGCGGGAACTTCTTGTCCGGCGCGGTGTAGAGCATGCTGTAGCGGCCCTGCCCCAGGGGGGTCACGTTGGCCAGGGTGCCCGACGAGGCCTTCACCGCCAGGTCCGCCCCGGTCAGCGTGCTCTCGGCGCCGCCGGAGAGGGTGATCGTGACGGTGGCCGAGGCGTCCTGCCCGAGCACGACCTGGGCGAGGTTCGAGGCCACGGCGACGCTGTGGGTGGTGGAGGGCACCAGCGTGACCTTGCCCTTCTGGACGAGGTTGGAGGTCGTCGAGGCCTTCACCCGCAGGGTGAACTCCACCTCGGTCGAGGCGTTGACGCTGGGCGGGGTGTAGCTGAAGCGGTAGACGCCGCCCTCGCCGCCTTCGATGCGCCCGGCCGTGCCCTGGGTGGCGCTGATGCGCCCGTTGAGGTTGGGCAGTGGCTTGCCGTCGGTGCCGATGGCCAGGATGTGCAGCGTGGTCGCGGTCTTGCCGTCGCCGGTGATCGGGTCGGTGGGCAGGAGCTGGACCAGGGGCTCGGCCAGCGCCGTCTGTTGCGCCGAGGCGGTGGCGGGCGCCAGGGCCTGGATGAGCAGGGCGCCCGGGAGAGCGAGGGAGAGCACAAGGGTCAGCGAGGAGAAGCGCAGCATCAGAGCGTCCACGGCGGTGTGAGGGCGGCGCGATGGTAGGTGGATCATCGGGCTCTGTCAATGCAGAGGAGCCCGATTGTGGGCTCGATGCGGCGCTGTTTCCGATTATCAGGCGGAGGTGGCTGACCCCTTCGACCCCCATGCCGAGCAGTACGCGCGAGTCTGGGGCCAGGATCCCGTCGCTCGACTGCTCCGGGACGAGGTCCAGCGCAGCATCCGCGCGCGGGTGCCGATCGGCTCGGCCGTACTGGATGCAGGCTGCGGAGCGGGCCTGGACGCGGAGCGCCTCCTCCGCCAGGGCTACCGGGTGGTGGCCATCGATCGCAGCGCCGGAATGGTCGAACAGGCGCGTCGGCGCGGTGTCCCCGCCCAGGTCCTGCCCGTGGAGCGCGCCGCCGAGCTGGGCCCGGTGGACGCGGCCCTGCTGAACTTCGGAGTGATCAACTGCGTCGACGCCGGGGCCGCTGCGCAGGCGCTGGCGGGGACCGTGGCCCCCGGTGGGTGGCTCTTCCTGGTGCCGATGCCGCGGCTGAGTCCGAGCTGGACGCTGCGAGAGCTGGGCAACCTGCGCGTCGGAGGGGCGCTGCAGCGCCTCGCGCCCTGGGTGGATGTGCCGGTCGAGGGGGGCCGGGTTCGCACCCGCTACTGGAGCGCGGCCGAGCTCGTGACGGCCTTCGCGCCGTGGTTCCAGCTCGAAGAACAGAGCAGCCTGGGGGTCCTGCTGCCTCCGCCAGGGAGCCGCCGCGCGCCGCGCCTGGCCTCGCTGGAGGCGGAGCTGCGTGGGCTCCCCCTGCTTCGCCAGGTCGGTGACCACCTCCTGCTGGTGCTCCGGCGGGGGGAACGACCCGCCTCGAACCTGCCCTCGCGCCCACCATCGGACGCACCGCTGGCCCGGCTGCAGGCCCGCCGCGAGACCCGTCGGGCGGCCCGCACCGGGGAGATCCGCCGGCTGCGGGTGCTGGTCTTGCACCTGACCGACGGCTGCAACAGCTTCTGCCAGAGCTGCGGCTTTCGAGGTCCGGCCGGCGGCGAGGCGCTGACGGCCGAGGTCGCCGGGGAGCTCGCCGCGGAGGCGCGGGCCATGGGCTGCGGCGAGGTGCTGCTCACGGGCGGCGAGCCCCTGCTCCGGTCGGACATCGAGGCCCTGATGCGGGCGGTCCGCCTCGCCGGGCTGCGGCCGACCCTGCTCAGCAACGGCCTCGCCCTGGCCCGCCATGCCCCCGCGGTGGCCCGCTGGTGCGAGGAGGTCGTGCTGAGCCTGGATGGGCACGACGCCGAGAGCTATCGGGAGATCCGAGGTGTCCACGGCCTGGAGGCGGTCCGCCGCGGCGTGCAGGCCCTCCGGGCGCGGGCGCCGGGGCTCCCCATCCGAGCCCGGGTCACGGTCAGCCGCCTCAACCAGGGCCGGCTGCTGGAGATCGCCCGCCTCGCCCAGGAGCTGGGCATGTCCGGGATCAGCTACCTCGCCGCCCTGGAGGGGGGGGACGCGTTCGGAGGCGGGGGACCGGTCGAGGAGCAGCCGCTGCGCCCTGAGCCGGTCGCCCTCGGGCAGGAGCTGGCCCAGCTGCGCGCGGCGCTGCCCCGGGACTTCCTGCTGGACAGCGAGGACGCCTTGCAGCGCATACTGCACCTCGCTCAGGGCAGGCGGAGCAGCCCCCGCTGCGACGCGCCCTACACCAGCGTCGTGGTGCAGCCGGATCTCCGCTTGAGGCCTTGCTTCTTCCTGAGCGGGCAGGGGCCGGACGGGCGGGGGGCCGACGCCCGCCTGGGCCTGCGCGCCGGCCTGCACGCCATGGGGGCGGCGCTGCAGGACCTGGAGATCGCCTCCGAGCCCACCTGCCAGGGCTGCGTCTGCTGGGCGAAGCTGACCTGATCCAAGCGAAGCCGGGCCGGCTATAGCAGGGCGTGCACCTCATCCTCTTCAACCCGCGGGCCCAGCGCGCCCATCGTCGCCTGCCCCTCTCCATGCTGCACCTCGCCCGGGGGATCCCGGCCGAGGTGGACGGGCAGCCGATCCGCTGGGAGATCCTCGACGCCAACGTCGAGCCCCTGGCCAAGGAGCGGGCTGAGCGGGCCATCGCGGCCGATCCTGCGGGGACCGTGCTCTTCCTGACCGTGATGCCGGGCCCGCAGCTCCTGCAGGCGGTGCCCTGGTGCCGGCACCTCAAGGCCCTCTGGCCGGCGCTGCGGATCGTCTGGGGGGGCTACTTCCCGACCGTGCACGCGGGCACCTGCCTGGCCGACCCGATGGTCGACGCCGTCGTCCTGGGACAGGGCGAGGCCACCGTGGCGGAGCTGATCCCGGCCCTGGCCCGCGGCCTGGACCCCACCGGCATCGCCGGGGTCCAGACCCGCGGCGGTGTCGGCCCCTCGCGCAAGCTGAGCCCCTCCTTCCGCTTCGGCGAGGCCCCCTTCTCGGCCCTGGACATGGAGCGCTACGCCGCCCGCACCTTCCTGGGACGGCGGACCTTCAACCACCACAGCTCGGTGGGCTGCCCCTACACCTGTAACTTCTGCGCGGTCACCAACCTGTTCGAGGGCCGCTGGCTGGCCGATCCCGCCGAGTCCGTGGTCGAGACGGTCGGCCTGCTGCACCGGCGCTACGGCGCCGACGCCATCGAGTTCCACGACAACAACTTCTTCGCCGCCGAGCGCCGCTGCGTGGAGGTCGCCCGCGGCATCGCGCCGATGGGCCTGCGCTGGTGGGGCGAGGGGCGCATCGACACGATGCTGGGCTGGCGCGACGAGAGCTGGTCGGAGCTGGCCCGCAGCGGGCTGGCGATGGTCTTCTACGGGGCCGAGAGCGCCGACCAGGAGAGCCTGGATGCGATGAACAAGGGCGGCCTGCAGGTGCACGAGACCGTCGAGCTGAACCGCCTCGCCCGGGCCCATGGCATCGTCCCGGAATTCAGCTTCGTCCTGGGGGGCTCGGTCGACCCCGAGCGCGATGTCCGCCTGACCCTCGAGCTGATCGGGCGGCTGAAGGAGGAGAACCCCGCCTGCGAGATCATCCTCTACATGTACACCCCGGTCCCGCTGCCCGGCATGTACGACGAGGCCGTCGCCCGCGGCTTCCGCTTCCCCGAGACCCTCGACGGCTGGCTGCAGCCTCCCTGGTCCGCCTACGAGCAGCGCCGCAACGCCGTCACCCCCTGGCACGACCCGGCCCTGGTGCGCGCGGTCTACGACTTCGAGGCGGTGCTCCACGCGCGCTGGCCCAGCGTGAGCGATCGCAACCTGCGTCCCTGGCAGAGGCGGGTCCTGCGCCTGCTCTCCGAGCCCCGCTGGCGCAGCGGCCAGACGCGCGCGCCCTTCGAGCTGAAGGCCCTGCAGAAGCTCTGGCGATACCGTCGTCCCGAGCAGATGGGCTTCTGAGCCGCACCGGGGGGCCTCCCCTGTGGCAGACTGGGCCGGTGGACACCCTGTGAAGCTGACCGAACGAATCGCCGCCCTGGATCTGCCCCCCCCGGCCCGCCTGCGCTTCCGCGCCGAGCTGCTGGCGGTCGCTCGCTCGGACGGGCTCGTCGTCCGCGAAGAGCAGCAGCTGGTCGACCGCCTCGTCCCGGGGGCCGCCGAGAGCGATCCCGCCGAGCTCGACGTCCTCTGGCGGCACCGGGAGATCCTCACCGAGGCGGCCATCTACGTCGCGGTGGCCGACGGCGACTACGGGGTGGAGGAGGCCCGCGCGGTCAGCGAGCTGGCCCATCGGCTGGGCCTCTCGGCGCGGCTGCTGGGCGAGATCGAGGCCCGCACCTTCGCCGAGCTGGAGCGTCGGGCGACGGCCTGACGCTGCTCTCACCCCTCAGTGCTCAGCGCGCAGCCTTCAGCCCCCAGCCTCGCGCAGCAGCGCCTGCAGCTCGGCGGCGAGCGGATGAGGGCGCCCGGCCAGCTCTCGGAGCGTGGACTCGCAGGCCCGACGGCCCTCGACCGGGTCCCCGGTAGCCAGCGCCGCGCGGCCAAGCACCACCGCCGTCTCGGGGGTCCCTGGAGCGATCTCCCAGGCCTTGCGGGCGGCCCCCAGGGCGTCCTGGCTGCGTCCGGCCCGGAGCTGGATCCGGGCGAGGCCCAGCCAGGTCGGGGCCGAGGTCGGCGCCAGCCGGGTAGCGTTCAGCGCGGCCTCCACCGCCTTGGGGTGCAGGCGCAGCGCGCTCCATCGCTCGGCCAGCGCCAGCCAGTCGTTGGCGTCGGCGGGCACCGGAGGCGAGGCCTGGGCTCGGGCCAGCAGGCTGCGCTCCAGGGCCGCCGCCGCGTTGGCGGGGTCCCCCTTGGCATCCAGGGCCGCCGCGAGCTGGCTCCAGGCCTGGGTGATCAGCTCGGCACGCTGCGGGGCGCTGCGTGAGCCCACGGCGAGGATCGGCTCGGACCGGGCGAGATCCTGGGAGTAGGGGGCCAGCTGCAGGGCCGCTTGCAGATCGGCGACCGCGCGATCGGCCTGCCCGGCGCTCAGCCAGGCGACCCCCAGGTCACGCCGGGCCTCCCCGTCTTCGGGGTAGAGCGCCGTCGCCCGGGCGAGCAGGCGAGCGGCACCCTCGGCGTCGCCCGCCTGTCGGCGAGCCTCAGCCGCGGCGCGTCGATCGAGGAGCTCGCGGCGCTCGAAGGACCGGGCCTGCAGGTGCCAGGCGCGCGCGCGAGCCGGGTCCTGGCAGGCGCTGGCCAGGGCCGCCGCCTCGGAGGCGAGCTCGGCGTCCTCGTGCTGGCGCTCGACGGCGCTCGCCGCCAGGGGCAGCGCGCTGGCACAACCCGCCGCCCCCTCGATGCGCCATGCCAGCCAGGCGGAGAGCATCAGGGCCCGGGGGCTGTCCGCGCCGCTCAGGGCCTGGCGAGCCTCGTCCAGCCGGCCCGCCGCGAGCAGCGCTTCGGCGCGCAGCGCGGCGGCCGAGGAGCCCTCCAGCAGCGGGAGGGCTTCGGCCCCACGACCCAGGCCCACCAGGGCCCGGGCCTGCTCCAGGCGGGCCTCGTCTCGGCCCGCCGCCACGGCCGACTCGGCACGGACCAGGGCCTGCCCGGGATCGTCCGCCAGGTTCCAGGCCACGGCGGCGCCCAGCAAGGCCTCGTCTCGCTTGGGCCAGCGCTCCGCGACGTCGTCATAGAGCCGGGCGGCCTGGGTGTAGCGACCCTGCTCGAAGTAGCGGTCCGCCTTGCGGAGCTGCTTCCCGGCGCCACCGCAAGCGGTGAGCGCGAGCGCCGTCGCGAGCAGCAGGGAGCGCCTCAGGCGCCCGCCCCCAGCAGCCAGTAGGGGCTGCCGTGGAGCTGCATGCGGAGCTGGGAGACCTCCTGCGGGTGGAGCTCGAAGGTCTGAGGCTGGCGGGTCGCCGGGTCGACCTGGGTGGCGAACCAGCGATCCCCGACCTTGCTCTTGTGCAGCATCAGGCCGCGCGGATCGTCGTAGACGAGATCCAGGTCGGCCGCGCTGAGGC
Organism: Deltaproteobacteria bacterium UBA2385; assembly: GCA_002343455.1. Lineage (GTDB taxonomy): Bacteria > Myxococcota_A > UBA796 > UBA796 > UBA2385 > UBA2385. The sequence goes on along the minus strand of DDSR01000266.1, from coordinate 21,276 downwards.
GCTTGGGGGGGGCGGGCTCTTCGGGAGCGGGCTCGGGCTCGGGCTCGGGCGCCTGCGCCTTCTTGGGGCGGGTCTCGTCGAGGATGTCCTCGATCTCCCAGCGGGTCTCCAGCAGCTCGCCCTTCATCGCGGTCTCGAGCAGATCGCGCGCTCGGGCGCCGGGATCGCCGGCGCAGAGCTGACGGAGGGTGGCGGCGGCCTGGGTGGAGCCCTTTCGAAGCTCGGAGACGAGCTCCTGGACGCGCTGCTCCAGGGTGTCGGCGTCAGGGTTCTGGGCGTCGGGGTCGGTGGTCATCTGCCACTCCTTTGCGGGCGGCGCCTAACACGGGGCGCCGGGGCTCGGGCACCGGGTTCGGAGGCGCGAGCCGCGATTCGCCGATGGTAGCGCAGGATCTCTCCAGGGTGGATCAGGGCCGGGAGGAGCAGGTGTCGAGCTCTCGACGAGGATGCCGCTGGGGTGGGCTTCCCGGCCGCTGGCACGGGCCTTGCGCTGGCCTGAGAGCGCCCCCCACCCGGAGTCCCCGATGAGCGCCCCGCCGATCTCCAGCACCAACCCCCTGATCGCTCGCCTCGCCTTGCGTCGACACCTCCTCCACCCCGATGGCAGCGTGCTGTTCGGGGACTCGGGCGAGGTCCCCGACCCCCTGGCCCTCTCGGCCGCGCTGGCTGCCTCGTTGGTCGGCGGCGTCGCCTTCTTCGGGACGGTCGCGCTGGGCGCCAGCGGTCCGCTCGGCTCCGGCGGGCTCGTCGGCTCGCCGCTGGACGCGCTCGCGGCGGGGCTGGCCGGGGTGCTCGCCGCGGGCGTGTTGACCCTCCCGCCGCTCTTCGTCGTCAACGCCCTGGGCCGCCGCGACGGAGGGATGATCGAGGTGCTGGCATCGGCCTCGGTCGGGCCCGCGGTGGCCGGCGCCTGGCTCCTGGCCAGCACGCCGCTGCTGGCGCTCTACGGCTCCACCGGCGCCGATGGCTTCATCTGGTGGTTGCTGGTCCTGGGCCTCTCGGGCCTCGCCCTGGCCAACGGCCTGCTCGCCGCCGTCGACCGCGCCCGTCGGGCCGGACAGCGCTCGCCCGGCGCCCCCGCCGTGGCCGCCCACTTCTTGTTGACCGCCTGGACCGCCCTGGTCCTGGCCCTCCACCTGGCCTGAGGAGACCGAAATGGACACCGTCATCGAACCCAGCCTCCCTCCGAGCCTCCCTCCGAGCCAGGATCTCGTCACCCGCCTGCTGCGCGACGGGGACGGCCTCGCCCGCGAGCTTCGGGACAGCCCCCACAGCGGGGCCTGGATCGGTCCCCTGGCCGGCGTCAGCGCGGTCGGTGCCGCCATCTTCGGGCTCGCCATCGGCCTGCCCGGGGGCCCCCTCCAGGCGTTGATCAGCGCGGTGAAGATGCCCCTGGTCATGCTGGGCAGCGCCGCCCTGAGCCTGCCCCTGCTGCACGTGGCGGCCGCACGCGCCGGGCTGCGCCTCGCCCCGGCCCGCTTGAGCGCGATGGTGCTGCAGGCGCTGGCCACCGCGACCACCACGATGTCGGGCCTCGCGCCGCTGGCCCTCGTCTTCTGGCTGAGCCTGAGCCTCCTGCCGGGGCTGGTCGACGCCGACTGGTACGCCTACCGGCGCTTCGTCCTGGCGGTGGTCGCCGTCGGAGGCCTGGGAGGCCTCGTGGGGGCGGCCCGCCTGCTGCGCGAGCTGCCGGCTCGGGCGGCCTTTCCCTGGGCGATGGGCCTGGGCCTGGCCGGGCTGCAGCTGAGCTGGCTGCTGCGCCCCGTGATCGGCAGCCCCGGACCGCTGGTCCTGCTCCGCCCGCTGGAGAGCAGCGGGCTCGCCGCCTTCATCGACGTCGTCGTCGCCATCCTGGGAGGCTGAGATGAAGGCCTGGCTTCCATTGTCGGCCTGGCTCCTGCTCGGCCTCGCCGTTGGTCTGCGCCGCAGCGCGCCGCCTTGGGAGCGCCTGCTCGCGGTCGTCTTCTGGCCCTTCTTCCTGATGGCTGAGTCCTCGTCGGCGTCCTCTCCCGCTTCCTCCTCACCCTCGTCTCCCTCCTCCTCGACGCTGTCGGCCAGCGCTTCGCTCTCTCGGCTGCGTCGGGCCATGGGACCGGACGAACACGTCGGCCCCTTCATCCAGCGGCTGGAGCGCGCGCTCGCGGCCCATGCCTCCCGAGTCGCGCGCTTGGAGGAGGAGATCAGCGGGCTCCAGGCGCAGCGGGGGGGAGCGCCGGTGCTGGTCGAGGCCCGGGCGCGCTCGTTGGAGTCGATCGAGCAGGCCCTGCGTCAGGAGCGGGAGTCGTTGGCGGGGGCGGAGGCGCTGATCGAGGAGAGCGCCACGCGGCTGCTGCTGGTGCACGAGGGGGGGAGGCTGGCCGCCGTTGGCCCGCTGATGGACGAGCTTGTCGGCCTGCTGGAGGCGCGGGCGGAGGTGGAGCGGACCGGTTGAGCGCGGGCGTTGTCAGGAAATTGTGAGGCGACCCAATCACAAAGGAGGTGCCGACTGCTACTGTCTTCGCTGGAGGCGCTTGATGTTCACGTCCTTGTGGATCTTGCTCGCAGGCTGCGGCGAACGCAGCGGCGAGGTCCCTGATCGGCTCAATGGCCTGGAGCGCCCGCCCAACGTCCTGCTGATGATCGTCGACGACGCTGGCGTCGACGCCTTCCGCTGCTACCCGGACCTGGGAATCGAGAGGCCGACGACGCCAACCATCGACGCCCTCTGCCAGCAGGGGGTCGTCTTCGACCAGGCCTGGTCCTCGCCGCTCTGCTCGCCGACGCGCGCGGGCTTGTTCACGGGCAGGCACGCCTACCGGCACGGGCAGGGGCAGGCCGTCGCCGACGAGTCCTACCCGATGGCGGCCGAGACCACGCTCCTCCCCACGATCCTCGGGCAGGGCGGATCGGGAATGACCACCGCGCTGTTCGGCAAGTGGCACCTGGGAACGGATGTCGACGGCCCCAACCGGATGGGCTTCCACCACTTCAGCGGCAGCATGGGCGGCGAGGTCGACGACTTCTACAGCTACGACAAGATCGTCAACGGACAGACGGTCGCGGTCGACAATTACGCCACCACCGAGACCGTTGACGACGCCAGCGCCTGGATCGGCACCCGAGCGGGTCCCTGGTTCGCCGTGGTCAGCTTCAACGCCGCCCACACGCCCTTCCACCTGCCGCCGGACGACCTCCACCACCAGGAGGGCTTGACCGGCGATGGCGGCGACATCAACCGCAACACCGACGCGTACTTCCGGGCGATGGTCGAGGCGATGGACACCGAGATGGGGCGGCTGCTGAGCGAGATCAGCCCCGCGGTGCTCGAAGAGACCGTCGTCATCTTCATGGGAGACAACGGCAGCATGGGCGCGACGATGCAGGGCCTGCTGCCGAACTCGCAGGCCAAGTCGACCCTGTACCAGGGGGGCGTCCACGTTCCGCTGGTCATCGGGGGAGCCGGCGTCGAAGGCGCCGGCCGGCGGGTCGACCACATGGTCGCCACCATGGATCTCCACGCCACCATCCTCGAGATCGCCGGGGTGCCGGTCGAGGCGCTGGGCGAGGCCGAGTACGACTCGGTCAGCCTGCTGCCCCTGCTCCAGGATCCGCAGGCCGGACCGCTCCACGAGCTGCTGCTGGCCGAGACCTTCGGCACGCGGGTCAAGGACGCCTACCAGGGCCGGGCTGTTCGGGACGAGCGCTTCAAGCTGATCGACATCGAGCTCGGCAGCGAGCACCTCTACGATCTCCTGGCTGATCCGCTGGAGTCGGTCGACCTGCTGGAGTCGGAGGCGCTGGATGCGCAGGCCCAGGCCTCGTACAGCGCCCTCTCGGCCTACCTGGCAACCCTGCCCGAGCTCCCGCCCGACGAGTGATCAGACGGCCGGGTGCCGGGTGAGCGGCTCGACCCGGGGGCTGTGCTGCAGGTCGAGGACGTAGAGCACCATCTCCTTGCCGTAGAAGCGAAACCGACCGCGCTCGGCGAAGCCCCAGCTGCGAAGCTGGCGGTTGGCGCCTTCGTTGGAGACCTCGGTCGTGATCTTCACCCAGCGGTGTCCGCGGGCGAGGAGGTCGTCGAAGAGCACCTTGTTGATGTGCCCGCTGACCCGCTTGCCGCGCAGATCGGGCTCGAAGGAGCAGAAGAGGCTCTCGGACCGCACGTCCAGCTCGTCGGCGGGAGCGCTCTGCCGGAAGTACCGGGCGGTCTCCAGCAGCTTGGGGATCGCCTGGGGATGGCGCAGGGCGCCGCTGAGCGCGGTCGGAAGGAGCAGGAACCAGGCGGCCTTGCGCACCTCGGCGAACATGCGCTCGGTGTCCTGGCTGCCGGCGATGAAGCCGCGGATGCGGCGACCGGGGCCCAGCGGGCCCTCTTCGTAGACGAAGCCCAGGAAGCGGGGGTTGTTGACCAGGGCCTGGTAGAGCTGGGTCAGGAAGGCGGGCCCCAGCCGGGCCCACAGGCTGTTGCCCATGGCCGCCTCGTGCAGCCGGGCCACCTCGGGGGCGTCGTGGAACTGCATGGCGCGGATGTTGGCCATCACCGCAGGGTCCACCTCGAAGGGTCGGACCTGCGCCGCGGCGTGGGACGGATCCTCGGGGCTCACCGTCCCCCTTCCTTGCGCAGGGTCTGCAGGAAGGCCGTCTGGCTGATCGCGCGGTGCTGCGCGGCCAGGAAGTGGCCCAGCGCGTCCTCGAAGCCGAACTCGAAGCTCTCGTCCAGCAGGCGGCGGGCCAGGGTGACGGCGACGACATGGGTCGGCCCGAAGGCCGCGACCGTCTCGGCCAGCGCCGCGTCGAGGTCCCCTCGGGCCTCGTCGACCAGGCCCAGCCGGACGGCCTCCTCGGCCCCGACGACCGGGCAGCGCATCACCAGCCGGCGCGCGTGGCCCATGCCGATCATCTTGGCCAGCCGGTAGGTCGCCATCCCGGGCAGGAAGCCCAGGTGGACCTCGTTGAGCTGCAAGGTGGCCTGGGGGTGGAGGATTCGGGCGTCCAGGACCAGGGCGAGCTGCACGCCTCCGCCGACCACCGCGCCCTCCAGGATGCCGATGGTGACCTTCTCCAGGCGCTCGACCCGCCGGCAGAGCTTCTCCCACTTGTTGAAGCCGTGGATGTCCATCGGCTCGTCCGGACGGAAGTCGGCGAAGTCGATGCCCTCGCAGAAGCGCCCCTGGTCACCGCGGAACACCACCACCCGGGTCGAGCTGTGGTCCTCGAGGTGATCGCAGACCGCGGTCAGCTCGTGGACCAGCCGCATGTTGATACTCGAACGCAGCAGGCGTACCGTCGCGATGTCGCCGTCCTCGCGGTAGGCCAGGGTGCTGAGGCGGGAGGGATCGAGGGGCATGCGGCCTCCAGGAGGGGGGAGAGGGGGGGGCGGATCGGCGAGCGGGCCGCTCACCAGCGCAAGAGGGCGGTCTCGACGGTCGAGCCCGGGCCCATGGTCATCATCACGGCGTAGTCGCCGCGACGGACGACCCGCTCGTCGAGCAGGCGCTGGAAGCTGAAGAGGAAGCTGCCGCTGCCGAGGTTGCCCATGTCCCGCAGCACGCCGGTGGTGTGGCGGACGTCGTGGGCGGTGATGCCGACGGTGTACTTGATCGCGTCGATCACCTTCTTGCCGCCGCTGTGCACCAGCCAGTGCCCGATGTCGCGGACCTTCAGGCCGTGGCGACCCAGCAAGGCCCGGACGGGGATGTCGGCGTTGAGGCCCAGCACATAGGGGACGTCGCGGGCCAGCTGGAAGCTGAACTTGCCCTGGGACTCGTCCCAGATGTACATCATCGCGTCCCAGGCCTCGGGGATCAGGTGGCTCTGAAAGCCCAGGACGCGTGGCGCGAAGCTCGGCTCGTCGAGCTCGTGCGCCCGAACGAGCACCGCCGCGCAGCCGTCGCCGAAGAGGCTGTTGACGACGCCGGTGTTGACCGTGTCGTCGTAGACGTACAGCGCGCTGTTGACCTCGCAGCAGACCATCAGGGCGTTGCGGCCGGGGTTGGCCTGGGCCCAGCTGACCGTCGGGTTCAGGCCGTTGAGCCCGGCGTTGCAGCCCATCCCCAGGATGTCGACCCGGTGGCAGTCCACCCGGAAGCCCAGGTGCTTGACGTACATCGCCGTCAGCCCGGGCAGCATGAAGCCGGTGGAGCTGACGCAGCAGAGGTAGTCGATGTCGGCCGCCTGCAGCCCTGCCTTGGCCAGGCAGGCCTCGATCGCCTCGGCGCCCAGGCGCAGGGACCAGCGCCGGTGCTTGGCCAGGAGCTGGGCCTGGGTCTCGGTCGGGCGCCCCTGCTCGTCGGCCTCGGGCAGGACCAGGTAGCGCCCGTCGATGTGGCTGGCGCCGAACAGGTCGCGGACATGCGGGTTCGCCACCCGGAAGCGGTCGAGGATGTCCTGCTGGCTGTAGCGGTCGGGCGGGTGGCTGGTGCCGACGGCGAGGATTCGAGCGCGTTCCACATGCCTCCCTTATCGCGAGAGACTACCCCTATCGGACTTCGATTGGCGCCGGATCGCGCGTGCTACGATGAGCCATGAGTGAGCGCGGCCCGCTCCCGCACGCTGACGGCGCGTCCCCGGGCGCCGGGGCCAACCCGGTCATGGGCGCCGAGCCGGACGAGCACGCGGTCGGCTCGACCGAGGCCGCCCGCAGCGTCAACGCCGGGCTGCGCGCCCTCGCCCGGGCCGCCCGCAGCTTCCTGCTCTACGACACCGGAAACGAGGCCATCCGGGCTTTCCTCGACCAGTATCGGACCGAGATGCTGGGCGCGGTGGCGGCGGCTCGAAAGGGAGACCAGGGCCTGTCGCTGGCGATCCGGCCCTTCGAGATCCTCTGGCAGGGAGACGTGGTCTACCTGGAGCGCGACCGGGACCGCTCCCTGGCCTTCCGGATGTTCCGCGACGGCGTCCGGCGCCTGGACATCGGCCCGGAGGTCAGCTGGGACGAGCTGCTCCGTCTCCTGCAGATCCTCTCGGTGCGCTTCACAGGGGTCCGCCAGCAGGAGGAGGACATCGTGACCCTGCTGTGGAAGGCGGGCTTCAAGCAGATCGAGATCGTCGCGGTCGAGGGCTTCACCCCCGAGGACGAGCCCGACGAGGTCGAGGCGGGCGCCGGGAGCTTCGCGGGTCAGGAGGGCGAGGCCACCGACCCGCAGGCCGCCGACCCGCAGGCCACCGACCCGCGGGCCGCGCGGCAGGTCGGCGCCGCGGGCTCGCACATCGATGCGCCCTACGACTTCGACCTGCCCATCCCCCCGCTGCTGGACGAGGGGCGGCTGATCCCCGCGGAGGTCCCGGCTGCCGAGCTGGAGGCGCTGCGCCACGAGGCGACCAGCCGCTCCCTGCCCGAGCACTGCCTCCGCCTCGCCCGCGAGCTGGTGGCCCTGGTGGCGGACCCCTCGGACCCGACCACCTGGCCCGAGGTCAAGCCGGTGGTCGAGGAGATCCGCGACTTCCTGCTCTCCGAGGGCCAGCTCGGCGGGCTGATCGAGCTGCTCGAGGCGATGACGGCGCTACGCGCCAGCGGCCAGCGGCAGGTGCAGGACGTGCTGGTGGGCTTCATCGACGGGCGGGCCCTCCGGCGCATCCTGCACTCGATCCCTGCGACGGCGACCGTCATCCCCGATGAGCTCGTCTGGCTGGTCGATCGCCTCCCCGGGGACCACCTCGGCAGCGCGCTGGAGGTCCTCTCCCAGGAGCGCGCGCCCGCCGCCCGCCGCGTCGCCCGGCAGCTGATCGAGCACCTCGCGGTCGCGAACCCCACGGCGGTGATGGCGCGCCTGGAGAGCGACCCCCCCGAGGTCGCCGCCGACCTGCTGCGCGCCCTGGCCAACGCCCTTCCCGAGCGCGCCCTGGAGGCGGTCGAGCGGGCGGTCCTGCGCGGCGAGATCGAGCTGGCCCTCGAAGCCCTGCGCGTGCTCGGCGACCACCCCTTGCACCCGGGCGTCGGCGAGCTGCTCGTGCGGCTGGTCGAGTCTCCGCTGGCCGAGGTGCGGCTGCGCGGCCTCGCCATGCTCTCCGAGTGGCCGCAGGAGCAGCTCTTCGAGCCGCTGGCCGAGGTCCTCGTCCGCCGCAGCCACGGCGCCATGGGCGGCGAGGAGGCCGCGGCCTTCGGCCAGACCCTCGCCCGGCTCTCCCCGACCCAGGCTCGCCGACAGCTCGAGGAGTGGATCCGGCCGGCGAGCTGGTGGAAGCGCGTCTTCGCCGCCCCCGTCGGCAACCGTTGGCTCCAGTGGGCGGCGGTGAGCGGCCTGGCCAGCCTGCCCGGCGAGGAGGTCGAGGCGGTGATCCGCTGGCTGGGCGAGCGCGCCGGCGAGGAGCTCGCCCAGCACTGCTCCCGCACCTTGGCCCGTCGCCGCCGGGAGCTGCCCCATGCCTGACAGCGCCACCCAGAAGCGCGAGCTGCTCGACCAGGCCCAGGCCTCGCTGGGCAAGGCCTTGGAGCGGGCGCGCGCCGGCGAGGATCGGGAGCTCTCGGCCCAGGTGCGGGACCACGGCCAGCAGCTCGCCCGGCTGCTCTTCGGCCTGCTGCGCATGACCCGGGTCCACGCGGTCGACAACGAGGCCTTCGAGAAGCCCCTGGTCGAGCTCCACGAGGCCATCGCCCGCCTCTTCGAGCTCCTGGGCGTGGTGCACTGCATCGCGGTGGAGGACCAGGTCTACGTCAACGACGTGCGCATCCGCTTCCAGGACCGGGGCGAGGGCGGGGGCGAGCTGGGCGCCGAGCTCCGCCGGCTGGGGGTCGGCGGCTTCAGCTTCCACGCCGTGCCTCCGGTGGAGCAGCTTCGGCTCCTCACCCGGGCCTTCGCGCCGCCGCCCATCGGGGTCCCGACCCGCCAGGACCTGGAGGCGCTGCTGGCCTCGCGCGGCGCCGCCTCCATCGAGGTGCACGGCACCTTCCGCTTCCGGGTCAGCGGGGACGAGGCGGAGGCCCAGGTCGAGCAGGACGCCCGCGTCGTCGCGCGGCGGGCGACCTCGGTGGTGGACGAGACCTGGGACTCGATGGTCGGCGAGCGGGTCCCCAACCCGCTCCCCCTCAGGCGGGCGGTGACCGAGATCCTGCACATGGGCCCGGGCCTGGACGGGCTCTGGGAGGATCCGAGAGGGGCCAGCGGCTTCGGCGGGCACACCCTGCGGGTCTGCCGGTACGCCATCTTCCTCGCCGCCGCCTGCGGCCTCTCGGAGGAGGCCATCCAGGACCTCGGCCTCGCGGCCATGCTCCACGACATCGGCTACGCGGCGCGGGAGGGGGCGCGGCCCGCTTCGGGCGGCGATCCGGGCGCGGCGGGCTACGCGCCTCCCTTCGAACGGCACGGCGCCGCTGGCGCTCGGCTGATCCTCCGCCAGCGGGGCTTCCACGAGGCCAAGATCCGCCGCGCCCTGGCCGCGCTGGAGCACCACCGGGACTTCGACGATCCTTGCGGTCGTCCCTCGCTCTTCGCGCGCATCCTGCGCATCGGTGAGGACTACGACAACCTCGTCCGCCGGGCGGGTGGCGGCCTTAGCCCGGCGGCGGCGCTGGGGCGGATGGTGCCGGGCGCGGGGACCCGCTACGACCCCACCCTGCTCCAGGTGATGGTCAATACCATGGGGCGCTTCCCGCCCGGCTCGCTGCTGCGGCTGGAGGACGGCTCGATCGCGCGCAGCATCAGCACGGCGCGCTCCCCCGAGACCTGGGCCAGGCCGCTGGCCCGACTGGAGCAGGACGCCGCGGGGCTGCGGATCACGAAGAACCACCCGATCCTGGATCTCGCCCAGGGTCCGGCGATCCTCGGCGAGGCCCGGGCGCGCTGATCGGCTCAGCCGCGGCCGCGTTGACCGTAGAGCACCGACTCGGCCAGGCGCTCGGCCAGCAGGGAGGCCTGCAAGCCGGGGCCGGCGATGAGCTCCTTGGCCAGCCGGAGCGCCAGCGGGTCGCGGGCCTGGATCGAGCGGGCGAGCTGTCGGGCCTGCCTTCGGGGATCGTCGTGCAGCTCGATCGCCAGGCCCCAGGCCACGGCCTGCTCGGCGCCGATCTCCCGGCCGGCCAGGATCACCTGCCGCGCGATGGAGGTGCCGAGCAGGGCGCCGAGCCGCGAGATCCCCCCGGCCGCGGGGATCAGCCCCAGCGCGGTCTCGGGCAGGGCGAAGCGGGCCCGGGGGCTGACCACCCTCAGATCGCAGGCCAGGGCCAGCTCGCAGCCTCCGGCGACCGCGGGCCCCTGCACGGCGGCGATGCTGACCGCGGGCGCACGGGCGAGGCGCTCGAAGGCCCGCTGGCTGGCGAGGTCCAGCGGGCCGAGCGGATCGGGCGAGGCCATGCCCTTCAGATCGGCGCCGCCGCAGAAGGCGCCCTCGCCGCTGCTCTCGACCACGATCACCCTTGCGCCGCCGGACAACAGGGCCTCCAGCCCGGCCTCGAAGGCCTGCAGGTCGGCCGCGTCGTAGGCGTTCGCGCGGCGGGGCGAGTCCAGGCGGAGGATGCCCAGGCCGGACTCGATCTCGTGGTGAACGCTCATGGCGGGGTCTCCCTTGGCGGCTTGCCCGGCAGCCGCTACCCTGGGGGGAGTCGGCGAGTTGTTCGCCCATCCTGCCACGAGGTTGCCCGCGGTGCCCGGTCGTATCCCCGTCCTGATTCCCGTGGACTCGCCGGATGGCGAGCGGACCGTCTTCGATGGCAACGAGCCCTGCCCCTACCTGCCGGACCAGGTCGCGCGGACTCCCCTGCGCCTGCAGCTCCGCTCCCTGGGCGGGACCCGCTTCGACGAGCTGCTCGACCTGGGGGACCGACGGGTCGGTCGGATGCTGTACCGGACGGCCTGCCCGACCTGCAGCGCCTGCGAGCCCCTGCGCATCCCTGTGGACACCTTCGCGCCTTCGCGCTCGCAGCGGCGGATCCTGCGGCGGAACGAAGACCTCCGGGTAGAGGTGGGCCCCGCCGTGTTCTCGGCCGATCGGCTCGCGCTCTTCAACCGCCACAAGCGGGAGCGGGGCCTGGCCCGCCGCGAGCAGGACACCACCCAGGCCGGCTACGAGGGCTGGTTCGTCCGGAGCTGCGTCGAGACGGTCGAGATGCGCTACCTGCAGGGCGACCGGCTGGTCGGCGTGGGCATCGTCGACCTGGGGGCGCGAGACAGCTCCAGCGTCTATTTCTACTTCGACCCGGACGAGAGCCGGCGCTCGCTGGGGACGCTCTCCACCCTCTTCGAGATCGAGTGGCTCCGCCGCCGGGGCGGCCGGTACCACTACCTGGGCCTCTACGTCCAGGCCTGTCGCCACCTCGTCTACAAGGCCAGCTACTTCCCGCACCAACGGCTCGTGGGCGGCCTCTGGACGACCTTCGCTGAGCCTCCTCCCTCGCCAGACCTGGGTTAGCGCCCGCCATGGCCGCTCGACCGCCCTGCGCCGGACTCTGGAACACGCCGATGGTCCACGTGGACGGCGACGTGACCACCTGTTGCCTGGACGAGCACATGGAGAACCGCCTCGGCAACCTGCGCGAACAGGACCTCGCCGCCATCTGGCAGGGAGAGCGCGTCGAGGCCTGGCGCCTGGCCCAGGTCCAAGGCCGCTTCCAGGACTCCGGCCCGCTCTGCCCGCGCTGCAACTGGCAGAGCGCGGGCGCATACCCCGCGGACAAGGTCGCGACCTGGCTGGCCGGGGTCCGGGCGAGGCGCGGCACGCGAAGTTAGTCGGGCCCGGCGNNGCGGAACCCCTGAACCACGAGGACCCGGCAATGGCCTCTGCCCTGTCTGACCCCGACATCGTCGTTCGCACCGAGGGCCTGCGCAAGGTCTACCGGAGCGGCTTCTGGATGCGGCCGGTCGTCGGGCTGGAGGGCCTGGATCTCGAGGTGCGGCGGGGCGAGGTCTTCGGCATCGTCGGCCCCAACGGCGCGGGCAAGACCACCACCATCAAGATCCTCACCGGCCTGCAGCGGGCGACCCAGGGCATGGCCTGGATCCTCGGCAAGCCCTACGATCAGCCCGAGACCCGCCTGCGCATGGGCTTCCTGCCCGAGCGTCCCTACTTCTACGAGCACCTCTCGGCGCGGGAGCTGCTGGACTTCTATGGCCGGCTCTTCGACATGCCCGGCCCGCGGCGTGCCCGCCGGATCGCCGAGCTGTTGGAGCGGGTCGACCTCGTCCGCTTCGCCGACGTCCCGCTTCGGAAGTACAGCAAGGGCATGGTGCAGCGCGTCGGCGTCTGCCAGGCGATCATCCACGAGCCGGACCTGGTCATCCTCGACGAGCCGATGAGCGGGCTCGACCCGCTGGGGCGGGCCCTGGTGCGGGACGTGATCATGGAGGAGCGGGCCCGCGGGGCCACCGTCTGTTTCTCCAGCCACATCCTCTCCGATGTGCAGGAGCTCTCCGACCGGGTGGCCATCATCGTGCGCGGCAAGCTGCGAGGCATCGGCTCGGTGCACCAGCTGATCGGCGACCGGGTGCGCCATGTGGACCTCACCTATGCCGGCGAGGTGGCGGTCCCGGGGACCGAGCTCCGCTCGGATGATGCGACCCGCACCGTCCGGCTGGCCCCCGCGCAGGTCGACCAGGCCGTCGCCGCGGTGGTCCACGGCGGCGGCCGGGTCCTCGAGCTGTCTCCGGTGCGCGACTCGCTGGAGTCGGTGCTGCTCGACGAGGTCGAGCGGGCCCGCCCGGTGGACGACAAGCGGCTGGGGGTGCTCTGATGCGGATCTGGGCGCTGGCGACCAACACCTTCCGGGAGGCCGTCCGGGACCGGGTGCTCTATTCGATCCTCTTCTTCGCGGTGGGGGTGCTGCTGCTCTCCGTGGCGGTCCAGGAGCTCACCATCGGCGACCAGGCCAAGGTGGTGCGCAGCGTGGCCCAGGGGGCCATCGACCTCTTCGGGTCGCTGATCGCCATGTTCCTGGGGATCTCCATCGTCTACAAGGAGATCGAGCGCAAGACGGCCTACACCATCCTCTCCAAGCCGATCGCCCGCTGGCGCTTCGTGGTCGGCAAGTACCTCGGGCTGGTGCTGACCCTGGCGGTCGAGGTGGCCTTCCTGCTGCTGCTCTACGTCCTCCTGATGACCTTCCAGCAGAAATTCCCTCCCGGCATCGTCTTCGTCAGCATGGGGACCTTGATGCTGGAGCTCCTGCTCCTGACCGCCTGGGCGACCCTCTTCTCGACCTTCAGCACGCCGGTCACCGCCTCCGCCTTCACGCTGGCTATCTTCGTCATCGGCCACCTCGCCGACGACATCTGGCTCTTCGGCAACCAGGCCGAGAGCGAGTCCTTGCGCCAGATGGCGCGGGTGCTGTACTGGGCTCTCCCCAACTTCGAGGTCTTCAGCTTGCGGGTCGAGGCCGTCCACGAGCTGCCCATCCCCTGGCAGCGGGTCGGCTGGGCCGCCGCTTACGGGCTGGCCTACACCTCGGCCGTGCTGGGGCTGGCGGTGGCGATCTTCCGACACCGGGACCTGAAGTGAGCGGGCTGCCGCCGCTGGGCCTCTGCGATCTCCGCGCCCGGCACGAGCGTGTCCGCGAGGACCTGGAGCGGCGGGTGCTGGAGGTCCTGCGCTCGGGGCGCTTCATCGGCGGTCCGGTGGTCGACGAGGCCGAGCAGGCGGTCGCCGGGCTGCTTGGGCGGCGGCTGGGCGTGGGGGTCGGCAGCGGCACGGACGCCCTGACCCTGGCCCTGGCCAGCCTGGGAGTAGGGGAGGGGGACGAGGTGATCGTGCCGGCCGTCAGCTTCTTCGCGACGGTCGAGTCGGTGCTGCTGTGCGGGGCGCGGCCGGTGATCGTCGATGTGCGAGAGGATCGGCCCCTGCTCGACCCCGACGCGGTCGCCCGGGCCATGGGCCCAAAGGTCAAGGCCGTGGTGCCCGTACACCTCTTCGGCGACCGGGCCGAGCTCGCTGGCTGTCCGGTGCCCGTCGTGGCCGACGGCGCCCAGGTGGTGGGTGCCGACCCCGCCCCGACCGACGGGCTGCTGACCGCGGTCAGCTTCTACCCGACCAAGGTGCTGGGGGCGGCCGGAGACGGGGGCCTGGTGGCCACCGACGACCCCGAGCTGGCCCTGCGGGTGCGGCGCCTCGGCTCGCACGGCATGCCGGCCAATCATGTCCACGAGCGGGTCGCCGGGCATATCGGTCGCAACAGCCGCCTCGACGCCGTGCAAGCGGCGGTCTTGCTGGCGCACCTGCCCCGGCTCGCCGAGCGCCTCGCCCGGCGTCGGGAGATCGCGGCTCGCTTGGACCTCGCCTTGCCCGGCCTCGCCCTCCCCCGGGACCCGGGCAGCCCGGTCAGCGTCTACGTCATCCAGCACCCCGATCGGGATGCGCTCGCCCAGCGCCTCGCCCGGCGTGGGATCGGCAGCAGCGTCTACTACCCGACGCCCATGGGGACCCAGGCCGCGGTCGCCGGTCTGGCCCGGGTCGAGCCGGCCCCCCACGCGGAGCGCTTCTGCCAGCGCGCCCTGGCCCTGCCCTGCCACGAAGACCTCGCGGAGCCGGACCTGGACCGCCTGGTCCACGCCCTGGCTCAGGAGGTCTGATGGGCGATCCCGCCTCGCTGGTCCTGGGGGCCTTCGCGCTGATCTTCGGGCTGGTGATCGGGAGCTTCCTCAACGTCGTCATCGCCCGCCTCCCCGAGGACCGCTCGGTCGTCTGGCCAGGCAGCGCCTGCCCCCTCTGCGGCACCCCGATCAAGCCCTACGACAACGTGCCCGTGCTCGCCTGGATCTGGCTGCGCGGCCGCTGTCGGGCCTGCAAGGGCAGCATCTCGCCCCTCTACCCGCTGATCGAGCTGCTCACGGGGCTGGTCGCCTGGCTGGTCTTCCGCCGGGTGATGCCCGGCCTGGACCAGGTCGATCTGCCGCACCTGGCCGCCTTCCTGGTGGCTTTCGGCTTCTGCTGCCTGCTGATCGCCCAGACCTACATCGATGTGCGGCACTACATCATCCCCGACGAGCTCAGCGTGTACGCCATCCCCTTTGGCCTTGGTGGCGCCGTGGCGCTCCAGGCCCTTGGCTACGAGGGCGCCTTCCTGGCCGTGGGCTGGAAGCAGTCCGCGCTGGGCGCCCTGGTCGGCGGTGGGCTGCTGGGGGCCGTCATGGGGCTGTACTGGCTGATCCGACGGGAAGAGGGGATGGGCTTCGGGGACGTGAAGCTGCTCGCCATGATCGGCGCCTTCCTCGGGCCTGCGCCCGCGGTGCCTTTCGTCATCTTCGTCGCCTCGCTGGCCGGCGCGCTGGTCGGCTTGCCGATGGTGCTGCTGCGCGGGCGCGGCCTGCGCGCCGCCCTGCCCTTCGGCCCCTTCCTGGCCTTGGCCGGGCTGGTCTGGCTGCTCACCGGGCCCGAGCTGGTGCGGCGCTGGTTCCCTGGCGTCGGGATGCTGTTCGAGCTGTAGTCCCTGGGGACCACGGTGGTGGGAAGCAGGATTCCCATTCCAAGGAGGGCGAGATCCAGGGCGCCGATGACGCTGGCAGCGTCCTTGTTGAGGATCGGGCCCGTGGAACATCGCGCCTCGTGGAACGGGGTGTCGGCCTGGTTGGGCAGTGGCTTTCCCAACGGGCTATGACGTAAACGATTGAAATGCTGTCCTGTCGATGTTGGCACGGCTCCTGCATAAGTGGTCTGCGGCGCCGGGAAGGACGAGTCGGAAGCACCGACGAAGCCAGCTCGGACGGCTCTTTGACGTCAAACGCTCTCCTGCGGTGATGTCCGCTCCTTCGGGACCGGCCATCGAATCCGGCATCAGCGCTCGCGCTGTTTCCGAGTTCCGCCTGACCATCCGGTCGGTGCCGTACGGAGCAGCAGGAAGCCCAAGGGAGCATCGGGCGCGCGTGCCGGTCAAATGGCGCGCGGGCAACGGACTCGGTCACGGAGAAAAGCCTTGAGGACGGCGGGCATTGGGAGGGGGAAGCGAGGAATCGGCTCAGGTCGGGACCTCGAACAGCTCGCTCGATGAGCGCAACGTCGAGAAGGCAGGGGGCCGCGGTGACGCGGTACGGCTGTGGACGAGGGGAAGGCTCCGAAGGGTGACCGCGCCTGCGAGAAGGGCGCGGGAGAATGATAGGAGCGGCACACCGCACCGGCTTCGTGAAGTATCGCCTCGGCGATGCGATCCCCGAATGTCGGTCGGGGCGGCCCGCGGGTTTCGGCCAGCGGTGCCCGCGGGGTGTTCAGCGGCAGGTCTTCGGATCGGCTGACGCCTCTCCGGATCCAGGACGGGGAGACCCGACACCGGTGAAGGACACCACGCGGTTGCCTGACGACGGCAGGGCTTCGGCCCCGCAGCTCGTGAAACGCTCCACCCCCACCGCTCCGGCGGCGGGGAATCAACCTCCCGGACCTCCAGCGATGGAGGGCTCTCTGGTGGTGGAACAGGTCGGTGCTCGGTGGTTGGACTTCGGTCCAGCAAGACAGCCCGGACCCTCGACCTCCTCAGAGTGCTTGCAACCAGGCGAACCCCATGGTCGGCAGCAGGGTGCAACAGACCTGCGCCTCGTGTGCGGAGCAAACCGCCGAAGTCGTGAGAAACGGCAAGGGTGGAACGAGCACCGGATTGGCATTCCGGGGCCGAATGTTCGCGACGAAGCCGAAGCGTTCCGAGAGGCGAGAGCCTGGAAGAGCGCATGTCCAGCACGCTGGACACCCCGCCGGGCGGGGTCGGTAGTGAACAGGGAGTGGACGCACACGCAGGACGTCGACGGAGGGGCATCTTTGAGACGAACCCCATGAGAGCAAGTCTGGCAGGCAGAGGCAGCCCCTTCGGGAGCTGAACGAAGCCGAGACCGTCAGGGCGGCACCACCGACCCCGACCCGCGAAGCCGCGAGGCTGTGTCCATCCGGACCCGGGCAGGGAACAGGAGTGCGCGCACAAGGCAGACCGAAACGCGCACGCTGGGCGACCAGCAGGCCCGCGAGGATCCGCCGGGAAAACCGACAATCGAACCATGCCAGGCCGCGTACCGACCCCAGAGCGCTCGTTCGCGAGCGCAGCAAGGTGCCCCGGTGGACCTCGGTCCATCCAGGGCTCGGACGTGTCTTCTTAGGAGAGGCCAAGGCCAGGAGGGGCGACCCACCCGGCTCTACCGATCCGGACGCGCCGAAGGGCAAGTGCCGCGAAGATCAGCCACCGCGCGAGAGCGCCGGGGCCAAGGTCATGGCGGTGAGCGGGAAAGGCCAACGACCCGCAGCCCTTTGGTGAGCACAGCGATTCTTTCGGGGATCCTGTCGCTCGTCCCTGGAGGCCAGCCAACTCCTGAAGGCCGCCCAGGCAGGGACCCGCGAGGGCGCCCACCGAAGCACCGAAGGTACCGCGCAAGACTCTGAAGGGGCGTCCCCGAACGACGTCGTTCCCGCGCCAACATCACCCCCCATCCCGAAAGGGCTGGGGGGTGCCTGCGTTGGGAGGACTAGAAGCTCTCAGCTGCCCGCAGGCGCTCTCCTCCTTCGGCGTCCGCGATGCCCAGCTCTCGGCAGACACGCGCATGCAGACGGTCCGCCTCGGCCTGGTCGCCGCAGTTCAGTGGCCGGAAATAGATGGTGTCCATCTCGGTCGAGGGCCAGTCCCAGCTCTGGGCCACGGGCCTGCCCAGCTCGGTGAGGACGCCGAGCCAGTGGTCGCGAAAGGCGCGCGCCTCGTGGGCGTTGCCCGGCTGGACCACGAAGGCCAGCGTCGCGTGGGGGCGACGGCCGCCTTGCTGCTCGCGCAAGCGCAGGAAGCGCTCGACGTTGCGGTTGACCTTGGCGCCGCGGTCGGCCCCCTTCACATCGGCGTAGACCGCCGGGCTGAAGGCGTCGATGCTGAAGTGTACGAAGCGGAAGGTGTCTGCCTGCTGGCCGGGGCTGTTGGCCAGCCGGATCAGCAGCCGAGCGCGCGCTTCGTTGAAGACCACCGCGTTGGTGTGCAGCTTGAACTCGCGAAAGAGGCGATTGCCCCGATTGACCGCGAAGGCGTACTCCACAAAACGATCGAAGTCGGGGTGGATGGTCGGCTCGCCCAGCCAGTGGGGGCAGAGGTGGACCTCGTCCTCGTAGCTGGCGAGGCCGCGCAGGCAGCTCCGCCACGTCTCCCAGGCCATGAAGCGGTGCGGCACGCCGTGGGCCTCGTCCCGCATCGACTGGCTGCACATCCGGCAGCGGATGTTGCAGTGGTCGGTCAGCTCCAGGTTCAGGTTGATCGGCACGGGCTCAGCTCGGAAGGGCAGCCCGAATGCGGGCCTCGTGGGTGAGGATGTTCCATGAGCACTCCGAGCAGCGGGGGAGAGGTTGGCCCTTGACCATGCCCTGCCGAACCCGGTTGAGGAAGGGGTCGTGCTCCCAGGTCTCGGCGAGAGGCTGTAGGGCGACGCTGCCGCCCTCGCCGGCGAGCACGCAGCAGGGGCTGGTCCTGCCGTCGGCCTGGACCACCAGGTAGTGCCAGGCCTTCAGGCAGGGCGCGCCTCGCAGGCCGGGCAGCGAGGGCGCGGTGGGCAGGACCTCGCCCCGGCGCAGCGCGTCGCGGCTCAAGAAGCTCTCCAGCGTGGTGGCGATCCCGAGCGCGTGGGCCCTCTCCAAGGCCTGCTGGGCCAGCGCGGGGAGCCGGGCGGCCTCGGCCTCGTCGAGCTGCAGGGCGAGCTGCTCGGGGCGGTAGGCGATCAGGGCGTCGAAGTCGACGCGGAAGGCCCCCAGGGCGTGGGCGAGGGAGACCATCTCGGCGAGCTGGTGCTGATTGCGGTTGGTGAGGACGAAGTGCAAGGCGAGGCGAGGGGAGTCCAGGCCCCGCGCGCGCCGAGCCTGCGAGAGCCGGCAGGCGTTACGCACCGTCCGGCGGAAGGCCCCCGCCTGCCCCCGCAGGGCGTCGTGGACCTCGGCGGTCGCCCCATCCAGGCTGATGTGCACCTCGGCCCAGCGGTCGGCGAGGAGCTGCTCGACCAGCGGGGGCGACAGCAGCGTCCCGTTGGTCGTCAGCACCCCCTCCATGCCCAGCTCGGTGATGCGATGCAGCAGCGCGGGCGTGTCCTTGCGCAGCAAGGGCTCGCCGCCGCCGAGGACGAAGACGCGCCGTACGCCCATGGCTGCGGCTTCCTCGACGATCTGTAGCAGCCGCGCGGCGCTCAGCTCGGCCACGGGGGGCCGGTGGCGGTCGGTGGTGTCGCAGAAGACACAGTCCAGGTTGCAGGCCAGGGTCGGGTAGAGCTCCAGGGTCATCGGACCCTGGATCCCGTCGCGCTCCCAGCGGGCGATCCGGGCGGCGATCTGCGCGGGGTCGTGCGGGCTGTCTTCGTCGGCGGTCATCGCGACAGTCTACCGCGACCATGCCGATCGAGGTTGACGGTGTGGAGATTGGCGGGCACTCTGCCCTCTCCCCCGTGTCCCCTCGACAATGGAGCCTCCATGCGGCATCTTGCCCTCGTCCCCGCGACCTCTCTGATCTTGGCCCTCTCGTCCTCCTCCCAAGCCAGCACGCGCATCGCCATCGAGGGCGCCGGCGCGAGCGCGAGCGACACCTACCTGGACATCCAGATCCTGCTGGAGGCCGAAGGCTACGAGGTCGACATCGTCAGCGGGGACGACATCAACACCCTGGTGGAGATCCAGGCCTACGACGCTGTGTTGATCGGCGACTCCGGCTACAGCGACTACGACTGGGCCGACTTCGACAGCGTGCTGGTCGACTACGTCGAAGGCGGCGGTGGGGTGTTGGCCTCGGGCTGGGTGCCCTACATGCTCGCATCGAGCCCCTCGTCGATGGCCAACCTGATCGAGATCCTGCCCGTCGCGGTTGGCTCCTCCTACGAGTCCGGCGCCACCATGGCTCCCAGCGGGACTCACGAGCTGACCGATGGCTGGTCGACCTTCACGATGCCGTCCTACTCGGCCCACGGCGGCTCCGTCCGAAGCGGCGCGTCGGTGGCCGCCTACACCAGCGGCGGCAACGCCGGCATCGTCTTCTGGGAGTACGGCGGTGGCCGCGTGCTGCACCACGCCGCCAACTACCTCGTCAGCTCTGGAGCCTATGCCCACGAGTCTCTCTACGATGGCAGCGACCCGGACGCCCAGCGCTCCTTCCTCAACGCGGTGAGCTGGGTCAGCGGCGGCGAGTGCTCGACCCTGCCGACCATCGCGATGGAGGCCATCGGCCCCAACGCCGAGGACACCTACCCCGAGATCCAGGCCCTGCTGGTCGACCTGGGCTGGGAGGTCGACATCGTCACGGCCGAGGACATCGACGAGGCCGACGAGATCGCCATGTACGACGCCGTCTTCATCGGCGACTCGGGCTACCTGGACAATGACTGGCTCGACTTCGACGATGTGCTGCTCAACTACGTCGATGCCGGCGGCGGCTTGCTGGCCTCGGGCTGGGTGGCCTACTGGGTCAGCTACGCGGGCGCGGGGACCAACCTCGAAGAGGTCCTCCCGCTGGATGGCGGGACCACGACGGCCGCCGGCCTCACGATCACCCCCTCGGGGAGCCACGAGCTGACCGACGGCTGGAGCTCCTACTCGGCGACCCAGGTCGGGCCCGGTGGCGCCGTCAAGTCCGGCGCCAGCATCGCTGGCTACGACTCCTCGGGCAACCCCTCGATCACCTACTGGGAGTACGGCTCGGGGCGCGTCGTGCACCTCTCGGGCAACTTCTTGATCAGCGAGGCGGCCTACGGGCACAGCCATATGTGGGACGGGAGCTCGCCGGACGCCTGGCAGTCCTTCCTCAACGCCGCGGAGTGGGTCGCGCAGTCCTGCGAGGAGATCGTGGTCGAAGAGATCGACGCCGACGGGGACGGCTACTCCTCGGACCTGGACTGCGACGACGGGGACCCTTCGGTCTACCCCGGCGCGCGCGAGGTCTGCGACGGCGTGGACAACGACTGCGACGAGCTGGTGGACAACGACGCGGTGGACGCCTCCACCTGGTACGCCGATTTGGACGGTGACGGGTATGGCGACCCCAGCGCCTCGACCCTCTCCTGCGAGCGCCCGGACGACACGGTCGCGACCGCCGGAGACTGCGACGACACCGAGCCGCTGGCCTGGACCGGCGCGCGTGAGGTCTGCGACGGCGTCGACAACGACTGCGACGGCTTCGCGGACAACGACGCGGTGGACGCCTCGACCTGGTACGTCGATGCCGACGAGGACGGCTTCACCGGCCTGGACTCGATGGAGTCCTGCGAGGCCCCCTCGGGCTACCGCGAGCGCAGCGACGAGGACGACTGCGACGACGGAGACGACGACATCTACCCGGGCGCCACCGAGGTCGAGGACGACGGGATCGATCAGGACTGCGACGGTGAAGATGCCGCCTCCGGCGGCGGCGATGGAGGCGCTGGCGACGGCGGCGCTGACGGCGGCACGGGCGACGGCGGC
>DDSR01000012.1:3304-3499 GCA_002343455.1 Deltaproteobacteria bacterium UBA2385 | reverse complement strand
CGGTCGAGAGACGGGCGCTGATCAGGCCCGCGCTCTCTACGGGTTCGCTCAGCGGTACGAAGAGCGTAGAGGTGGTACCGTTGGTCCAGACGGCCTTTGGCCCGTATACCCAGGAGCCGGGCACCCGCTGGAGGGTCAGGTCAGCCGCGTGATCGAGCGGCTGCAGATGCACCCCACGAGACGCGTCCGTTGGGC
>DDSR01000012.1:0-3225 GCA_002343455.1 Deltaproteobacteria bacterium UBA2385 | reverse complement strand
CCTCCGGTGGAACGTGCTGAGGAGGGTTGGGTTTTCCAACCCATTGGTAGGCTGCACGATCTCGTGGAGGCGGTCAAGTGAATTCGACAGGCGGGTCGCATCTCCTTCCGGGGGGCTCCCCTGGACAACGCCATGGACGCCGTCAGCGCCCGCGATCACCTCGTCGAGACAGTCTCGGCTTGCGCCATCCTGGCCGGCCACCTCTCCCGCATGGCCGAGGACCTGGACCCGCTCGGGCTGGAGTGGCTGAAGGCAGCGCACCCGGTCCTACGCCGAGTTCCTAAATGTCCTCTGCGGCGGCATGGCCAAAGGCTACGACCCGGCGTCAGGTATGGCCCCTTGCAACCTTCCGGTGGAGGCGGAAATGGCCAATGCGAATCTCTGACGCCGTACTCAACCGAGTTCCCCGGCGGTGGGGTGCTACTGGTAGACCCAGGCGCCGTCCACGTCATTGGCCAGGATCGGGACACTGTCGGCGGGGATCTCGTAATATGTGGCCCGTCCCGTTCCATCGGGGGAGTTGGGCGCGTATCTCCACTGGGATGGATCCGCTGGGCCGCACTTGCCGACCCAGTGCCATATCCACATGCCACTCCGGCCAATCGCCAGACGGGTGCAGGGTCGAACCACCGATTCGCAGGTCACGGCGCGGCCCGATCGTAGGTGCTCTTGACAGGTTGCCACAGCAATGGGGCCCACCAGATCGATGGCCATCTGCTCTGGAATAGCGATCTCCCAGACGATCTGTTCGACCCCCTCAACCGCGGTAGGTGCTGGCCCGTATCGCATTAGGGGCACCCAGTCGAAGACGTCTCGACCTTCAGCGGCGTCGACGAAGGATGAGGTGATCGGTCCACGCGTCGCGCACCCGAGGATGAGAGCCAGGAGCGTCGGTTGTGGTATCATGGCGTGTCTACCTCGCCAGGACTGACAGGGTCGTCAGGGAACGGGCCTGCCTGGTCTCGGCACGTCCATGAGCACCAACCGTCTTTGTAATCATATGTCGCGACACCTCCTTGGTTGGAACACGCAAGCCGCGCTGCCTCCCAGCACTGTGTCACGATCAATGGCGGAGTTCCCTTCTTCTTCTTCTTCCCATCTCGAACGTTGGCGTACCCACCACCCCCGGCCATCGCCAGCCCCACAACATGCAGCATCGCCTGCATATCGCCCGCCAGCACGCCCGGGTCGCGGTCGGCCCCCACGTCGACGGCCCACTGCTTCGCCTCGGCCCTGCTGACCGCGGCGGCCAGCCATGGGGTGGCCGGCGGAAAGGGTTGATGCTCGGGCCAGAAGCGGGCGAAAGCCGCGTCGAAGGAGCGGGTCTGGTTCGCTGTCCCGGCGGCGCTGTCCTGACATCCCTGGCAGCTCATGGGGACCATCCTACGCTAGAAGGGGGTGAGGATCTCGTAGATGTCGACGACGGCCCACTCGATGTTGCCGTTGCCCTCGCAGGTGGCGCCGACCTGGAGCCACTCGCCCAACATCTTGGCGCTGTTGCTCTCGCCCTCCAGCATGAGGATTCCGGAGCCGACGGTGGTGGAGGCGATCGGCGTGGAGTGCAGCAAGAAGGTCTTGCCGTCGGGGCCGGTCAGGAGGCGGATGCCGACCTTGACGGCGTCGGTGGACTTCTGCTTGATGACGACCTGAAAGCCCGCACGCTTGGCGGTGTGGCCGCCAGGGTGGGGGTCGAGGGTGTACTCCGCCAGGGCGCCCGCGGCGCCGGAGCTGAGGCGAAGGTTGGAGGCGAGGCGACGGAACAGCATGGGGGGACTCCCGACCGGTTCGAGCGGGATGCTCTCGATGGTCGGGGTCAACAATATTTCAGAGAGAGAGTGCAAGGCCCATGCCGTGTCGAGTTTGGGGGGCCGGACCCACGGCCTGAGGACGGGCGGCGGGAGGATCGCCCCGAGGGACTCGCGTTAGACCCCCGGATGCTCGACCTCGCCCGCCTGCAGCGCATTCAACTCCGGCATGCGCTGCTGGGCCTGTCCACGCTCCGCGACTGCGGGCCAGGGTTCCTTTACGGGCTTGGAGAGGAAGGCTGGTGGCTCTCGTCGACGCTGTTCGTAGTCGTCGACTTCAAGCGAAATTGCATCTGATGGCGAGGGCCGAAGCGAACCAGGCAGTCTACGCCCTCCTCACTGTGCTTGTCGGCGTCCCAGGCAATTTCAAGCCAGTTCACGCGGCGCGTTCCGACCACAACCGTCAGGTCCACACCCTTGTCAGCACAGTCCGAATCGACAAGGGTGCCCACTCGAGAGTGGACAGCCACGCGCTTGGTTTGCCCGGGGCTCATCTCGTACACCTGCTCCGTTGGGGCATGGCGAGAAGCACTCCAACCGGTGGCGGAGACGATCATCATGGCTGCAGTCAAGGTAGCTGAACGAAGGCTCAGTTTGCATGTTCTGGCACGCAAACGTGCTGAGCCGATCAAGAGTCGGATGCCGACCCGGACGGCGACTATCGACTTCTGCATGATGACCACCTGGAACCCGGCAGGCTTGGCCGTGTGGCCGCCGGAGTGAGTTGCTGTCGATGGTTGGGGGCGATGGTTCACGGGCGTGGAGTGATCTGAGGCTCGGGTTGGTCGGGACCGCGGACAGGAATCACGCTGTGATGATGTGTCTTTGGAGAACCCAAGAGCCATTGCCCGACCGGGAGTTCGGTCGTGCAATCAGACGGATCGAACTGCAGGATGGCTCTGCCGTTTGCCATGAGGACGAGTTGAGTGCACCGATCGGCCAAGGTGGAGCAAGAGTTCCAACCAAGGTCCAATGCTCTCTTGCAGTCCTCGACAGCGAGTGGTCCCACCACCTGCCTTACCGTGGCCTCTGGGACCTGTGTCATGACGGCGCCTCTCTCGACGTCACCAATCGACCGCGCGACGGGAAAGGCAGCTCTGCTCGCACACCCAGGTGCCGCAAGAACGACCAGAGTAGCGGTGAGCCATGAAGTTGTGCTTAAACCAGCGCGCATTCTACACAGTCGCTTGTCGTGCCATCAACACAGACCTGGTAGCAGCAGTTACCACCACCCGGAAAGGGGCAGTTACATGAACGAGAGTAACAGTCGTTTTCGGGCACGGTGTCACCGATATCGTTGGGGAGTTCTGGGCGCTTGTCCTTCTTTTTTCGCCTCTCCCGTGCCTCACCATACCCACCACCCCCAGCCATCGCCAACCCGACGACATGCAGCATGGCCTGCATATCGCCCGCCAGCACG
>DDSR01000337.1 GCA_002343455.1 Deltaproteobacteria bacterium UBA2385 | reverse complement strand
GCCTGGGGATGGGACGGTGCTTACGTTGTGGCGCTCGGCCAGCTCGTAGAGGTCGAAGCCGAGGTTGAGTGGGGTGGCGGGGTTGAGCACCGGCATGCTGACCCGGGCGCCGGTGCGGTAGCCGAGCTGATCACGCAGCAGGTGCGGCAGCCACAGGCCGGGCAGCATCCCGGTGAAGCTGACCCCCTCGACGCCCAGGCGCTGGCGGTAGCGGAGCAGATCCTGCTGGTACCAGGCGCTGGCGAAGACATGGGTGGGCGAGGTGTGCGGCAGCAGGCCCATCAACAGGTTGAAGTGCGCCGGTGAGGTCCAGGTCGCATAGCTGTGGCGACGCTCGATGCGGCCCAGGCGAGGCAGGACCTGGGGCCGGGAGGCCATCAGGCTGTCGAAGCGCAGCGAGTCGAGCACCACCAGGACGACGTTGCGGGCGCCTCGAGGGGGTTCTGCGCGCTCATCCCTGCCGACCATGCCCGACTCCGGAGTGTCGGCTAGCACGTTGCGGGAGTTAGGGGTGCAGATCGGGAGGCGAGATGGGACTTCGAAACCGCATCAAAGAGACGGTCAAGGGTTTGCTGGGCAAGGAGAAGCCTGCCGGCGGCGCGACCGCTCCGGCCGGCGCGATGCCCAGCACGGCGGCGACCCCTGTGGCGACTCCCCAGGCCAGCCCGCCTCCGCCACCTCGCCCGCCTCCCCCAGCTCCGGCTCCAGCTCCGGCGGCAGCGCCCGAGGAGCCCGCCGCCGCCAAGACCGTCGACGCCGAGAAGATCCGCAAGCACCAGCTCAAGACCAAGGCCGGCATGCTCAGGTGGCTGGGCGAGCAGGGGGGCTCGTCGCCGATGGGCCCGATGCACGACCACAGCGAGCGCCGCTTCTTCGTCGCGCACAAGGCCTTCTCCAACCTGATGGAAGACCTGACCGAGAACGGGCTGGTGCTCTACGACAGCCAGACCGGCATGGTCACGCTGACGGACGAGGGGCGAGCCTGGAAGGCCTGAGCCTCAGCCCATCCAGGCGCCGCCATTGACGTCGATGCCCTGGC
This sequence comes from Deltaproteobacteria bacterium UBA2385, assembly GCA_002343455.1. Taxonomy (GTDB): domain Bacteria; phylum Myxococcota_A; class UBA796; order UBA796; family UBA2385; genus UBA2385. The sequence continues at coordinate 8,774 of DDSR01000337.1, read as the reverse complement.
CGGTCACCCCGCGCGCGTCGGGGCCCAGCAGCCAGGCCACCACCCCGGCGATCTCCGAGGGCTGGCTCATCCGGCCCGCCGGCACCGCGCTCATCGCGACCTTCATGGCCTCCTCGAAGCTGACGCCCATGCCCTTGGCCATCCCGGCGATGCCCTCTCGCGACATCTCGGTGTCCACCCAGCCCGGGCAGAGCGCGTTGACCTGGACGTGCTCGGAGGCCAGCTCCAGGGCCAGGGCCCGCACCAGCCCCAGCAGGGCGCTCTTGCTGGCGCAGTAGCCGGTGTAGCCGGGGACGCCGAAGCGCCCGAGGATGCTGGAGACGACCACCAGGTGGCGCATCGCGGGTCCGGGGACCAGGTGTCGCTGGGCGGCGCGCAGGCAGGAGTAGGTCCCGACCAGGTTGGTCTGCACGAGGTCGTCGAAGCGGTCCTCGGCGCCGGGGCTGTTGGGCCCTCCTACGCCAGCGTTGGCCACCAGGGCGTAGACCGGGCCCAGGACCGAGGCGCAGGCGTCGATGGCCCGATCCACCGAGACCCGGTCGCGCACATCGCAGCCCCCGACGTGGACCGACTGGGCCCCCTGGTCCAGGGCGGCCCGGGCGGTCTGCTGCAGGCGGGCCGTGTCGCGGGCCAGCAGGGAGAGGCTGGCCCCCTCGCGGGCGAGGCGGAGGGCGATGGCCTGGCCGATGCCGGTGCCGGCGCCGGTGACGATGATGTGATGGCCGCTATGGGCTGCTGCGTGGGTCATGGACTGCCTCGGAAACGGGGAGTGAGGGCCCTATCAAGCCCGGCTCGCCGGCGGCTTCGTCCATCCAGCGCGGGAGCTGGGGGGCGAGGTGCTGACGCACCAGCTGGAAGGCCCGGGTCGAGAAGCGGGCCGTCGCCAGCAGCAGCGGCAGCCGACCGGCCCCGACCGGCAGGGCCGCGTCGGGCTCCGCGCCCGCCTGGTCGCTGACGACCTTGACGACGAAGAGGGGGACGCCCCGCTCGGCGCACGCCGCCCGGACGCCGTCGGCCTCCATCTCGCAGGCCTGGGCGCCCAAGGCGGCGAGGCGGGCGCGCTCCTCACGCTGAACGACCGGCCGACGGACCGTCACGATCGCCATGGCGCGGCCCGACAGGGGGAGCAGCTCGCTCCGACCGCCTTGGCCCAGCAACGCCGCGCCGTGCAGGACATCGCCTCGCTTCAGCTCGTCGACGAGGGCCCCGCAGGTCCCCAGGTTGAGCACCAGGTCCGGCGCCCAGCCGTCCAGCGCCGCGGCGGTGCGCTCTCGCCCGCGCCGGGGGCCGACCCCCAGGCGAACCAGGCGGACATGGTGCGCCCCGACGCGCCCCTCGGCCCCTCCGCCTCGCACCCGAAGCCCCGAGAGGACCCCCGTCAGGGCGAGGGCCTCGGCGTGCATGGCCGCGACCCACAGCACCCGCGCCATGCGGCGCTACTCGTTGCCGACCGTCACGTCGAGCTCGGCCCGCTCGGTGCCGGTCTGGACGTAGAGCAGGGTCTCGCCGGACTTGTTCCAGGTGATGACGTTGTCCTCGACCAGCGCGAAGCCCAGGTCCGGCTCGAAGCGGATGACCGTCGGCCCGGTCAGGATGGCCCCGTCGCACTTCAGCCAGATCGTCCACTCGTCCCCGACCATCGGCGAATCGGGCCCGACGTAGTGGACCCAGGTCTCCTCGCAGGGCTCCCAGGTGTACTCGTCCTCGCCCCCGCCGTCCCCAGCGCCCCCGCCGCCGTCGGCGGTCTCTTCGGGATCATCCTTGTCGTTGACGCCAGGGATGGTGCAGGCGCCGAGCGCCAGGACGCAGATCAGGGTCAGGGGTCGAAGGGTCACAGCGCGGCCTCCAGTACGGGGCGAATGGTAGTCCCAGGGGGCTCAGCGTTTGTCTTTCTCTTGTGAGGATTCGTCCTCGTCTTCTTCTTCCGTCTCCTCGCCGCCGATGATGACCTGGGTCGGGGCATCACCCGGCAGGACCACCTGGGTCGGCGAGACGAACTCCACGGCGCTGGGCCCCGTCGGCACGGTAACCTCGACCTCCACCGCCGGGGGCGGAGGATCGGCCGGCCGCGGCAGCTCCCGCGCCCCCTCAACGGGCGCGGTCTCGCCTTCGCCCGCAGGCGCCACGGCGCCCGTAGGCGCGACCTCTCCGGCAGGCGTGACCTCACCCGTTGGCGCGACCTCACCCGTTGGCGCGACCTCGCCCGGCGGCACCAGCTCGGTCCCCGGAGAGCCGTCCTCGGCGCGCGGGGGCGGCACGGGATCGCTGCGCAGCGAGCTGCGATCCTCGGGCGCCGAGCGGAAGCGCGGCTCGCTGGCCAGCTTGCCGGTCAGGATCGAGACGCCCAGCACCGGGAGCGCCGTCCAGGTGGACCAGGAGGGCTTGGCCCAGGAGGTCGCCGAGTACAGGCTCAGCCCGGCCGACAGGCGCAGGCGCTCCTTGCGCCAGTCCAGGCCGGCCATCGCGCCGCGGGGCAGCAGCAGCTTGGTGGAGACCCCTCCGTACAGGCCCAGGGCCCCGTTGGCGGCGTTCACGCCCAGCCCGCGCTGAAAGCTGATCGACTGGCTCTCCAGGCTGGTGCCGATGATCAGGTTCTCGCCCTTGAGGGCCCAGGAGAGCTGGACCTGCTCCAGAAGCCGGATGCCCGTGACCGCCGGCTTGATGCCCACGGCCGGCAGGTCGTGCTGCAGCCACTTGCCCGTGTCGTCGGAGAGGAGCTCGACCCGTTCGAGGCGGATCGCCCCTGCCTGCGAGGGGGCGACGAGCATGAGGAGCAGGCTGAGGGAGGGGATCACGGGGTCGGCTCCGGGGAGGAGGAGACGATGCTCTCGACAGGCCAGCGCTCGAAGGTCCGCATCACCGAGCGGCGCTGGACCTCCATCACCTGGAGGTTGAGGTCGGCGGCGCGCACCTTGCGGGCCAGCTCGCGGTCGACCATCGGGTAGGGGATGGCCACGCCGTCTGCGTTGGCGCCGCGGGCAGCGCCGACCGGATCGATCAGCCCCTGGCTGAGCAGGAGCTCGGCCCCGACCACGTCACCGGCCGGCACGCCGTCGGGCCAGTACCCCGGCCAGGTCAACGAGGTCTCCAGCTCGCCGGCCCGCCCCAGGGCCGCCGCGCGGGCGTCGAAGGCCTCGATCGTGTCGTTGTCGGGGGCGCTGATCCGCCAGCGGTTCTCGGGGGCCGCGTTGAACCAGGGGTCCAGGATGGCGCGGGCCAGGATCTCGGGATCCGGCGTGTTGACCTCGTCCCGGACCACGTTGAGCTGGATGAAGAAGCCGGGGTTGGACACGAAGTGGTCGAGCGCCTCGTCGAAGGGCATCAGCCCGTCCGAGAGCAGCTGCGCGTCGGGGTGGTCCTTGTCGGCGATCCCGCCGCAGCGGTAGTTGTCCTGCAGCTCCTCGAAGGTGTAGTCCTGGATGCGGACCTCTTCCTCGCCGATGGCCTGCTCGCCGGTAGGATCGTTGGGATCGACCCCGGTGCAGAGCTCGGGCGAGAGGTAGGCCCCGCGGTACAGCACCGCGACCTCGTCGGCGGTCACGGCGAGGTCGACGTGGATGCCGTCCCACGGCTGCAGGACGGCGTTGGCGAGGGCCAGCCGCGAGTTCTCCGGCCAGTAGCCGTTGCCGCCACGGAAGGCGATGACCAGGGGGTCGTCCCCCGATCCGATGAAACCACAGCCGCCGGTCAGGACCAGCAGCGGCAGCAGGGCGGCGAGGGGGCGTCGGGACATGTGGGCTCCGGGTTGCTCGCCGTCCTATCTCCCTGCGCCCGCAGGCGCGCGGCTACCGGGCCGGGAGATTAGCGGGCATCCTGCCTGCTGGAGGTTCTCCATCCGCCCCCTCTCCCTGCTCGTGCTGCTGGCCCTCCCGCTCGCCTGCCAGGGCCTCGGCCAGCACCCCACGCTGGACCGCGATCACGACGGCTGGATCTCGCCCTACGACTGCGACGACGGCGACCCCCTGCGCTCGCCCGACGCCGTCGAGCGCTGCAACGACGTCGACGACGACTGCGACGGCCAGGTCGACGAGGAGGACGCCCTTGAGGCCCGGCTCTACTACACCGACGCCGACGGGGACGGCTGGGGAGACGAGCGCACCGCCCAGCGCAGCTGCCAGCGTCCGGCTGGGGCCGCCGACCGCGCCGGCGACTGCGACGACGGGGACCCCGCCTTCCAGCCCGACGCCGACGAGCTCTGCGACGGCCGGGACAACGACTGCGACGGGCTGCTCGATGAGGCTGACGCGGTCGACGCGCTGACCTGGTACCGGGACGCCGACGGCGATGGCTTCGGCGACCCCGACGTCTGGGAGCTGGCCTGCCTGCCGGTGGATGGCACCTCCGCCAGCGGCGACGACTGCGACGATCGGGACGCCGCGGTCAACCCCGCGGCGGCCGAGGTCTGCGACCCCGCTGGGACGGACGAGGACTGCAACGGCCTCGCCGACGACGACGATCCCGGCCTCACCGACGCCCCGGCCTGGCACCTGGACCTCGACGGCGACGGCTACGGGCAGGACGCCGATGTGCTGCGCTCCTGCCTCGCCCTGCCCGAGCGCGTGCCGCAGGGAGAGGACTGCGACGACGCGGATCCGACCGTCCATCCCGGGGCCGAGGAGCTCTGCGCCAACGGCCTGGACGAGGACTGCGACGGCCTCGTCGACGCCGAGGACCCCGACAACGGCGGGGCCCGCGCCGTCTACCTGGACGGCGACGGCGACGGCTTCGGCGATCCGGATCGGCCCCTGGGCGCGACCTGCGACCAGCTCGACGGGCAGAGCGCCGATCCGCGCGACTGCGACGACGCCGACCCCGACGTCTCCCCCCTGGCCGCCGAGTCCTGGTACGACGGGGTCGACCAGGACTGCGACGGGGCCGACGACTTCGACGCCGACGCCGATGGCCACCGCGGGCTGGACCACGGGGGAGGCGACTGCCAGGACGAGGACGACAGCGTCTACCCTGGCGCCCTGGAGCGCTGCGCCGACGGCGTCGATCAAGACTGCGACGGGCGGGTCGACCCCTGCCTGCCCTGGGTCTGGGAGGGCGAGGAGGGCAGCGAGGCCGGATCGGCCCTGGCGGTCGACGACGACGGCATCGTGTCGATCGGCGCCCCTCGGGGGGGAGAGGTCAACGAGGGGCTGGTCCTGGTCGATCCCGAGGGCTCCAGCTTCAGCATCCGGGGCGGGGCGGACGGCAGCTTCCTCGGCAGCGCCCTGGCGGCCCGCGACGGGCTGATGGCCCTGGGGGCGCCCGGGGTCGGCGCGCAGGACGGCGCCGTCTTCCTGCTGGAAGCGCCGCTCTCCTCCGCCAGGGTCGAGGAGCTCACCTGCGGCCAGGTCGACGGCCAGGACGCAGAGGAGGCCGGCAGCGCCCTGGCTCTGCCCGGCGACCTCGACGGCGACGGGCTGCTGGACCTCGCCATCGGCGCCCCCCAGGCCAGCGGCGAGCTGAGGCGCCAGGGCCGGATCGCCCTGCTCACGGCGACCTGCGGGGAGAGCACCAGCCTGGACGAGGCCCGCAGCATCCTCTGGGGCGAGGCCGCCGGGGACGAAGCCGGCGCCGTGCTGGCGGGGGCCGGCGACACCGATGGGGACGGCCTCGTCGAGCTGCTGGTCGGGGTGCCCGGCGCGCGTGGCCCGGACCGCTACGCCGGCAGCGCCTACCTCCTCGCCGCGCCCGAGGCGGGAGCCTCCAACCTGTCCGACGCGCTCGCCATCCTGCGGGGCAGCGCCGCGGGCGACCAGGCCGGCCACGCCCTCGCCGCCGCCGGTGATGTCGACGGCGACGGCTACGACGACATCCTGGTGGGCGCGCCGGGCGAAGGCTCGGCCGGAGAGCGAGCCGGCGCCGCCTACCTGCTCACCGGCCCGCTCTGGGGCGAGCAGGAGCTCTCCACCGCCTGGCTCACCGTCTTCGGCGACAGCCCCGGTGACCAGGCCGGCAGCGCCGTCGCCGCCGGCTTCGACCTCGACGGGGCTCTCGACCTCGCCATCGGCGCCCCCGGGGCCTCCACCGACTGGAGCGGCGCCGGCTCGGTCACGCTCTTCCTCTCGCCCGAGGCTGGCGTCCTCAGCCTCTCGGAGGGCAGCGCCATCGTCGAGGGCGATCGTGAAGACCTCGCCCTGGGGAGGGTCCTCCGCGGCAAGGGCCAGACCGTCTGGATCGGCCTGCCCGGGGTCGGCGAGGCCTGGCGCATCGGCCCGGATTGGTGAGCTTCCGGGTGGTGAGCCTCAGGCCCGCCGCATCCGGAAGGCCTGCACCCCTTGCGACCAGAGCGTGTGGCCCAGCGAGCGCCACTCGCTCAGCTCCGGCAGCGGCTCCTTGCCCTCGCCCATCCGGGCGAGCTGGGCCTCGAACCAGGTCACGTCCAGGAAGGCCACCGCGTCCAGGGCCTTGACCCCGGTGCTCAGCCGACGGATCGCGCTCACCGGGCGCTGGCCCGCCAACACCTGGGCCGCGAAGTCCGGCTGCACGGCGATCGTTCGGGCCAGCCCGACCATGTCGGCCGCCCCTTCGGCCAGCGCCGCCTCCAGCCCCTCGGCCGTGCGAAAGCCGCCCGTCACCGCAAGCGGCACCGTCACCGACTGCCGCAGGCCCTTCACGAAGGAGAGGAAGTAGCCCTCGCGCGCCCGGGTGCTCTCCTTCATCGCTCTCCCCGTCATCGCCGGCGCCTCGTAGGTCCCCCCCGAGACCTCCACCAGGTCGATGCCCTCCTGGGCCAGCCCGGCGATCACCTCGGCCGACTCCTGCTCGGTGAAGCCGCCCTTCTGGAAGTCCGCCGAGTTGATCTTGATCCCGATCGGGAAGTCCGGCCCCACCTGGCGCCGGATCTCCGCGTAGACCTCGTGGACGAAGCGCGCGCGGTTCTCCAGCGAGCCTCCCCAGCTGTCCTCGCGTCGGTTGTGGTGGGGGCTGAGGAACTGGCTGACCAGGTAGCCGTGGGCGCCGTGGATCTGCACCCCGTCGAAGCCCGCCTCGCGCAGCACCGCCGCCGTCCGACCGAAACGAGCGATGATCTCCAGGATCTCGGCCTCCTCCAGCGCCCGGGGCACCGCGAAGGCCGAGGAGAGCTGCGGCCCGAAGCCGACCGCCGAGGGCGCGACCGTCTCCTTGTTCAAGAAGCGCGGCGCCTGCTTGCCCGGGTGGTTGAGCTGCGCCCACAGCCGGGTCCCCGACCCGCGCCCGGCCGTCGCCCAGTCCTTCAGCGCGTCCAGGTGCTGCGCGTCCTGCACCACGACGTTGCCCGGCTCGCCCAGGGCCCGCCCGTCGATCATGATGTTCCCGGTGATCGACAGCCCCAGCCCGCCGCGAGCCCAGCGGGCGTACAGGCGTGCATGGGCCGCGGTGGGCCCGTGCTCCGCCGAGCCCAGGCCCTCGCTCATCGCGGACTTGAGGATGCGGTTCTCGATGCGCTGACCGCAGGGCAGGGTCAGGGGGGCGGCCAGCAGGGAGGCGGTCATGGGAGCGCCTATCGAGAAACAGCGGGGTCTGGCGGCCGGACGCCCCCCCTCCGCCTGCAAGCGAGGGGAGGGAGACGGCCAATCAACCCTCCTCCCGCTTGCGGGGGGCGCCGTGCATCTGCTCAGCGCTGCCCGAGCGTGTCACAGACCCGCCAGCGGGCCAGCGGGTCGCAGAGCAGATCGTCGCCTGGATTGTTCACCATCGAACAGATCACCGTCAGATCGCTGACCGAGCCCGCGCAGGCCTCCTCGGCGTGCGCCTGCCCCGGCTGCAGCCCCTGGCGCCAGGCCTCGATCATCCAGGCCTGGGCGCCGTAGACTCCGTCCAGGTCGGCGTCGCAGGCCTCGTCCGGGCGGTCCCGGCAGGCGCCGTGCTCGGGGCCGACTCCGTGGCTGGCCTCGTGCATCAGGACCGAGGCCATCCAGAGCGGAGGCTGATCCTCGTGGCTCTGGACCTCCCCCAGCACCATCCGTCCGCGGTCGTAGGCGGCGGCGTACTGTTCGAGATCCGGCACGAAGCGGATCTCGCGCAGCTCGGAGCGCACATGGGCCAGCAGCAGGGCCGAGGCTGGAGCCCGATCGGACAGCCCGCCGCGCTCGGCCTGGCGGGCGAGATGCTGACGGGCCCAGGTCGAGGCGTGCGGGCTGGCCAGCAGCTGCCCCACCTCGCCGAAGTCCGCCGCCACCAGCAGGTGCGCCCCGTGGAGCAGGGCCTCCAGGCTGAGGGGGGCGGCCTCGAAGCTCTCCCTGTCTACCCCCAGCAGCTCGCCCAGGTGGAGGCTGCACTCCGGGCTGAGGTCCAGGGCCGGCCGCCCGTCGATCACCGTGTCGACGGGGTGCTCGCCCTCGGCGAGCTCGCAGGCCTGGCGGGCCTCGTGCCAGGGTTCGATGGCGGGAGGCTGGCAGGCGGTGATCAGGAAGACGAGGGGAGCGAGGGGCTTCGGGGCCATGGGATCTCCGAGGGCGTGAGGCGGCCCGGCCCCAGGCAGGACCCGTGCCGTCACGAGGTCCTCGCTGCCACCGTGCTCCTCGCCGCCCGGCCTGCCCGTTTTCCGGCAGCTGCCGCCGAGTTTCCGGCAGCCGGTCCCGGCCGCAGGGGCTACCTTTCGATTCGAGGAGCACCATGGACACACCCGCCCTGCCGGCCCCCGGTCGCGCCGCCGAAGACGCCTTCATCGCCGCCCTGCACGAGCACGACGACGTCGACGAGCTCGCCTCGCTCGTCAGCGCCGCCCTCCAGGCTCGCCGCCCCCAGCTCGCCGCCCGCCTCGTCGGCCTGCTCGACGGCCGGGTCGAGATCCCGCCCGGCTC